>NC_019677.1 GCF_000316645.1 Nostoc sp. PCC 7524
TTCAGTTGTAATTAAAAATGCCTCTAATACGGCAGATTGTAGCTTTGGATTAACGGTTATACAACTGGGGAGAGTACATTTTTCACAAATTAAGACTATAACGCTTTTGGGTCAGAAAACTCAAAGAAAGGCGAACGCTCACATTCAGCCATTTTCTTGGAAACTCTTGTTGGCATTGAATTTATGGAAAAGTTAATCCACCAGGGAGGTACTGCCCCTCCTGTTGCCGCGTTATCAGCACGGTGCTTCACTTTTTAGCCTCTGGTGGAAGGCGGAAGATGGAGGAATCGAACCCCTGGGTTTTACCCCACCCCGGTTTTCAAAACCGGTTGCCGACCATTTAGCGGCATCTTCCTTAAAGGGGTGTCTGACGGGGCTTGAACCCGCTATCGACTAACTTCACAGGCTAGCGTCTCGACCACTTCGACTTCAGACACCATAAGTGGATACTGGTCGGATTTGAACCGACATCTTTCTGCTTGCAAGGCAGACGCTTTCCCAATTAAGCTACAGACCCATGTGGCAGGAGTGGTAGGACTCGAACCTACATCGCTCGATTTAGAAGATCGATGCCCATCCATTAGGCGACACTCCCATAAGTTGGTAGCCCCAGCAGGAATTGTTCGCGCAAGCGTTCCCGAAGGGTACCCGCGACTTCCTCTTTGTAAGAGAGGCACTCTCCCAACTGAGTTACAGGGCTACGAGAGCGAGTGATGGGATTTGAACCCATACGCTGAGTGTGGCGCACTCAGATGCTAGCCATTACATCACACCCGCATTGAAGCTGGTGACAGGAGTTGAACCTACAACCTACTGATTACAAGTCAGTTGCTCTGCCGCATTGAGCTACACCAGCATTTGATAGCGGAGGTGGGATTTGTAGCTTGCTTCCCGAAGGGTACCCACTACGTGAAGGCTTATGAGACCTCAGAGCGCACCATAGCTCCATCTCCGCGAGTACCCCTGACAGGATTTGAACCTGTAGAAAACCCGTTTTAAGCAGGTCATGTCTACCAATTGCATCACAGGGGCAAGGTGGGCTGTATAGGGCTTGAACCTATGCGCTTCTGCTTAAGAGGCAGCTGCTCTGCCAACTGAGCTAACAGCCCAAGGTGGGTCGCCCAGGGGTTGAACCTGGATAAGTCCGCTTAAAAGGCGGCTGCATATCCGCTCTGCCAACGACCCAAGTCAGTACCCTTGGTGGGATTTGAACCCACAAAATCTGGTTTCTAAGACCAGCACGTTTGCCAGTTTCGTCACAAGGGCAAATGGTCGGAGTGGCAGGATTTGAACCCGCAACCTTCAGATCCCAAAGCTGCCGCGCTACCAAGTTGCGCCACACCCCGTTGGTACTCCTGACGGGATTTGTAGACGCGGAGCGGCTTCCCGAAGGATACCCGTACACAGACTGTTTTTGAGACAGCCGCCTCTTCCAATTGGGCTACAGGAGTATAATTTGGCTGCCCTGCCAGGATTTGAACCTGGAATCTTCTACTTCAAAGGTAGGGATGTTGCCAGTTACACCACAGGGCAATAAATGGCTGCCGAGGTTGGGGTCGAACCAACATCTCCGTGATTCAGAGTCACAGCGACTTTCCCAGTCGTCCACTCGGCAATAAATGGCTGCCCCAGTAGGACTTGAACCTACAGCCTCGCGGTTAACAGCCGCTTGCTCTGCCATTGAGCTATAGGGCAATGTGCCAGCCCCCCAGGTCAGAATTGAACTGACGACCTTCTGTTTTTCAAACAGACGCTACTACCAACTGAGCTACCAGGGGATAAGGCGAGAACGGAAGGACTTGAACCTTCACTTTTGGCTACGCCACGCTACGCGAACGGTTTCGTAGACCGATGTGTTATCCAGTTACACCACGTTCTCATAAGGCGGAGAGAGAGGGAGTTGTAGCTTGCTTCTGCGAAGCAGTACCCACAGTGGACTTACATCCACGACTGTTTAGGCGTAAAAGTAGCGAAGCTGCTATCAGCCGCCACGTAAAGTCTGAAAGCTTTGCTACAAAAGGATTACAGAAATAAAATTGCTCTCTAACCCGAAAATCGCCAAAAAAGCTTGTTTTGGCTGTGCCAATTGAAGCTTAGGCTATTTGGTACGGCATTTAGTAACGTAGCCATGCGGGTTTCAGGCTGTAAAAATCAGTGAGGTTTAAATGGTACACCTTTAAGTGTGCATCCAATGGGTCAAAGTCTCATTTTAGGGTAAAAGGTGAAAAATTTTTCTGAAACTCTCTCTGGGTAGCGTTTTCAGCCGTTGCATGGCGGCTGATAGCAGCTTCGCTACTTTCTCCCCGTTTAGCAAACAGCTTGCCCTGCCAATAGCAATCTCTCCGTAATGGGTCGGGCTGGAATTGTAGCTTGCTTCCCGTTCGCGGAGCGTTCCCGAAGGGTAGGGTACCAGCAATACTGAACGCGGCGGTTTTACAGACCGTTACCTACACTCTTTTGGTGAGCCGACCCATAAATTTGGTAGTGCAGACGGGACTCGTAGCCGTAGGCATCCCGGAGGGTACCCGCTAATTACAAGCTTGAAAGACTTGCCGCTCGGCCACTTCGCTTCTGCACCATGTATGCCGTGTAAGTAGAAAAAGCTGTTGATTCACACACAGGAATTGAACCTGCATAGACTGTTTTAGAGACAGTTGCCTTACCATTAGGCGAGTATGTAAGCTTTTTCGGTTAGGACACGGCAACGCAGAGACAAGGATTTGAACCCAGAACAACAGTTTTGGAGACTGTAGTGTTGCCAATTACACCATCCCTGCATTTGGTCGCAGTGGTGGGAGTTGAACCCACATTTACCAAGTTATGAGCTTGGGGCTTTGCCGTTAAGCTACACTGCAATGTTTGGAAGCCTCGACGGGAGTTGCACCCGCTTCTCCGTGCTTGAGAGGCACAGCGACTTATCTTTTTGTCCACAAGGCTACACGGGGATGATGGGATTTGAACCCACGACTTCCTGTTCGACAGACAGGCACTCTTAACCACTGAGTTACACCCCCACGTTGGGTGGCAATTTATTTAGTTTTCATGGTTCTGATAGTGCTTGCTCTGTGCCTTTTTGGGAGGCTTGATTGCTTCACTACATTTATACTACACAAATGCTACAAAGGTGTCAAGGGCGTACTACAAACTTTTTTTCAGAAATGAGAGGGCAGTGTTGTGTAATCGTCGTATTGCCCTCTCTGGCTAGGTTTGAGTAAATTACTCAGCTTCAGTTAGGCGTTGTGAGTTCCAGAACTGTTCGGCAAATGCTACTGCTGGGTGAATTGGGGCTTTGGGCTTGGTTTTCAATACCATTCCAGTTTCATGCGGCAAGCGATCGCTCTTGGTTGAGTTACACTTCTCACACGCTGTGACAACGTTGTCCCAGGTATGCTGTCCACCTTTGGAGCGGGGGATTACGTGGTCAAGCGTTAAATGCTTGGTGCTACCGCAGTATTGGCAGGTGTGGTTGTCTCGCCTCAAAACCTCACGACGGTTTACTGGCGGGACTTTCCAATGCCGTTCAGGATTGCCAACGGTTAAGCGAATGTGTTCAGGTACTTGTAGTACGACACTAGGAGAACGAACTTCCCACTGTTTTGTAGTACCAAAATTCAACGATTCTGCTTGACCTGTAACTAACAGCACGATTGCGCGTTTAATGTTGATGCGTGCTAGTGGTAGGTAGTTCTTAGAGAAGACTACAACTGAATTTTGTAGTATATGGGATTGCTGAAAAGGTGGTTGAGCTTCCATCAGTTAATTCACTCCTAAAAAATAACCCCCGCCTCTGGTGAAAAGAAGCGGGGGTCAGGTAGTTGATACTTTTTGCCCTATATCGGTGCTATGAGACATTTGCACCTCCCGCTTTGCTTCAGTTGCTCTGGATTCAGCCAACAGGCTAACGCTCCAAAAAAGCCAATGTTTATAGATTTATCGCCAATGAACAGATAAATTCCCTCAAACGCAAATAGCGCAATTACTCTGCCTAAACCCTTGTTGGGTTGGCAATGCGCTGCGCTACTCATGCTTGAAGAGAATCTGGTGGTCATTGAATGTTTGTAGTATTTGTAATTAAGACTAATTTCAATAATACAGGTGTAGTATGTGTTTGTCTACTGCACAGATGTGGGGGAAAGTCTAACGAGCGATCGCAGCCACAAAGACCGGATCGCCTTTTTTCCTCTAAGAAATTGCAGTTAAGAGCCTGAGCGATGGCGTTCCGCCCACGCCCAGGTGATCGCTCGTCTCAATCCCAGCAAAAAACCCCGGCGAAACTAACCGAGGTAAAGGGGAGAAGTCCAAATGACGATGAGTGATACCGATACCGAAATCTACAAATATTAGCTAACGCCAAAAGCAACCAAAACTAGAGCAGTGACGAGTAGGGTAGCAACTGCACCTTGAAACTTGTAACGATTTTGCTGCTCTTGGTTGGGGTACTGTGCATAGTACATCTGGGGTTCAGTTGCGTAGTTATTTAAAACGCCTGCTTCATTAATGGTGGTGTACATAATGTTTTCCTGTATTTGTTACTTTATGTAAACTAATTTAACAATATTGTTACAAAAAGTCAATATGACTTGACAAATAATAGTGGATGACTGTAATCAGAACTACTTATCTGGGGAATTTTCTTAGAGGAAAACAGCGACGATGCTCCGCTTCTTGAAGGCGATCGCCTACCAGGGGCGCGAGTGCTATTGCATCATTCACGCAGGAGCGTAGTTGGGTGTCCGTAGGTATCGCCAGTTCCCAGCTAGAGAGCCACTTATCCTTAGAGGAAGTGCCATAGATACTTGCAATGAAAACCTGTCAAAATTTAACCTTTTCTTTAACAAAACATTTCCATATTTTTACTGAAATAAGCATTGTTGATTACTGGCTATTAAATCTGATACTCATATCAATGATTGTTGTAAATCGATTAAAATTGCCCGAATTAAAGAATTTCTAGCTGCAAATACCAAAAACTGTTAAGTCACTGACTAACTACCTACGATTTACAACCTCGCAAATATGCCAAGCGAAAAATAGGAGATAAAGTATGTCCCAAATGCTAAATCGTCGTCGATTTCTTCAGGCATCGGCGGCGGCGGCGGCCAGCATAGGTGTATCCACTATTCGCACCTCTGCTGGTGGTGTTGACGAGTATGTTGAGGCGATAGTCATTGGTAGTGGTTTTGGCGGTGCAGTTGCATCATTGCGTCTTGGTCAGGCTGGAATTGAAACAATCGTATTGGAACGGGGACGACGATGGCAAATTACTGATTCAGGTGATACTTTCTCTACAACAGATAACCCAGATGGTCGTGCTGCATGGCTCAGTCCCACTACGGTTTTACCTCCACCAGTTCCAGAAATCCCCATTGATGTATATACTGGCGTTCTTGATGTCAAAAGAGGTAATGGTATCAATGTATACCGTGGTGCAGGTGTTGGGGGTGGTTCGCTTGTCTACGGTGCTATCACTTATCAACCGACGGAAGAACTATTCTATAAAGTTTTTCCACGCACTATTAACTACACCAGACTGGATCGGATTTATTACCCACGGGTGCGTTCCATCCTCAAAGCATCCCCCATCCCAGACGATATTCTTCAAACTGAATACTACTTAGCAAGCCGCATCCTCATGGAGCAAGCCCGTAAGGCTGGTTTGAATACACGCAAGATTGACGCAGCCATTGATTGGGATATTGTTCGTCAGGAAATAGCAGGTAAAAAGGTTGCTTCCATTATTAATGGTCAAGTTTATTACGGTACAAATAGTGGGGCGAAAAACAGCTTAGATCGCAACTACCTCAGTATGGCAGAGGCGACTGGTAACATTGAAATTCGACCGTTACACGTAGTCACTATGATTGGAGAATCAGATCGTGGGCGTTACCGGGTTGTTTGCAATCAAATTAATGAGCAAGGAGAAGTGCTTGTCCAAAAATCCTTTGTTTGTCGCTATCTATTTTTGGCGGCAGGTTCGATTGGCACTACTGAACTATTGCTGCGTGCTAAAACCAATCGTACTTTGCGCCGACTAAATAATCAGGTAGGAAAGTTTTGGGGAACAAATTCCGATTCAACTACTTTAATGATTAATGCTGGCGAAACGAATCCAACACCAGGGAATCCGGGTGTAATCGCAGTTGAGCATCTCGACAACCCTATTGCCCCAGTGATACTTGAAGCATTTCACGGACTTCCTTTTGTACCACAAGGTATTCTTCCTGTTCTTGGTCAGGGAATTTCCAAACCGGAGGGCTATCTTACCTACAATACAGCTACTAAGTTAGCAGATTTGTTCTGGCCTAACAACTCAGCCGATAGTCAAAGAAATGCTCAGGCTCTCTTGTATACTTATCAACGGCTCAACCAAGCCAATGGTACAAGTCTTGCTGCACCGCCTGACTACAGTTTTACAGCACACCCACTTGGCGGTGCAACAATTGGGCAAGTATGCAATACTCATGGGCAGGTGTTTGGTTATCCTAATTTGTTTGTGGTTGATGGTGCGCTGATTCCTGGTTCAACAGCCTGCTCAAATCCCTCGCTGACTATTGCTGCTTTGGCAGAACGGAGTATGGATCAATTTCTCAACCGGATTCCTAGACGTAGAAAAATATAACTTGGGGATTCAACCCTATAGCGATCGCCCCCACTACTAGAGTGTAGGAGATCGCCTGTTTTATGCCCTTAACCCTCACAAATTTTTTTGTGGAACTCTATTGTTGGGAATAACAGTTAAGCCAAGTTACTTACAGGAGGTGGTGATACTCATTTAAACGCCCATGTTAATAGAGGTGAGCAAGAATTTCACCACCTTGAAAAGGCTAGTTCTACCTTAGTTGAGTCTACAACTGGCGGTCAGTTCTAAATTAAAGAAAGTTCCTGAACGGGGTGTAATAGAACGCAACTGCTGGATAAACGCTTTAAATCTGGCATCACTGATGCCAAAGCCAGCTTCAGCACAAGCAGATAAACCTCCTTCGATGGGAATAGGAGAGCCATTCCTGGGACTATAGACAATAAATTTATCGACAGTGCCAGTGCCGACCGCAAACCCGATTACTTGGCGAGCTGTTCGCAAAGCGGCATTATCTAGAGAACCGCCAATACTGCCAATACTGATATTAACGGCACGACTTTCAGCCAATGCTGGCGCACTAATCGACAATACTGTCCCAACCACCACCGCACAAGTGAACTTATTCATTTTCTTGACCTCACAAAAATCGAAAAACTAATACAGAGATTTCGTTATTCACTAGCTAATGCACTGATATTATCTGAAGATAATCATTTATTAAAGCAGGGTTTAAGAAGCAGCTTTTTGAAGAAAAATGTCATACAAATAATTAAATTAGATGGTGGCGCATTTTAATGACGAAAAGCAGCGAAAAGCAGCGAATTAACAATTGTTTTAGTCACAGCAGAAGTATTATTTACACACAATAAACACCTTCCAAATAATTTGATTTATCGTTTATATCCTCATTTTTCCTCTAAGAAATTTTCTTCTCAACTGCATCAATATGATCGCACCCCACCCACCAAGCGATCGCCTTTTTCCTCTAAGAAATTGCAGTTAAGAGCCTGAGCGATCGCCCCCCACAACCAGAGCGTAGGCGATCGCCTTTTTCCTCTTTTGAAAAATTGTTAGTTAAGTGCAGCCGCGTAGTTTACCACCGCACATCAATCTGTTGTAAACTTTTCGTCTTATATAAACTAGCCCTCATCCCCTGATTTATACTCTAGTCCTTCCTCACCAGGGGTCATTTTTTGAGCAGTGCCATTAAGAATTTGCTCCCACATCTCATCAAAGGTGATACCCCGCTTTTTAGCTAGGTACTCAACCCGCTCTTTAATCAATTTGTCCCGTTCTTGAAGTTGGACACATAAAAGAGACTGTGCCTGCACAACTTTAGAGCGGTTGTTGAGCCACGCATCCACAGTGAGTAAATCATTGTCATACTCGCCTAGTGCGGGAATTGCTAACCTTTCATCTTTTCTGGGCATTTCATCCTTTCTGGGCAAACCTACTGCATTCATATTGCTACCTAAGTGCTTCTATTTTTCCAAATCTGCCCCAGAATTGGCACAAAAAAGGATGACTCAAATATTCTATCCCAATATTGACCCAAATTTGGTACAAGTACGCCCAATCTTGATAGGATGCAGAAGTACATAAAAAGGTGCTTGAGTTGGCGACCAAAGCCATGAAAATATGCTGAAATTCAAATCAAAAATTATTGCCATAGGAACAAGCCTTGTTCTCGCTGGGACTGCTTTACCAGTGCGCCCAGTGAATGCGAATCCTGCGGTACTTGCACCCGCCGCTTTTTGTGCTGGTACGGCTGGGGTAGGATGTGTGTTAGTTGGGGTTGCTATTGTAGGTGGCACTGTTTACTATATCTGGCAATCCACCAGGAACGGGAAGTATTATGCAGCCGATGCCAATGGACAAATCAACAATTCCGAAAGATTGGTTGGTACAGCCAAGCCTTTGCAGAGTAGAGCGATTTCTGGGATAGAAGCAGCAAAACTAGGGGATGCTCACTGGGCTAATACTATTACCGACTGCTACAAAATTGGTAAAAAGATAGGTAAAAAACTCAAAAGAAGTCACCTTGCAGTTGGTGGTGGATACTGGTGTATTTTCCCTGGAGAACAAACAATTTTTGGAGATAACAGATGAACCTACAAGAATTAGAACAGTTCAACGAGTTAAGAGGCGACACACTTTTAACATCCATCCAGACTTTTCCTAGCTTCAATGCACCAGGATATGAACTTACGGGGGGAATGGAGGTTTGTAGTGGAGTAGATGAGGCAATTACTGAGATTGAATCTATCGTCTGGACTGCTGGTTACGAAAACAACCCCGAACATGAATGGAAGCTGGTTAGTTATGAGGTGTTTGTACCGCAAAAGATGGTTTTAGTTGGTAATGGGAATATGCCGTCATGCGAAACTACACCAGTTCATAATGCTGTCATCTACTGCTATTACAGTCCGGTAAAACCAGCAGCGATTAACCAGTTGATCCAGCAAAATCAACCTTGGGTTATAGATAGTGAATAATATTTAAAATCCATTCACTGGAATGATGAATATTGGGAGATGCCCTAGTGAACGCACTCCCCAAAGTACAGTGAGCAGAGAAATTAATCAGGCGATACCTTGTCTATGAAATTGCCAACGCAGTCATGACAACTGGATCGCCTTTTTCCTCTAAGAAAAACAGTTAGTTTGAGTTGAGGATATATGCTTTTAATTGGTAAAATCAAGGATTTTTGGGGAACTATAAATGTACAGCTAAAAATGAGATTATGAAGTTTCAATTTAAGATTAATGATGAATTATTTGTAAATATATTATTTATTTCTGCTATAGTTATGTATTTTCTGGGTTTAGTAGTAATCCCAAATATCTATTTATATATTTACCTGAACGATAACACTATTGAGTATCCAAATAAATGAACACACTTGAATCATCAAAATTTCTGTATTGCCGTAATAAAATTAAAGTTTGTATTATCAAGAAAGGCAGAGGGCAGAGGGCAGTTCGCGGAAGCGTTGCCGCAAGGCTAGGCAGAAGGAATTTATCCCTTCCCTGATTGCCCGAACCATCTGTGCGACGGTCGGGAGCAAGGGTTTAAGACCCCCACCAAATTGAAAATTTGGTGGCTCCTTTTCAGGAGGGGTTTGAATCCCCCTGAAAAGAACCTTCTGCCCTCTGCCTCCTGCCTTCTGCCTTCTTCAAGGACTATTTAACAGATGATGAAATATGACAACGATTACTGATTTGGAAGCCTTGGCAGATGCGGCTGATTTTCGCACTTTATATCCTTACATAAATCAAATTCACGCTTGGGTATACATTACCAATAATCAACTCAGCATAGGTGAAGTAGCTAACGCTTTCTATCACTCTAATTTAGAAGTGGTAGAACACTGGACTGATGCTGGTGATATTAGATTTTACAAAGAGCTTGAAAATGTCCCTGATACTGATTGGATGGTAGTTTTAATTCATCCATTTTATATAATGAAGACAAGAGAAACTATTTAGCAATATCGCCTTACAATTTCCTCTAAGAATATAGGAATAATTCATGTTTCCAGGTGACAATAAACCCACTAAATCCAGAACTATTACTGGGACATTTAAATACTGTAATTCGGGTAGAGAAGAGGTAAAGACAGTTACCTGCTTATTCACTGAAAGGTCAGAAAAGTATCAATTAACAAAGGTGTATGTGGTTGAGTTTGGATGCGAATTGATTTTTTGTAAAGATGATAATCACTTTTTAGTCAATGATTAGCGATCGCCCTTACTCCTAAATTTTCCTCTAAGAATGCGTAGGCGTAGCCCGCCGTAGGCATCGCACCACTAGGTATCTGCAATTTCTTAGAGGAAAAAGCGTAGGCGCAACCCGCCGCAGGCATCGCCCTTTATCCTCTAAGAAAATAGTTTGATAAAACAGGAGTAGATTTTGACCTGCCACTAATGACAACCACCAAAATTCATTTAATTGTTGGCATTCACCACGCTACTCTGTTGGTATATTCACAGGCCAATTGTTGGCAGTTCCGGTTGATTAGTCCCAGTGGTGCAGTGTTTGGTGAGCGCAAACTTTACTATACGCCTGAAGCCGCAGAAAAGATGGGGCGTGAGTGGATAGGTAAGGGAAGCTGAGGGGGTGCGCTCACCCTTGTCACAAACGACTCCGAATAATCACCGTTGTGGGTGGTTTGACCTCAGTCCCTGCTGCAATTATTGCCAATTCTGCTGGGAGAAGTTTGGACTCTGGACTCAATTGAGACAGTCTGGACTCTTGATTGTTGATGTTTTTTTTGCTGTTCTTCATTTTTTCGTGAATGGTATTGAGTGTATGTTTTGGGGTTTAATTCCCTCACTCACTACATACGACAGTCAAGATGTTTGATGCACTATCCGTTTTTTAGCGCGATCGCACTTATCAGGATAAACACACGAAGCGCGATCGCTCTAATAGGGATTAAGGTTAATTGCAATTCGTCTATACCTTTGTGTTATGTCTATGCGAGTAAAGTTTCAATCCCTAATAGGGATTAAGGTTAATTGCAATGTTATGCGCTGATTCTGCGTGGTTCACGGATAGTTACGTTTCAATCCCTAATAGGGATTAAGGTTAATTGCAATAGAAGGCGAATATAGTGCATACCGAGATCCTGGCTATGTTTCAATCCCTAATAGGGATTAAGGTTAATTGCAATGACAAACTCAGTCTCAAGCTGATCAGATGATATTGTTTCAATCCCTAATAGGGATTAAGGTTAATTGCAATCCTCAGTGTATGCAGCAATCATCTGTTGTTTGACGTTTCAATCCCTAATAGGGATTAAGGTTAATTGCAATAATTAGAGGTTAAGTATGAAACTTGTACTCTTGGTTTCAATCCCTAATAGGGATTAAGGTTAATTGCAATCAGTATCAGCAAGTATTTCTGCCCTCTGTAAGTCGTTTCAATCCCTAATAGGGATTAAGGTTAATTGCAATGCTCGCGCACCTAGCCCAATTGCTTGCTGATAGGGTTTCAATCCCTAATAGGGATTAAGGTTAATTGCAATTGAGGAGAGATTACTTGCAGCGCACGCCGACTTGTTGTTTCAATCCCTAATAGGGATTAAGGTTAATTGCAATTCCATAACTGTGATGCCCGGTGGGATTATGCACCACGTTTCAATCCCTAATAGGGATTAAGGTTAATTGCAATCAGTATCAGCAAGTATTTCTGCCCTCTGTAAGTCGTTTCAATCCCTAATAGGGATTAAGGTTAATTGCAATTAAGCTCATTCCAGGTGATTTGCCCTTGAGCTGTTTCAATCCCTAATAGGGATTAAGGTTAATTGCAATCTCGTGAGTTTCTTCATGCTTTAAAACAATCTCTCGTTTCAATCCCTAATAGGGATTAAGGTTAATTGCAATTTGGCAGCGATGAAGAATCATACGTGTCACAATATGTTTCAATCCCTAATAGGGATTAAGGTTAATTGCAATTTTTCATCGTTCTCATCAAGCTTATTAGTTTGGTTTCAATCCCTAATAGGGATTAAGGTTAATTGCAATTCCCCCTTAAGTATTATCACATGGTTAACCTAGTATGTCGTTTCAATCCCTAATAGGGATTAAGGTTAATTGCAATCAGTCAAGGCTCAAGGCATCGATAAAAGCAGCCCTGTTTCAATCCCTAATAGGGATTAAGGTTAATTGCAATATGGGGGCAACTGTAGCGGCTAGAGCTAGCATTAAGTTTCAATCCCTAATAGGGATTAAGGTTAATTGCAATTACATTCTCCCAGTAGCGATCGCCAGTAGCAAGGTCGTTTCAATCCCTAATAGGGATTAAGGTTAATTGCAATACCAATAAGGTGTCCATCAAGAATATCTTTCTCTTGGTTTCAATCCCTAATAGGGATTAAGGTTAATTGCAATCCCGCTATAGCCATCTTTGGGGTTGCCGATCAGCTTGGTTTCAATCCCTAATAGGGATTAAGGTTAATTGCAATTAGACTTCATCCTCTTGAGTACCGTTCAGTCTTGCCAGTTTCAATCCCTAATAGGGATTAAGGTTAATTGCAATAACGATATTGATAAAGTACGATGCCTCTATAAAGTTTCAATCCCTAATAGGGATTAAGGTTAATTGCAATAAATCATGGTTGATAATCTGCAAAGCATAAGCTGTTTCAATCCCTAATAGGGATTAAGGTTAATTGCAATAAAACTAGGTAGTTCAGTTTCCACTACCCACCACAGTTTCAATCCCTAATAGGGATTAAGGTTAATTGCAATAAAGCAGGGGAAAACGGCGCAAAGGGTAGCTTTGTTTCAATCCCTAATAGGGATTAAGGTTAATTGCAATCTACCAAAGTAAGGTGTATACTCACTATAGCATTCGGTTTCAATCCCTAATAGGGATTAAGGTTAATTGCAATCGAAAGCAGTAGAAAAACCCTACATTTAATAGGTTATAGTTTCAATCCCTAATAGGGATTAAGGTTAATTGCAATTATGATAGCTAGCTAGTATCTTTATAAATAAATTGTTTCAATCCCTAATAGGGATTAAGGTTAATTGCAATATACTTGGATAGAAGCAATTAGAAATATGAATACTGTTTCAATCCCTAATAGGGATTAAGGTTAATTGCAATAAGCAATACTTTTGCTACTTCTTCGCAGAATTTTTCGTTTCAATCCCTAATAGGGATTAAGGTTAATTGCAATGTACAGCCTGGGCGATCGCATTAGGATCTCCAGCGTTTCAATCCCTAATAGGGATTAAGGTTAATTGCAATCAAGAACAAGTCGATGCAGAACTAGCCGCATATGCCGTTTCAATCCCTAATAGGGATTAAGGTTAATTGCAATGGTAGTCAAATAAATCCGGTCTACATCATCCCAAGTTTCAATCCCTAATAGGGATTAAGGTTAATTGCAATTAGGGGAGTTTATAAATATTGCAAACCCACTATGTTTCAATCCCTAATAGGGATTAAGGTTAATTGCAATCGCACCACCAAAGGCACAACCAGAACCAAAGCCACAAAGTTTCAATCCCTAATAGGGATTAAGGTTAATTGCAATACACGGCGATTGCTCTCAGCATCACCACTGCCGTGTTTCAATCCCTAATAGGGATTAAGGTTAATTGCAATCGCGGCAGGCTGAAAGCTAATCTGTATTTGATTTTCAAGGTTCAGTTGCGCGGATGGGTTGATTATAACACGCGAAAATGTCAGTCGATTTACATGAAATTCTTGAAACCTAGACTGGGTAAGGTGCGCGGATGATTTTAATTTAATTTTTCTGCAAAAGACCGTCCTACAAGGAATACAGCCATTTGTCCAAAAGAGAGAATTTCTACACCTACCCATCCGCGCATTCAGCCAAAAAATATTGTGTATCTCAACTCTAACAAAGGTTCTAATTTTCTGGAATTGGCAATCTAGGCGTGGTAGTTCTTATTACTAAAGCGACTTATCAATAACTTCTATAAATTACCTAGGAGGGAATATAACCCCAACAAAAGCCCAGTCAACCCGGCTGGGTTTTTGGTTTAAGAGGATCATACTTTAATCAACTATCTGCCTTCTCATTGACTTAATTTGTCCTCGCTTAGTTTTACTGTCAAGACGTTTTTTTTGAGAACTGCGAGTTGGTTTGGTGGGTTTGCGTTTTCTCTTAAGTACGACTGCGCTTTTAATAAGTTCTTTGAGTCGTTCTAAAGCTTCCTCACGGTTTTGCTCTTGGCTGCGATGTTCTTGAGCCTTGATGACAATAACCCCCTCTTGGGTAATGCGTCGGTCATTCAGTTTCAAAAGCTGTTCTTTGTAGAAAGTGGGTAATGATGAAGTCTCAATGTTAAAGCGTAAGTGAATGGCAGTAGAAACCTTGTTGACGTTTTGACCCCCTGCTCCTTGAGAACGAATCGCGCTAATTTCGAGTTCGCTATCGGGGATAATAATTTTATTAGAGATTTGCAGCATAACTTATATATAGCGTTATTAGGGTGATCGCGTAGCGGTAGCGAGTCAACGAGCGTCTCGCTGCTCAAGCCCTAAATCTAACTTCCTCTTAGAACTGCTGCCTTAACCTTGGGTTTTACTTTCAATGGGTCTACACCTTCGGCGGGATGACTATATTGATAAACCTGATAATCACCGTCACGCACTACAAACACTCTGCGAAAGTAATGTTTTTTAGTTCCTAGAATATAACTAGGTGGTGCGTTGTATTCTAGGTCAGCATAACCAATCAATTTTCTTCTTTTTTCAATTCGCATCTGGTGAGATTTAGAAATTCCTTGTGTCTGACAAAAATCTGCCATATCTTCTCGCACCCAACGGTAATCATTTGGGTCAACCAGCCAAACGATGTTTTTCTCATACTGAACAATCTTTTCGTCTATCATATTTTCATTTAAAAGATTAGCTTTGTCCTTCCAAAAGCTTCTTACCTTTGGCAATGTAAGGGGCTATTTCCTTGCGAATAATTTCACTCATTGTGATACCATTCGCCAGACACCAAGTGTCAAAAGCAGCCTTATCATCTGGTTCTATCGCAATTTGTATATAGTCTTTTTTTCGCTCTAATTTTTTTCTGGGCATGGCTTCATTTTCATTAATTTGGTAATTATATCATGATATTTATCATGATATAATTACCAGCATGAGAGTTAAAAAAAACTACACTCTCATCAGGAGGTGAAACAAATGACTCAATCGAAAGATGGCGGAAACGGACATCAAGAATACAACCCAGAAGTTGAATTCGAGTACGTTGATGCCGATGTCTGGTATGAGAAAAACCCTGAAACGGGAGAACGTATCGATGTAACCACTACAGACGATATTCTTGGCCAGATGAATGATGAGGACGAAGAGGAAGATAATCCACCTTCGTCCGAGACTGAATAAACCTAAATAGCCCCTAGTTAGCCCCTAGGGGCTTTCTTACTTCAATCTTATCGTATCTATGTCTACAATCTATTCTCCCCTTTATCTTCAAATTTATGAGCGTGAAGGAACGCGTTGGTTTTTTCATCCTGGCAATGTTTTCTACAATGCTCATAACATTTCTACCGATTTAGAATCGACGCTCGAAAGAAACGGGTTAACTAAAATGAAAGTTTTGGTTGAGCTATTCCGAATCAACGGTGGTAAACCTGGCTATTACTTAGCTAATATCCGAGATAAGAACTACTACTACTGTGGTGATGAGTGGGCTTCGGTCAAAGCCAAGCTCAAAGAATTAGGCATTGGGCGGGATGAACCAAATTACTCTTGAATGAAGCATTTTTGTAGGGGCGCAGTGCTGGAGGCGATCGCCCTTGCATCTGCAATTTCAAAGAGGAAAAAGGAGCGATCGCTGCCATCGTCCATACTGTAACTCTGTGCTAGTGACTATTCACCACAACGATAACTGCCCAAACTAAAGCTTTGAAAATTGTCATGCCAATAGCAATACAAAAGCTTAACCAAATTCATAAATATCCCAGGTGAGGAAACAGAGAACTAACTCCCAGAGCCATAAATATCTTTTAATACAGCTTCTAGCCCCGCATTTAAATCTTGCAATGCTGCATCCAAACTATCATAACTTGCTTTTCCCTGCCAAAGCATTCCACCACAATCAAGTGCGCGTATAAAAGAATTGAGAGGACTATCTACGTCATAACCAATTTCAATCCAGCCTTCATCCTCATTGACCCAACGAGCAATATTTGGGTAAGTTTTTTCAAATGCAACTTTCATATTTTTCTCCAGAGCTAATCACCCTTTACTCATCATCATCATCAGGCAAATACAACCCACTACTATTAGTCAGTTGGTTAACATTTACCTCAAAATCTCGGCAGTACCGTACCCGTACCTGCATCCTTTTTGGGACGAATATAAGTTTTGGTAGTATCAGACTTGGTATGCCCCAATTGGTCTTGCACATCAAACAGTGGTTTAATCTCCACTGCCCTCGTTGCATGAGAGTGCCTGAGCCAGTGACAAGAAAATTCTATTTTGGCTACCTCAGAGATATCTTGAATCAATCTTTTAATCGCGCGATCGCTCAATGGCAACCCGCGCTTTTTCGGGTCGGGTGACATATTGGGGAATACTGGCATCTTATCACTAGCCATACCCCGGTACTTTTTGAGCAACTTTGAAGTTTCATGGTCTAAGCCAATCTCGCGGTACTTCCCACCCTTACCCCGAAACTTAATTGTGTAATACCCACGCTGTCTATCTTCTGGTGCTGGGTCTGGTTGCCATTTAAAGTTGTGCCAATATAACCCCGGATAATCTTCTTTGGGTTGTCCTGGTTCATCACCTGGAATCGTTACCCGCCCCACTTCACCAACGCGCATTCCACTATAAAAAAGCAAACAAAAAACTAGCCAGTGTTTACCCCCCAACTGCTGGGCAGCTTGGGCTAGTTTCTTCATTTCCCAATCTTCTAGATAACGCTCTGATTTGGGTAAATTACTGAAATTATCGTAATTTATGGTACTTGCTATATTCCGCAAAAAGTAACCAACATTTTCTCCACTCCCATAACTCCAAAGAGAGCGTAACATCAAAATCTGGTTTGATTTAGTATAAGGGGAAACCTCACCCCAACTAGCGATAAATTCCAGTAACTTTGGCTGCTGGATTAATCTGAAATCGGGTATACCTTGATGACGTACCCAATCAAGTAATTTTTGACCAAAACGATAGTATTTTCGCTTAGTTTGCTCCCGATTTTGGCTGCCTGCCCAAGCTAAGATTAACTCCTCATCATTACTCACAGCAGGTGTGCGGTAATAATATTGGCGAATGACCTCCGATACCAATTCTGGAGTTACTTGCGCTGAAGTATTTGGTTTTACAACTTCTCCTAATTTGGTAGGGAGAACTTCTACGGAGCTAACCTCAATATTAGTCACATCCATTGGAGAAATAAGGATTACGCCATGAGCAATATATAGCTTCCTAGAAGTGCCGTTTCAGGAAGCTTATATTTTATTCTAAAGCTTAAGTGGATGTGCTGGTATGAAGAGAACGCTTAACCAATGCTTTGGCTTTGGGGTTGGTTGTGATTTAGGTGTAGCATTTTGAGTGAGCCACTCAGCCTGAAAGTTTTGTTAGTTGCCAGGGTTAGTCAATCTCAGTTACTAGCCATTGCCACTCGGTGACTACGGATTGAGGAATATTGAGAACCAATGGCTTTTCGCCTTGAACTGGTACATACAGTTTGAGTGCATCGGTGGTTGGCAGTTTGGGTAAAACATCAGTTAATTCATATTCCCCGACATTGGGGGCTGGTGCAGTTAAAGCGTAAGCATCGGATGCACTGAGTAATTTTCCTGATGTTGCCTCAATTTCTAATGGTTGGGGGTGGGCAATTTCAACTACACCCGGAAACCCTACCAAGCGTAACCTTAAATCTCGAACTGGATTGTTGTAATTTTGTTTGAACAGTAGCACCTGCCAAGCGTAACCTTGTTTATCTTTAATAGATACTTGGGAGTGGTAGCGCAAAACACCAGGGGAATCATGATGTTGCCGTAGCAGTGCAACAGCTGGTTCCACACCCCATCCACTAAAAGTCAAAGCTAGAAAGACTACTAGGGCGCAGTGCCAGAAATATTGTAGAAATTTTCGCTGCAAGTGACACATCTTGTTAGTACATAAATATTACTAAAATTATTGTTTCACTGGATGGTAAAGTTCAGTTCTAACATCCCATTCCCACCCCACGCTCATGGGGTCACGATTACGCGACCAACTGATAAATTCTTTGGGGCTTAGTTTCTCTGTTTCTACAATCAGGCTTTGGGGACTAACACCAAGTCTTTGAGCTAAACTTTCATTTGTTCTGGGCTGTAGTTCAATTTGGGGTTGCTGGTATGAGTACGCTTGTCTGCGCGGTCTGGTGTTGTTGCTGTATCTCCCAGAAGTAATAGCCCTCTCCATGAGTTCCAGCTTCTTGGTAATTGTATCTAGTTTGGTTTCTAGCTTCTGTTCTAGCTGCTTAACTGCTAAACTACTAGGGGCAATATCGCTATCAATTTTGCTATCAAACTGGGTGAGCAATTCTTCTAAGCCTTGCAACAAGGCGATTGTATGACCTTGACGATGTAGTTTAGATAGTTTTTTAACTGCTGGAATTAAAGCAGTAGGCACACGAATCATTTCACTGGGTGGGGTCTTGTGGTCAGTCATTTGATATCAAATTTGATAGCAATTAACTGATTGTAGAGTAAAAGCGGTCTTCTGATTGCGATCCGCTAAATTCTTAGAGGAAAACTAGGCGATCGCCATATACGTTGATAACAAGCGGGAGAGGAAACCTCTACCGATGGTGTCGAGTCTGCCGTACAGTCATAGGGTTCGGCATGATGCACAATCAAGTTAGGGTCTGTTGTGAAGGAATAGGGAGTTAATGCCCAAGCTGGTGCATGAGTTCAACTCTCCTCAGATCCACTTTTTATAGAAGAAGTAAATATACAGTAGCAACCGCTTTGGGACATGATTAACCCAGAGCGGTTATTGATTTGTAGAAAGTATTGGGATAATTGTCTTATTGTCGAGACTGGCGAATGGGCTGGTGTTACGATTTCAGTAACTTTTTGCCATGATGTCGTAGTTTTTTTAGGCTGATTATGTTAAATCTCCCCTAGCGATCGCAATAAATTTTATGACTAACGAGATTGTGGAAAAACTTAAACAAGCCTCCGATGGTTTGTTAATGATGAGTGAATCAGAATATCCTTTTGAAGTGTTTTTGTGGTCTGGTGAGGCACAAGAACCGTTGACAAATCAAAAACTGCTGCAATTAACAGGACATTCCCCAGAAACATCAGTTGAAACCGTAGACCTCGATTATTTCTTTCGTAACTGTGCTGTAGAAAAAGAATGGCACGATGAAGTGCAAAAACAAAATGTGCAGAAATTTCAAACACTTGTTACAACACTAAAGGATAATCTCACAGACATCAAAGTTTATCGTTTAGGTACGATAGATATTGATGTCTATATTGTTGGTAAAACTCCATCTGGTGATTTAGCAGGAATTTCTACTAAAGTTATAGAAACCTAATCTATTCTTTAATTATTAGCCTGTCTGCAAATACAGACAGGCTTTAGGTTTGACTTGAAATAACTATCTTTTAACCTTACAAATTGTCAACTCTAGCCTCAATTACATTTTGAATAGAGGAAGAAACGTTAGAAAGAAAATCATAGGTAGTTCCAGTTGTCTTAAAAAGTCTTGCTTCTAGAGTGTCAACGCTAATTCTATAATCTTTCCAATCCGCATTTCTCACACCTTGCGTATTGGGTATATCAACAGTAATTACCCTGGTATTAGTAGTTACACCACTCACTCCCAAACCTGGTCTATCTAAAATTACAATCACCTTATAAGTTCGGGCTGGGACGGTAACTTTGCCACCAGCAATTGTGGTTCTGTCACCATTCGACCCTGTACCACCAGTGCCATAGGAACCTGAAATGATGTAGAGTTCCCTATTCTGTCCGGTTACTAAACTTCTAGAATAATTTTCTAGATTCGCCCATACTCCCTGATTATTATCTGGGGCTTGAGGAATTATATTTGTCATAAAGAATGTAGCAGAATTATTGGCGATAGTATTTGTTCTATCTGCCGAAGGAGCCATATGTCCTCTATCAAAGCCGCTACCTGTGTAATCGGAAGTCACAACTCGATAGCAGCCAGAAGGTAAGGCATCTGCACGAAAATCATCTTGACGAGGCGCACTTCCGAGCCATGATCGGTTTAACTGCCAACTCACCCAATTTGGTGTTCCTCGAAAACAGTTATGAGAGGTTGCATACTGAGCTTTGCTTAGTAATAAATTACTGAAGCTAGTGTTAGCACCCGTAGGATTTCCCATTGTCAAATGAACACTTGAAGTTTGGGCAGTTAGAGGTTTTTGAAGATAATTAAGCAGAGCGAAAAATACTGTTGCTGGTACGGCAATAGCTAGAATAGCTCTGAAAAGCTTAGACTTCTTCATTTGTGAGTGTTATATGTATTTATTTGTTTAACTACAATTGTTTGCGCTAAAGTTACAGAAATTAAGTAAAATTTAGCAATTGCAATGTAGCTTGGGTTTTATAAGAATAGGTAAATAAGCAGTAAACGCCACATTAACGTTTAGTAATCATTTAGGTGATTGCTTTAAATTAAAATAATAAAAACTATCAGAAATTTATGTGTTATTTAGTCCAAAAAATGATGATTATCTAGTAGCCTATTGCTAATTTTTCTAGAGGGAAGTCAGCAATAAGTAGAGTGAGAGTTGCGGCGATTCTCCTTTGGAGAGGCAGGGACAACGCGCAAACCGCAGTGCTGGAAGCAATCGCTTTGTTACTCCTGAGCGATCGCCAGGGTTTAGGGCGTAAGCTCTTTTCTTAGAGGAAAAGTCAGCGATACCTACGGTAAGCTACGCTAACGCCTAGAAACTAAATTTCCCAGCAGGATTTACTCAAGTTGAGGTTCATGATTATACTCATCAAGAGATAGGCTGTACTATCAGCTAAAATAATCGCGATCGCTACTTGTAAGGCTCATCTAGAAAGTATGGCAAACTACCGCTTTTTGACTATTTGGCAATTAGATGCGCCTATTGAGAAGGTTTGGGATGCAATTATCCATTCTGAACGCTGGCCAGATTACTGGAAAGCGGTCGAAAGCGTAGTTGAGCTACAGGTAGGTGAACCGAGTGGGGTAGGGAACATTCGGCGTTTTACTTGGAAAACTCCCCTGTCCTATAAACTGGCCTTTGACACTTGCATTCAGAGAATTGATGCTCCTGTTTTAATGGAAGCAGTTGCCCACGGTGAAGTAGAAGGAGTGGGTTTATGGGAATTAGAAGCAGTCGAAAATGGCACAATTGTTCGCTATACCTGGACTGTGAAAACTACCAAACTTTGGATGAATCTACTAGCAATTTTCATTCGCCCCTTGATGGAATGGAATCACAACGTCATCATGCACCAAGGCGGCAAAGCAATGGCTCAACTCTTGAATGCACGTCTTTTAAGGAATGAATCATATTAGAAAAAACATGACATCGCTCTACACGCTATCATCCATCCAGCCGCACTCAGGGCAATCCCAATGTACCCGTGCTGTGTAATCTCGGTCAAACGTAAAGCCGCATTGGGGACACTTGCCAGTAAATAAAGGATGGGTATCTAGCAATTCTAGCTGTTGCTGTTGTGTCCATTGCTGTTGGGGCTGCAAAATCAACTCGCCATTGTAATAGGTTGCCCCTTCTGGTTGCCATAGTTCTTCTGCTTCGGCGTTGGGGTCTTCTCGAAAATCTAGGCAACTATCACCGTCTACCCCATCTGGGTGAACGGCACAGACGAGGTGGGGGTTATGGGCATATAGGAGACAGCGATCGCACTCTGGGATTTTTGGCATAGTACCAGTGTACTGCTTTATCACAAGCGATGCCTACGCACTCTTTGAATTTTTCCTCTAAGAATATCGCCAAGCAATGACGAATTGCCCACAAGATAAGCGTTCGCTTGCTTTGGATACTATTTTTTAGTACATTTGTATTTACTGAACTGCTGAGAGTAAGCCATACAGAGTCCCTACCGAAAGTGTGGGGATTTTATTTTGTTGGCGGGGGTGCATTCACAGTAGCTATTGACTATGAACTGTTGGCTATGGACTAATGACTAATAACTAATAAGCATTGACTAATGACTAACCAAACCATTCATGTTGTAGCTCGTTTTGTGGCTTTACCCGATAAAGTAGAAGAACTCAAAGCTTTATTATTGGGACTGATTGAACCAACTGGGCAAGAAGCAGGTGTGATTAAATATCAACTTTTACAAAATCAATCAGATCCAACAGATTTTACTTTTGTAGAAGAGTGGGAATCCGAGGCAGCACTGGATACTCATTTAGCGTCACGCCGTCTGCAAGTACCAATAGCCAAGCTAGAAGGATTAATAGCTACGCCCCCAGATATCCGCCGTTATTCTCTTTTGGCTGGGATTCCTAGTATCCCACTGGCGGAATAGTTGTATAGAACACTGTCGGGGCTTGAGGGCGATGCCTACGGCGGTAAACTACACTCTTAATTCGAGCGATCGCAAGTAGCGTCTCGTTCGCGGAGCGTCTCCGACAGGAGAAGAGAGGAAAACCCAAGCGTAGGCGATAGTCCACCGTAGGCATCGCACAGTGGAGACTTTTCCTCTAAGAATTTGATTTTATAGCTACTTTCTACCTCGAAGAGCGCATTTCTTGCTGGCGCATGGGCATAGCGTCAATTTGCTCAAAAATTGCTGTCGCTTCGACTGGTGTAGTATCACTGCGCTTAACACCACCATCTTTGCCTACCAAAATAACGCGGAAATTATCTTTGTCAACTCCAAAGCGATCGCGCAAATTGGCCACAGAAGATTCATCTATTAACTGTCCGTTGGCATAGCTTTTATCTGTTGCCAAAACCTGAACCAGAACTAAATCCCGTTCTGTAAAACCGTTTTGGTGCTGCTCAAATAACTGCATCTGTTGCTGATATGTACGGTTATCAACAGACGGTGCAAATACTAATAGCACGCGGTTTTGCCATTTTTGGGAACTGAGGTTAAATGAAGACATTTTGATGGCTTGGGTTGAACCTTGGGCAGTACCACCAATGCTGACTGGCGATAGGGCTATAGACGCGGTGAGGGTCAGGGCGATTAATACTGAGTTATTCACTTCGGCGTTTGAGATGAACTTTCCATCATTTCAAAGTATCATTAGTTTCCCCGCTCTGACTCTACCTGATGATTGAATAAGTGTAATGCTTACCCACAAGAGCATAGACGGCATCGCTGCTTTGGTGTTTATCCTCTAAGAATTTCAGGAGACAGGCGATCGCTTATAGTTTGGTTTTTCCTCTAAGAATTTTCTGGGGGTGCGTCATTGAGATTGAAAAAACTGCTTGATGAAGTTGAGATATCCTTGTCGTCCACCTCTATTAGTCCACAGTTTAATTGACGATTGAATTCGTTTGAGGCAGTCTACGATTTCTGCCACAGTCTTGGGTGTTATCTGTTCGTCAAGTGTTTGAATTGTGTTGTCTGAAATGGAGGTTCGTCCTAAGTGTAATTCACAAATTGCCTTTACTTGTGTAGCGACTTGGGCTGATATTCCTCTAATTGGACGTGATGCGCCTGACCTACCTTGAGCTTCGGCACTATAAACACGGATTAATGATTCAATTGCTGTCATGACTTCAGCATCAATCAAATCCGGTCTTTCTTGATAGACTTGCATGATGACAAACTCTATATTCTGTAGAACATCTAAATGTTGGGTTTCTACGCTCATGATTACGATTTTATCTGTAGTTTTAACTGAGTTGATAGTCTGTGCAAGTAACTTTGCAGCTACTAACTTTGAGCTAATTGTTCTATAAGTTGCAGTATATGCTTCTCAATTTGCCCAAGGGCAACTGTAGCAGAGGTTTGATCGATATCATGGACTAACCAGTATTCAATTGCATCTGCCCATTGGGGAAAGCGTTCATTCATCAATGGACGATGTTCCAACTCATCTAATGCAATAACTCTAGTAGCTGATTGAAAATCTTGCTCACTGGCTGCTAGTGGAAACCGTTCATCATCAGGTAGGTTTACCAATCGCACTGCTAAAGCCTCAGCCGCATACCGGGAAATTGTCCCCACATTGTTAACACCGCGCTCAAGTGCTAACCCTCTAGAGTCAGCCTGCCAATCTAAACCCTGTTTGGTAGCCAACCAATTAAAAAGATGTTCGGCAAAGCGGCTGCGGTAGTAGTTGCCTGTACACAAGAATAAGATTTTATTCATTGAGTTGACCAAATTCAGTAAGCCTACGAGCTTTTTACTGGTAAATGGGGTAATTGGCAAGATATCTAGGCTACTTTTCACATGGTTGCAATGGGGTTTCCTCTAAGAATCGGAGGGGCGATCGCCTATTTCATGAAAATAGCGGGAAAATAAAAGTTGTGCAGCCTGACGATGTTTTTCCACTAATTCAGGAGGAGATAAGACTTCTACCTTATCCATATAACGATAAACCCACAAACTAAACTCATCTAAAGAACGAGGTGGTAAATCTACAGCATATTCTACAAATGTATATTCTCCAGTGATTTTGTTTATGGGTCCTTTAGTAATTTTTTGACGGAGATGACGACGCTCTCCTTCTAAAATAAAAGCTGATACTGGTGAAAAAAATCGCACTTTAACAGGAATGAATGCCAGTTTCCCAGCTAATTCTAATTGTTGTGGTTCTGGTTCTCCTAAATTAAAACCCCAACCGTTTTCAAATAATTTATAGGCTTTGGCTAAACTTTCTCTTTGTTTTTCTAACCCCCGTGGTTGTATTTTCAACGGGTAGCAGTGGCTATTGAAACGATTTAAACGTCCCATTACTAAATGCCCGGTTTCATAAATTTCATATAGTAAATACCAAGCAATATCATAGTAAATTAACTGTAAAGGAAAGACTTGAAAACGTCCAATGCGATTGGAATTATAAAGGTCACGACTGCGAGAAATTTCAATTGCTTGTCCTTGATTAACGGCTTGTTCTAATAATGGTAATTGATGAAATAGCGTATCTTGGTGTTGTCCCCTTGCTGCCATATCTTCTGGATCTGTATAATTAATGGCACGGTTGAGATGTTGACGAGTAGGGTAAAAAAATTCGCCTTTGAGTTCCATATCTAACCCTCGTAATCTTTTACTGAGAGTTTCATAAATGCGTCTAACTTGGGCATCACCTTGATATTGCGCTTGAGACGCTAGTGCGTTAAAGGCTACTTTTAATTCTGTGGTAGAAAGCGCACCAGTTCCTAAATAATATCCCCAGCGATACATCCGACGGTCAAGAATACCGTAATTTCTGAGAGTTTCTAAATCTTTTCGTAAGGTAGGAGTTGCCGGATAACCATCTGGTAATTGTATATTTAATTCTTTCGCTAATTCCTGTAAATATATCCGTACCGAACTAAGTGCATCATGATTTTCATTATTATTAGAGTCAATAAAATCAGGACTACCTATACCTGGATATTTTAAAAAGGTAGCAATTAACAGTAGCAAACGTTCAAAAGCTAAACGTTCTGTGTAAGGGTGAGCAGGTTTTTTAGGCATTGTTCAAGTAATTACGCAGGTTTGTATTTACAGGAAACTCATCCGATTACAAAAAGAAAATATTTGGACTGCTAGTGGAAATTAGCTGCAAGTATTGTCAATATTGGTTTATAGCAGATAGCTGTAATAATTTAGTTTATCTCCTTTTTCTGGCTTTTCAGTAATTCAGGGTTTATCGTAGTCAACATCATCACTTTCAAGTCAGGCCTATCTACACTATGTATATCTCTCGACGTGCTGCTACTGCCAGAAATATTTCTGTATCTGCTGTTAATGGTGGTATTACTTTAGTAATTTTGTTAATTGCGCCTCTGGGTTTAGCAGCAGTAATTATTAATACTTTATTAGTTACAGTTTCTACTTATATAATTTCTAGTATGGCGGATAGGATAGTTTTGTGGTTAGAACCGGAACAAAGGGCAGAATTAGCTTCTTCTGGAGAAGATGAACATCGTTCTACACGCAAGTCTCATTTACAACGATGGTGGCGTTAATAATATATTGATTGGGGAATAGGCAACAGGGAATAGGGACTGATGAAGAAGTTTTTGAATTACAAATTACATAGGCGTAGCAAACTGCCACAGGCTATTACGCATTGGTCTTAACAGTTCCTTCATCATTAGTAATTTCATGCAAACTCTTTATGTTTCTGAGCAAAACTGCTATGTGTCTTTACAGAAAGAAACTTTGCTAGTTAAACAAGGGGAAACTGTATATGTGGAAGTGCAGTTACCTTTGCTAGAGCAAATTCTGATTTTTGGGCGCTCTCAGGTGACTACACAAGTCATTCGTGCTTGTTTATGGCGAGATATTCCCATTGCTTATTTATCACGGATGGGTTATTGCTATGGTAGAATTTTGCCAATTTCTAGGGGATATAGGCAGTTATCCCGTTATCAACAACAGCTGTCCCCTATTGAAAGATTGGTTACTGCTAGGGCTATTGTAAAAGGCAAGTTGAAAAACAGTCGCGTACTGTTGCGAAGACAGAGGAAAAAGAAAGAGTCAGAGATTTTAGAACGGGTTTTACAAAGTTTAGATTATTTAGCTAGCCAAGCCGCCGAAGCTGATACTTGGGAGAGGTTAATGGGGTTTGAAGGTGCTGGTGCTGCTCAATATTTCTCTGCTTTTAGTGAATGTTTAACTAATCCTGATTTTGTGTTTTCTGGTCGTAGTCGTCGCCCTCCTGGAAACCCAGTAAATGCTATGCTGAGTTTTGGTTATCAAGTTCTGTGGAATCATCTATTAGCATTAATTGAAATTCAAGGTTTAGACCCCTATTATGCTTGTCTACATCAAGGTCACGATGGTCATGCGGCATTGGCTTCTGATTTAATTGAGGAATTTCGCGCACCTTTAGTAGATTCTTTAGTGATGTGGTTAATTAATCGCAAAATTGTTAGTGCTGAAGCTGATTTCGATTTCAAAAATGGTGGGTGCTATTTGAATGATTCGGGGAGAAAGAAATTTCTACGGGCTTTTGTACAGCGAATGACTGAGCAAATACAAACTGAGGATGGAACCCAGCCTAAATGGGATTTACTAACTCAACAAGTCAAAGCTTTTAAACAGTTTGTCTACAATCCTAGTCATCATTATCAGCCTTACAAAATTGATTAAATTTTACTATGTTTTTGTATGTAATTTCCTACGATATTCCTTGTGATAAACGTCGTAAAAAGGTGGCTGACTTATTAGAAGGGTATGGACAGCGTGTGCAGTATTCCGTGTTTGAATGTCAGTTAAATACAGAAAAGTATCAAGATTTGCGTCGTCGGTTAAGAAAACAACTGAAGTTAGAAGAGGATAACGTAAGGTTTTATCCGTTATCTAGGCATACTCTGTCTCAGGTGGAAACTTGGGGTGTAGGAATACCCGTGATTGAACCACCTAGTTCAATTATTATCTAGCTGTTTCCGAGGTTTGGGTGAAGTAGCTGGAGTATTGATTTTTTGGTTGTGACCTTCGGTAGCTTGTTGGATAAAGGTTACGGGGTTTTAAATGGTTGCTTTGTGGGCTGTTTGGCGGTGGTTTTTCCTGACCTTCGGAAACCGTCTCTGGATTTCTTACGGAGTAATGATTTAAAATCTAGGGATTCCCACTCGCTGGGGATATTAATTGAATGGAAACAAAATACCTTCAGGTCGATAAGGTAAAAACGATGATTATTCCCACTCGCTGGGGATATTAATTGAATGGAAACAGATAACTTACAAGAGAATTCTTGGACAATAGAAGAATTCCCACTCGCTGGGGATATTAATTGAATGGAAACTTTCCTATCAACAGGATTTTACCTTGATGGATTTCAAATTCCCACTCGCTGGGGATATTAATTGAATGGAAACCTGCTTCTCCAGTCAGGAGGTTTTTAGCAGCCATTGCATTCCCACTCGCTGGGGATATTAATTGAATGGAAACTTTACAATGTTATCCCTGACTCCTTTATCTAACTGATTCCCACTCGCTGGGGATATTAATTGAATGGAAACCAAATATCCCTAGATGTTGCCGAGTGGTTAGCCAAATTCCCACTCGCTGGGGATATTAATTGAATGGAAACTCCTTAAGTCTGTATAAGGTTCATTGCCATATACAAATTCCCACTCGCTGGGGATATTAATTGAATGGAAACGAAAGAGAGTTAAGTAGATGGCTATGCAACTAACAATTCCCACTCGCTGGGGATATTAATTGAATGGAAACCTGATGTTTGCGCGTAAATTTGATTTAGTGTTGTCAAATTCCCACTCGCTGGGGATATTAATTGAATGGAAACGTTAATCAAATCAAAGTGATAGGCGATCGCATATTTTTATTCCCACTCGCTGGGGATATTAATTGAATGGAAACCATCCTGTCAGCATCTTGGAAGGTTGGATCATTGAGCAAAATTCCCACTCGCTGGGGATATTAATTGAATGGAAACAGTTCAATTACAGTATGTGTTCCAGCAGGATTTAAAAATTCCCACTCGCTGGGGATATTAATTGAATGGAAACTCAGGGAAAGTAATCTCGGTTGTTACAGGATCAAATATTCCCACTCGCTGGGGATATTAATTGAATGGAAACTTTGTTCCTCGTGCGGGTAGTAATGAATGCGTTCACGCATTCCCACTCGCTGGGGATATTAATTGAATGGAAACATGAATACCCTTCTTCCTTATTACCATCAATAAATTCTTTATTCCCACTCGCTGGGGATATTAATTGAATGGAAACGCAGTTACTCGCATATCTTTTATCTTAGAGGTGCGATATTCCCACTCGCTGGGGATATTAATTGAATGGAAACCTAGAATCGCCAACCAAAGCCGCTAAACGTTGGCGAATTCCCACTCGCTGGGGATATTAATTGAATGGAAACGTTACTTCTAGAAATAAGTCGCTCATGCAAACTTTGCATTCCCACTCGCTGGGGATATTAATTGAATGGAAACTTAACTGCATTTGCTCAACTTTTTGATCATCGGATTCCCACTCGCTGGGGATATTAATTGAATGGAAACAAAATGAGGGGTAAAAGTATGGATAGAGCAATTCACCCCGACATTCCCACTCGCTGGGGATATTAATTGAATGGAAACTCCAAAATAATTGTTTCACTTTTGTGCTGCACGCCGTACACATTCCCACTCGCTGGGGATATTAATTGAATGGAAACTCAATCTTGTCTAGCTGTGCCTGGAGGTTGCCTAGAGCATTCCCACTCGCTGGGGATATTAATTGAATGGAAACTCTATCATTCCATAAACTCCTCAAGGATAGTTAAGATAATTCCCACTCGCTGGGGATATTAATTGAATGGAAACGGTTTCAAGGGTATCCCATCTTTACTAAAGGTATACCCGATTCCCACTCGCTGGGGATATTAATTGAATGGAAACATTCAGAACTAAGACCGGGGGCTTTGTTTGCCATACATTCCCACTCGCTGGGGATATTAATTGAATGGAAACTAGCTCAAGGCTGCTACCGTCTAGCTCATCACGATCGATTCCCACTCGCTGGGGATATTAATTGAATGGAAACCTCCTGGCACTACTCCTTATGATGTGTGGCAGCAGATTCCCACTCGCTGGGGATATTAATTGAATGGAAACGCAAATGGGCGCAAAGAGCCTATCCTAATAGCCCCATTCCCACTCGCTGGGGATATTAATTGAATGGAAACATTGATGTTTTCATTGTTTTTTCTCTAATTTGATTTTGATAAATTCCCACTCGCTGGGGATATTAATTGAATGGAAACATCATAAATATCCATAGAGCTTTCTCCTTTTAAAATATTCCCACTCGCTGGGGATATTAATTGAATGGAAACTTATTAGAAATAAATGAATAAGTAATGGTTAATTCAGATTCCCACTCGCTGGGGATATTAATTGAATGGAAACAACAAAACAACCATAAAAAGAATTAAAGTAACATACTGAGATTCCCACTCGCTGGGGATATTAATTGAATGGAAACGCCGTTACCCAATCATCAACAGTTGCTTTAACGATATATTCCCACTCGCTGGGGATATTAATTGAATGGAAACTTCAGTATTAATGAAGAAAGGAATTTCTAATTGTTCTATTCCCACTCGCTGGGGATATTAATTGAATGGAAACAATGTCACTAGATAGCCACTGTTTTACCTCTCTTTCTGATTCCCACTCGCTGGGGATATTAATTGAATGGAAACTTAGAGTTTGTCATTGACGGAATGCAATACGGGGATTCCCACTCGCTGGGGATATTAATTGAATGGAAACTTGACCGGAAAACATGGGATTACCGTCGCCTAGAAAATTCCCACTCGCTGGGGATATTAATTGAATGGAAACCTCAAAGGAAAAAACCTATGAGCTATAAGATACAGAGCATTCCCACTCGCTGGGGATATTAATTGAATGGAAACTTTACTATTCTCCTGAGATTAAAGGTTATCGCTGGCCATTCCCACTCGCTGGGGATATTAATTGAATGGAAACGTACAGAGGATACACGCACCACGGGAGAAGGACTTTAATTCCCACTCGCTGGGGATATTAATTGAATGGAAACAGAATCTGTGATACTAGAATCTATCTACCAGTGTTACATTCCCACTCGCTGGGGATATTAATTGAATGGAAACACATCGGCTGATTCTTTTTGTCGAATCGAGTGTATAATTCCCACTCGCTGGGGATATTAATTGAATGGAAACCAAATCACTAACAAATTCACCCTGGTCAATAAGTTCTAATTCCCACTCGCTGGGGATATTAATTGAATGGAAACCGTTCTCTCAGTGCCGCTAACCAAATGGTTAACTCTATTCCCACTCGCTGGGGATATTAATTGAATGGAAACAGGGGCTATTCTGTTTCTCGGATCAAGCAGCACTACAATTCCCACTCGCTGGGGATATTAATTGAATGGAAACTCTCTACTTAAAACCTCCATCTTTATTTTTTCTACCATTCCCACTCGCTGGGGATATTAATTGAATGGAAACCGACAAAGATTTGAACTTTTAGCATATAATTCCTATTCCCACTCGCTGGGGATATTAATTGAATGGAAACTGGTATTAAGTTTTCAAGGTTTAGATCGCGAGTACAAATCATTCCCACTCGCTGGGGATATTAATTGAATGGAAACTAGATGGTTATCTAAGGCATCAATAATGGCATCATATTCCCACTCGCTGGGGATATTAATTGAATGGAAACCCATAACATTTGTTTTGCGCCCCTTGAACTTGTTGATAAAATTCCCACTCGCTGGGGATATTAATTGAATGGAAACATCGCATTAATAACTAACATACAAAAACTCATGCAAAGCTGATTCCCACTCGCTGGGGATATTAATTGAATGGAAACTGGAGGAAGGGCGATCGCATCATCCTAAGCTTCATCCAGATTCCCACTCGCTGGGGATATTAATTGAATGGAAACTCATCAACTAAAGTGTCGGGAACATACCACGAACCAAATTCCCACTCGCTGGGGATATTAATTGAATGGAAACACTGGTTGCCTTGCTCGTCTCGTCCGTTATCGTCAATATTCCCACTCGCTGGGGATATTAATTGAATGGAAACTTTCTTCAGTGAAGTTAAACATGACAAACTCCTAGATTAGAATTCCCACTCGCTGGGGATATTAATTGAATGGAAACATGTTGGGAGATAGACTACAACTTTCCTATGCTTAACTTAAATTCCCACTCGCTGGGGATATTAATTGAATGGAAACTTTATCATGCCCTGTAGCACAAGCCAGAAGCATTTTATGATTCCCACTCGCTGGGGATATTAATTGAATGGAAACCAATGACCAGGTGGCTTTGGGTCATGCCATCATCCTTATTCCCACTCGCTGGGGATATTAATTGAATGGAAACTTTTACTTAGATCAGCTAGGAGAGTTCTCTGCCTAGCTGATTCCCACTCGCTGGGGATATTAATTGAATGGAAACTTTTGACGTTCTAACAATTCTACTTTTGTTACTTGTTTATTCCCACTCGCTGGGGATATTAATTGAATGGAAACAACCATGCGGTGGTGCTGATACTTCGCCCAAAAGTGGCATTCCCACTCGCTGGGGATATTAATTGAATGGAAACTTGAATGACGGAGATTCGTGTTCCCGCTCAATGATTTGGCGCACAAATTTAGCTATTCCCACTCGCTGGGGATATTAATTGAATGGAAACGCTTTTAGATATGACTCCTAAAAAGGAGTATATACTTTTGAAGTATAAAAACATACTTACAAAATCAAAGAAATACACATGAACTATCACAGATGAACAAGGAAAACCTATAGTTTGGTCAATTCATAAATAATAACTGATGTCAAACATAAGAAAATATTTGTGATAGAACTCATATAAAGAGGTAAAGCTTACAAATCAATGATTTCAGGATGATTTTGGCAAATGTTGAGATATTTTATATTCCTAGACAAATACTGAAATCCCTTAATACAATGCACATATCAGCTACATAAGGAAATTACTGGTGTCAGAAGAATATTGGCGGGCTAAAATCTGGGGTTTACTTCATGACCCGATGTTAAAAGCACTACACAATAATAGTGGACGGGGACGAAACAGCTTTTTTGAACAATTACAAGTAATGCAGCCTTGGATTGAAGCTGGCAGAATACCGGGGTCATCACAAAGCTTTTTGTGTCAACACTTGCTAATAGCAGATTATTTAACTTCAGCGAGTGATAGATCCGCCATAGGTAGTACCACCACCTTTGTTAACTATGCTCCCAGTACAAATCCAGAACAAGGGTTACAAATTACACATTTATTATCTGCAAAAAAGCAGAATTTTAAAGTTAATTTTCATGAGCAATTAATTAGTAGTAAACGTGCAGATTTTCTATTTGGTAAAGAAGAAGAATTATTAAAAATAATACCAGCAGAATTACAAGACCCTATCATTCAGGAAAATCTGCCTAAAATTAAACAACTATATTGGTGGTTATGGCGTTGCTTACCCCAAGCAACCTGTGAATTATTTGGTGATAGCTCCTTAATGTTAATGCCAGCAGAAACCCGCATTCCCGACGCTTCCATTTGGAGTCATGTTAGCATGACCGCAGCATTAGCAGGTGGTTTTGCTGGCTATGATTTAACATTAGAGGAAGTGAAAAAATGGCCTAGCAACAAAGATATTTCTCATCCATATTTAGCAGTATTCAGCTTTACTCCAGTACAAGAATTAATTAAATCGAGTCGCAAAATGCGCGATTTTTGGGCAGGTTCTTGGTTACTCCATTATCTATCAGCTAAAGTTTGTTGGGTTTTAGCTAACCAATATGGACCGGATACTTTACTTTATCCTAGTCTTTATCAACAACCATTAATTGACCATTGGTTATTACAGAAATACCCAGAATTTGAAAAATTTATTGGAAAAGTATCACCAGAATCATTGTTAACCGCAGGATTCCCTAATATTATAGTATTGGTGTTACCAGAAGGCAGAGTACAAGCAGCTATGCAAACTGCCCAGCAAGCTTTATTGGAGGAATGGTTAAAAATTGGGGATTTAGTATTAAAAGAATTACAAAATAAACGTCATTGGATGAAAGATTTAGACCCTAATCATACCACCTGGAAAGGTTGGTTAAAATCCCAGTGGCAATTTTACTGGACAGCACTACCAATTGGCAAAGGTAAAGAATTTAAAACAGCAGCAATTCCTGAAGATTTGGATGAACTGATACAACCGTGGCTAACCCAGCAAAATCAAGCATATAATGTTAGTAAACAACAAGCACTATTCCAAAAGAAAGAATTAGACTTTTTACGAGAAGCCTACAATAAACGTTTAGAAGAACAAGGTAGAAAGTTTAGTGTTAACGTTGGTTCGTGGTGGGGTTATATTTTTGATGCTACCCGTGCTGCTTTAGCATCAGTTAAAAACGCGAGAAATTGGGAAATGCCCACAGCATTTGGACCACGTTCTACGATTTCTGGTATTGGTTCGGTTATTCATCCTGGTAAGGATGGAAAAGACTGGATTACTGAAGGAGAAACTCAGAACTACTGGAAACATCATGCAGGTTTATTTGATGGTAGAGAACAGCTAAACGCGACCGAAGTAGTGAAGCGGGGTCTACACAAAATTTTACCTGATCTGCTAGGGATACGAGAGGAAAATATTACAGTATCTTATCCAGATTTAACTTCTGGTGTGGCTGGGTATTTGAAAGCTAATCAAACAGATACTAAACACAAACGCAACTTTGAAAATGCTTGTAAAGCAATAGTTGATAAATTTCCAGAAGCCAAGAAAATACTCGCAGAAATGCAGGGAAAATGGGGTATTCCTTGGATAGATAATCAAACTATTCCTCAACAATATCATCCCCGCTTACTAAATGTTGGTTGGATATTGGAAGATTTACCAAATAGTGACGAACTAAAGGAAGAATATACCAAATTAATTAATGACGTTATTAGTCAATACTATCCCAATAACAACCCATCGAACTGGTATGTGTTAGCAGCCGGAGATGGTGATAGTATGAGTGAATGGTTAAAAGGGACAAAACTCAAAAAATATGGTGATTATATTCCCGATGGTTTTGCCGAAAAAGTTGCTAAAAGTGGAAGACCATTAACCAAATTTGGAGACTTCTTAGAACTAACTAAAAGAATGGGTCCGAGTACCCATAGCGCATTAAGTCGGGCATTATTGGACTTTTCTAATCAACTTGTTCCTTACCTCACTCAAACCCGTTATGCTGGTAGATTAATTTATAGTGGTGGTGATGATGTTTTAGCATATCCTAATCTATGGGAATGGGATAACTGGTTGTGGGATATTCGTCAATGTTTTAGAGGTGCTGAAGACCCACACAATGAATTTAGTAATGATGGGGACTACTGGAAATATAAAGGTAAAAGTGATCAATTAGTAGACCGTCCCCTATTCACAATGGGCAGCGCAGCCACTATCAGCTTTGGTATCGTTATTGCTCATCATTCCGTACCGTTAGCGATCGCTCTGGAAAGTCTCTGGGAAGCTGAAGAAAAAGCCAAAGAACATACATCCCCTAATGGTGATCAAAAAGACGCTGTACAAGTGCGGGTACTATACGGCAACGGTAACACCTTACAATCAACCGCCAAATTTGATGTTTTCTATCAGTGGCAACAATTAATCACAGGTGAATTAGATAGCGCGATATTTGAACAAGCAGCGAGTTTGTGGAGTCAACACCCAGCACCCAGCTTAGAAGCCATCATACCTTGGACTAAAGTATTTTGCGATCGCCGCGACCAATTCCAAAACAACGAATCCGCTAAACAAGAGTTTCAGAAAAACCTCGCAGACTTCCTAAAAGCATTGTTTATCACCACCCAAACCAAAGACCTAGACAATGAAATTCAAAGCTGGTTAAAACTTGCAGCTTTCGTTAAACGCAACCGTGAAATCAAACTAGGAGGTGTTAATTAATGTATTGGTACAAATTGACACCATTAGACATACTGATGTTAAGGGATGCCAAACCATTTTCACCACAGGAAAGGGCGTGGGCGGGTAGTGTATTTCCTCCCAATGGTCATACTATCGCCGGAGCATTGCGGGGTTTACTGGGAGAAAAGCAACACTTTAGCATTGTTGGGCCATTTCTATGTTATCAAAGCACAGAAAACACCTTATATCTTCCGCGTCCGTTGGGGTTTGTGAAATCAACTCCCCTTGTACCTTTAGCTTGGGAACAAGATTCTCATTATCTATATAATGCCTTGCGTGATGAAAGCCAACCTTGCCCATTAGTTAAACCTCATAATTCTAAAGATGAAGATGAGGAAGATAATAAATATGAGGCTATTTCTGAGAAAAAATTTAGACAATATTTACCTTTTTCTGTCGTTAAAGACTATTTAGAAACTGGAGAAATTGATAAAAATAATTGGGTAGTAATTGATGGGGTTCATGAAGATAAACCCTGGACAATAGAAACCCGTTCACATAATAGTATTCAGGAAGGAACGAAACAAGTCAAAGATGCCGATGGTTACTTTGTAGAAAATGCTATTAGATTACATCAAAATTGGAGTTTTGCTCTAGGAGTTAACCATAAGATAGAAGCACCTACTACAATTAGGTTAGGGGGAGAAGGACACAGAGTAATTGTACAATCTTGTCCAGAATTGAAAGAACAATGGCAAGAACTACAGACAATATCAAATAATAATTTTCAAGCTAATAGTACATCAATAGCTTATTTAGTGACCCCTGGAGTCTTTGAAAGACCACATAAAGATAAGCACGAGCAAAGAATCAATTTATGTCGTCCTTATCCGTGGGAATGGAAAATAAAAGATGGTAATTTTGTGAGTATGTCCACAGAAAAACCAGTGCCAATTAGTTGCCGAATTAGGGGTGAGGATAATAAAAGTATTCCTGCACCGCAAGTATTTGCAGCACCGCCGGGAAGTTTATACTATTTGAATAAACCTCAAGGATTGTTTCAGGATAATCCAGAATCTCCTGTAAATAATTGGAGAAAACTGGGTTATTCAGAAATGTTGTGGATTAAATATCAAAAGAATTAGGAAAAATACATGATTGAATACATCTACTTATATCTGCTTTCACCATTACATACAGGGGGTACAACCCAAGAAGGTAATTTATTAGGGATTGCCCGTGAATCTCATACTAATTTTCCGTATATTCCTTCCAGTACCTTTCGTGGTAAAGTGCGGTCAATTGTCACAGATAAAGACACACAATATCAACTATTTGGCAATGACTTAAAGGATGGTCAACAATTAGAACAAGGAAATATTTGGATTGGTGACGCTTCTATATTATGGTTGCCAGTACCATCATTAAGTCATAGCGTAGTTTGGATTAGTTGCCCCATGTTATTACAACGTTGGCAACGTTTACAAGGTGGTAGATTACCCATACCGCCTGAATATAGTTGTAACTTTGCCAATGGTTCTGCTGTTTATCTCAAAGATGCAATTATTCAAGCTAATCAATTACAAACTTGGGCAACATCAGAAGAATTTGTACCTAAATCTTCAGCAACCAGTTCTGTAAATCGTTTATTAGTTTTACCTGATAAGCATTGTGCCACATTAATTCAAATGAGTTTATGGCGACAAGTAAAAATCAAATTAGATGAACACAAATCAGTAGATGGTGGTTTCCGTTATGAAGAAGCAATTCCACCAGATACATTAATGTATCTACCTTGGGGAATTACATCTCAAGCTAATGGAATATCACAAAAATCTTACAATAATTTCAAAAACTTATTAGCAGCCAATGAAATACTACAAATTGGGGGACAAGAAAGTTTAGGGCGGGGATTTGTCCAACAATGGATGTAAAAGTATTTAAGGAAATTAATATGACATTTGACCCTAGAACAATTGCCACACCTATCTACGATGCTTTAAATAATTTGCGTTCTCTACCCAATCAAGATGACACTCGTTTGAAACAACAAAAAAGTCAAGCAGTGGAACTCTATACTTATCTTTCCACTTGGGGAATGATGCGGTTAAAAGCTGAAGAGATGGCATTACCTGAAGGAATGAAGGGTAAAAAACAAGTAGTAGAAAAATTTTTTGAATCTTTACAAACTATTTCAGGAATACCAAATCTATCTGGTCAACAAGGTTTAACAACTTTGAGGAATCTTAATACAGATGAATATTTAGGTTTAACGGGTTTGGGGCTAGCTTTAGCACAAGAGTTTAGTTTTTGGGCTACTGCAATTTATACAGGTATTGAGGGAGACTAAAAATTATGGTATTTGAAAGACCTAATCAACCTAAAAAACCTCAATCACCTGCAAATGCAACACCAAATATAAATCAACCCAGAAGAGTAATTAATGTTGGGGTTGATAACGGTGGTGGTAATCGTGGTAATGGTAATAACAATCAACCTCCTATACCGTCTCCCTGGTTGAATCCAGAAAACCCACCTCAGCCACATTCAGAAGCCAGTTTTGTAGAATATTTGCGTTGGATGCGATCGCCCGATAGTCACTACAAAGATCCAACGAAAGTGCAAATATTGCAAATGGCGGAACAGGGGGCAAAATATTCAAAGCGATTACAAGAACTCACAAAACGCACAGAATTAATAGCCCAAAATAGTTTTAGGGTTCAATGTCCTTGGAGAATTAGAGTTGGAGGACACCGAGGACCAGAAAGTATCTTATTACCTGCTTTTGATGCTTTGGGTATTCCTTATATTCCCTCTAGCACCCTGCGCGGTGTGGCCAGAACGCAAGCTATTAGGGAAATAATGGCACAAAAAAATATTGAATGGAAAGATGCAGAAAAACAAATTGCACCTTGGTTTGGGTCTTTAGATGCTAAAAATCCAAGCGATCGCTCAGGGAAAGTTGTATTTTTAGATGCTTATCCTTTAGCCAATCAAAATCAAAATGTATTAGCTGTAGATATGGCTAATAATATTTGGCAATGGGAGAATAATTCACCAAAATACAGTCCTAATCCCAATCCATTTCTAAATTTAGAAAAACCCATGTTTATTATTGGATTAAGGTTAGCCAATGGTTACCAAAATCAACAAATTCTAGAACAAGTTAAACATTGGTTAATTAGAGGTTTACAAGCTGGAGTAGGCTCTCAGATTAACACTGGGTATGGTCAATTAAACCCCGCAGGTAAAGTTACTCCTAAAAGTGAATTTTTCAGAATCGATTTTATTGTAGAAGGTCAATTAATTCATGGTCATCAAAAGTTTAAAAATGTTAACCAGCCTTATCAAAAAGACAAAGAAGGTAAATTGAGAACTGATAACAAGGGAAACTTAAAACCAGATACAATTAATCATGCAGAAGTCCGTCCCGTTGCATTCAAATCAATGCTACGTTATTGGTTTAGAACTTTTGCATTAGGAGTTTTAGAACCTGAAACAGTTCAATACTGGGAAAATCAAATCTTTGGTGGAATTAATCCTAGTAAAGAATATGGCTGGTTAATGGTCAGAGTTTTAGAAGGTAAAACCATTAGAGATAATTCTCTAAACAGAGATGATGATTTTGGTGAACAATCCGGAATTTTAACATTAAATTACTCACCCGGAACACCCAATAATCAAAAAGATAATTTCCAAAAATTAATTACAAATCTTACTTGGCTAATGTTTCATTTAGGTGGTATTGGGCAAGGAGCAAGAAGACCATGTTATTCTCGCAGAAATCGCCAATATGCCCCCTGGTGGCGTGGTTCAAATTTGATAGCTGATAGTCAAGATTCATTTTGGGAATTACCTGAAAATACTCAAAAATTTCAAAGATTGTTCAGACAAAGAATAGAAGCATTCTATCAAGCAATACAAGGTTTAGGCATAAATTTTAACTATCGTCAGACAAGAAATTGTGGTTTAGTTAGTAATCACCAATGGACAGAAGCTATTGATGCTAATTGTCGGATAATTGTCTGTTCTGGAAAAGAAGTGTTGGGTAAACCTTATGCGTTAGCAGTTCTCCATAGCAAAGAATTAAAGTTCAATGATAATTATGACGGTAATCTTTGCGGAAAAGTAGGTAGAGAAGTCAAACCTTCCCCTGTATGGATTGCAGATTTAGGTGATTACCAAGTAGTCACCGTATTTGGTGCTAGTGAAAATCCCCGTAGAAATTATTTAGAAAAATTACAAAACAAACTCCAAATCTTTCCCCTATGAAAACAACAAATAGCACGAATCATGTTAATACTCTCATCATCACCGTAGGAACTAGGCAAATAGGTTGGCGTTGTAAAGATGGCATCATCCGTTCCTTTGGTGCAGATGGTAATATTGGCTATCCAGCCCATATCAAGGAATTATATCAAGAATTAGGAATAGAACGAGGTAATCATCTAGAAGGTGATACAACCTATCCTTGGAGTGGTCGAGATTTAGGACAACGCTACTATGAATATTGTAAAGAATGGCTAGGTGGTGATTTTAATAATATTGAATTATTGCTAGATAAAACAATTATTGGATCAGGAATTAAACAAGGATTAAAACATATTATTCTTTGGGGTACAGACCAACCAGAAAACATTCCTTGGAATTATCGCCGCCTTGATACACTGTGGATAGCAGAATTAATGGCAGGTAAAATTAAAAGTTTATTTCCTGATGTTAGAGTTGATATTCATGCACCAAAAATCAACGCTAATGATAGCGAAGCAATTCGGCAAGAATTAGAACAATTAGTTTTAAAAGAAGCTATCAATGCTTTTTCACCTACTAAAGATGAAGAATTTGTACTCTGGATACAAACAAAAGGATGTACCCCTGTAATTGCTTCTAATGTAGAAATTTGTGCAGCAGCTTTAGTCCGTCAATATCAAGTATTTAATGCCAGTCCTGATGAACCAAAGGAATTTTTTACTAAATTAGAAAATGGTTTAGTAACTGCTAATCATTCTCAGAGTTTTACATTAATTCCAATGGCAGAATATTTTTGGTCATTGGAAAAACTACGTATTAAATCAGCTTGGGAAAGAGGCGATTTTTCTGAAGCACAAATTTGGTTATCAGTCCACCAAAATCGTCATAAAGTTTTATATAAATTAGCTGGTTTTTTAGCACAATATAGCAATTGTGAATCAAATGATGAGTTTTACAGCAAACTCAAAGATTGGATAGGTTCTAATGATGTGAGTAACTTAGTTAATGCAGAACAAGTTACAACTTGGAAAACCCAAATTCAAAAAATGCAAGCTGACAAAACTATTAATCTATGGGAATCTACCATTATCTTAGAACTGTGTCTGAAACGAGAAACTTATACAACAGCATTTATTCAGTTTGCTCAACTCTTAGAACGATTATTATATATCCAATCAATAACACACAATTGGATTGCTAAAGGTTGGATATTAGCTAAAAGTAATGACCCATCGCTAGCAGAATTAATGCAAGGTTGGTGTCAGTATAAAAGATTCAATCAAGATAGTAAATGGTCTAAACTGTTGTACGATATTCGGCAAAACCGTAATCAAATTATTCATAAAGGTGAATCTATCACACCAAGAATAATTCGTGCTATCTGGGCTAATAATGGTTTCCCTGTTCAATACCCAGAAACAGCAGAAGTCATTAAGAACTTGATGATGGATGTACTCAAAGAAATTAGCACACCTCCTAGCTTGGATCAATTGTTGATGCGATCGCTATATCAATGGGGGCTGAATTATCTTCAAGATGCTAGTTAATACTTTACCTGAATGCTCATAGAGTTAGTTTTACTAATTGTACATTGCAAATTTATCAAAGATTAAGGGTCAACCTGAGTTTAGACATTTCCCATGCTGCATCTTGAGAAAACGCAACTATAACAATAAGCGATCGCCTCCAACCAAATTCTTAGAGGAAAAATCAAGTATGCGATCGCCCCTGTAAAGGGCAAACTACCAGTAGAACCGCCCCTGTAAACATCTACCTATGGCTACCCTAATTCCCTCATTTAATAGCTGCTCAATGCGAATGACCCCCGGCGAGAGGAGGTTAGCCGAGCGTTTGGAGGAAAAATTAGAGGATGATTACCTGCTATGGTATGACGTACCAGTTGGTAAAAAGCAGCTACATCCAGATTTTATTGTGCTGCACCCCAGCCGGGGCTTGTTCATCCTTGAGGTGAAAGACTGGAAACTCGACACTATTAAAAGTATCAACCCCTCCACAGTCACCATCATTACTGAGGATGGGGTCAAGGAAGTTCAACACCCACTACAACAGGCCAGAGATTATGCCCTAGCAGTCAACAAGATGCTAGAAAAAGATGCTCTTTTGGTGCAGCAAGCAGGTAATTATCAAGGTAAACTAATCATCCCCTACGGTTACGGTGTGGTATTGACTAACATTACCCGCAAAGCATTCAATGAAAGTGAACTACCAGCCGTATTTGAGTCACACTTGGTTATCTGCAAAGATGAGATGCTACCTAGCACCGATGCAGGTGAGTTTCAACAACGGCTTTGGGATTTATCAGCATATCAATTTGGCAAGACCCTTACTAGCAGCCAAATAGATAGAATCCGGTGGCATATCTTCCCAGATTTACGCATCAGTGCCAAACAATTATCTTTATTTGATGTAGACACCACCACTGAAGAATCACCACAGTTGCAAATCCCAGATATTCTCAAAATTATGGACTTGCAACAGGAACAGTTAGCCAGGAGTTTGGGAGACGGGCATCGGGTAATTCATGGTGTAGCTGGTTCAGGTAAAACCATGATTTTAGCTTACCGTTGTCAGCATCTTGCTCAAGTTGGTAATAAGCCCATATTGGTACTGTGTTTCAATGTCTCTCTTGCTGCCAAACTAAGGCAGGTGGTTCAAGAAGACCCGAACAAAATCAGCCGCATCAAAGTACGACACTTTCACGGCTGGTGCATGGATTTACTCAAGAAATACCGTATCCCCAAACCTGACTTTAGAGAATATCAAGGTGAAGCTTACATCAACGAACTGGTAAACCGAGTTATCGCCGCCGTTGACGCTCAAAAAATACCAGCCGGAACTTATGACGCTGTGATGCTAGATGAAGGCCACGACTTTAAAGGGGAGTGGTTAAAACTGGTTGCACAGATGGTCAATCCAGAAACCAATTCTTTGCTTATTCTCTATGACGATGCTCAAAACCTCTACGGCGAAAAACGCGACAAGAAATTTAGTTTTAAGAGTGTAGGCATCCAGGCACAAGGACGCACCACCATACTAAAACTCAACTACCGCAACACAGAACAGGTGTTAAAGGTAGCCTACGAATTTGCTAAGGAAGTGATGACCCCCAGCACCGGGGATGATGACCAAGTGGTATTAATAGAACCAGCTAGTGCAGGAAGACAAGGAGCAAAACCAGATTTAATTAAACTTCCCAGTTTTAAACATGAGGTAGATTATCTAGCCGAACGGGTGCAACAATTGCATGAGCGTGGTACAGCTTGGAACGAAATAGCCATTATTTATCGCCTTAGATTCATGGGCGATCGCATATACAACCACTTCCAAAAAATGCAAATCCCCATCGAATGGGTAAATGCCAACAGTGAAAGTCGCAACTATCACCCAGATGAGCCAAGCATTAAACTCATGACTATGCACTCATCTAAAGGGCTAGAGTTCCCAATGGTGTTAATTCCTGGCATTGGTTTTATGCCTGACCAGTACGGACACAGCACACCAGAAGAAGAAGCGCGGTTACTTTACGTGGGAATGACAAGGGCGATTGAGCAGTTGATTCTGACTTGCGATCGCTCCTCCCAATTTACTCGGCGTTTGGAGGCAGTATTACAACATAATTCTTAGAGGAAAACCTAAGCGTAAGCGATCGCTTTACCTCTCAAAACGCTCATGCCCAATGTGAACCTGCCACTCCACAACTCTAGCAGAGTCAGCTAACATTCCATCGCGTACACGGGGGCTACTGTTGACAATGGCTTGAGCCGCTTCTAAATTCTCCGCCTGAATTACCCACAGCCCCGTTCCATCGTGAGGAAAAAACGGGCCACAGCACAGTAGTGTTCCTTTCTCCTGCTGCTCACGAAACCAAGCCAGTTGGTCTTGGTCATGTTCTGGGTGAACCTTTTTATACTCGTAATACTCTGGAACAGTGGCTACGACAACGGCAAACAGTTTAGACATATGCTCTTGTTAAATGATTTATCTGCTTGTGTAATGGTATTTTTAGGGCGCAGTCCATTGCAACCCATCAAATGGGAATCCTCATAATAGTTGCGTTCCTCACCATTATGAAAATCTTGAAATTCTTAGAGGAAAAGAGTGATCGCTTTTTATTCTTAGAGGAAAATATAGGAGCGATCGCCCCCTCTCCCCCACACCCCAACACCCCATGACAAACATCCACAACCTGGGCATAACCGATACTGAATACACCCAGTTACTAACCCAAGGCTACGACTCCAACTTAGAACACCAGTTGATAGAACTTGGTGAAAGTCCAGAGCAAGCCAGGAAAATAGCGCGGCTGGTGGGACTGACACAAGACAAACCACCCCAGACTGATGAAGAGTGGGAAGAATTTATGGCAGTTTGGGAGGATTAGTTTTAGGAGAAGGTGCGATCGCCCTATTCAACTAACAGATTAATCATCTGGAAACTGCCAAGATGAAATACTTTCTACATCTTTGCTACCACATTGAATACAAGTTACATCAAATTCTGAATCCATCCATTCATAACCGCAACTACGACAGTGACAGAAAATATTATTGCGGTTAGCGTCTTTTATACCTTGATGCCATTGCTGTAGTTGGTCAGGATTTTGGAAAGGAAAATCATTAGACATTGTAATTACCACAAAACATTCTATTTAAACGGCTGTCCCCATCGCTCCCAATTTTCTTTGTTAAATGGAGTGCGCCACTTTTGAATCAGGCTCAACTCTAGCTGCTGCCGTGCGCGTCGCTCCACCGGAGCATCCCACCAAAACGTGATGTTTACTGCTGTCTTCATCTCATAGCGATAATGTAAATCCTGATAGCTTGCAATGTAATCCTTGCAGCCGTGAATCCCTTTCCACCGCTTGTTACTGCGGCAGGTTTCCCCCACATACAAAATTAAGCCAGCCGCAGAGTCAACAACAAAGTACAAACACGCATCGCCGGGGCTATCAGCTGGCATCCTCCAAAAAGAGAGCGATCGCACTTCCAACTGCAACGGATCAATCCTGTCTGGGTCACAATGCACTGGAGCTAGGTCAAATAATGTCGCCTGCTGCACTGGCTTGGTTTCCCTCACCCGTTGCTGATACTGTAAAATCTGCGCCTTCCACTTCAGCAAGGCATCAGCACTCATCACCAGTGTTTCTGTTCTACGTGCTGGTGTAGGGGTCAAGTCTGAAAATAGGTTTAGCTGATTTTCTTCCAAGGTACTACGGCTAGCTTACCAACTTGTAGATTATCCCCTAGAACTGACTTGTCAGTTCGCTATCACCTCAAAGCAAAAAAATGTTGTTACAATATCTGTAAACCACTTATTGATAATTTATGGTAGGCAGAAAGAAGCTTGACCGTACTAATATTCATGCTAGGGTAGACCCTGGAACAGCAGATAAACTAAAAGAAATAGCTAAAAAGCTAGGCTACATATACGATAACGAAGGTTCTACAGGACAGTTGCTAGATGCGATCGCAACAGAAAAGATTATTTTGATTCATAAGGATCGAAAACTTGAAAAGACTACCAGAAAATATCTTTATTTAGCAGAATTTATATTTCCTGATGAGACTTTCATAAAGATTGGTGTTACAGGGCTTCCCATCAACAAAAGGTTTCCTGGTAAAAATTATCAAGTTAATGTAATACATCAAGTTGAAGATTTACTTACTTCTGTTCTTCAAAAGGAGGAATTAATTTTACAGCACTTTGCACAGTTCTCTTACCGACCGGTTAACGACTTTGATGGTCGGACTGAATGTTTCACAAGTGAAGTTCCTATTACCGAAATCATAGAAATCATGAATCAATCTCATCCAATTTATGGTTAACGTTTATTCAAAAAATGGTTTACGAATTTAGATAAATAAGTGATAATTACAAGTATGAGGGCAAAATTGATACCCTCAATTCGGGAGGTGATAAAAGTAGTTCAATCAGGTGGAAACGGACACAGCCAAGATCCAGACATCAAGAAAACTTATGAACATCTTGATGAGGATACCCAGACAACTCAAGACAGATGGGTTGAGGAAGATGGGGAAACAGGCGATCGCCGGATCGTATTTGGCGAAGAAGTCCGTGAGGATCTAGGAATCGAGGATGAAGATGAAGAATCCTAACCTCGACCTAGACTAAATCAAAGAAGCCCTCAACTAGCCCTTGGGGGCTTCTCCTTTCTCTTTTAATTCTTAGTTTTAGTTTAGCCTATGTCTAAAATTGTTTTTCCGTTTCACTACCTAATTTACAGAAGATCGGGTGTTGACTGGTTTGTGAAAGAAAACGGGAGAGTTTTTTACAACCCCACTGACGAGCCTACGCAATTAACCAATAGAGCCGAGCAATTTGGCACAACGGATCAGAATGTAGCCATCGAATTGTTCCGTATTAATGGCGGTAAGCCTGGGTATTATTTAGCAAACCTGCGAGATAAAAAATACTACTACTGCGGTCAAAAATGGGAAGATGTCAAAACCAAGCTAAGAGAATTAGGTATTGGTAGAGATGAACCAAGTTCCTCTTGACGCAAAGAATTTTTGCTTTGAGCGTAGTTTACCGCCGTAGGCATCGCTCTACACTGTCGCTAAGATATTTACCAGTATTAATTTACACAATTTACATTTATGTTCTAAGATGACGAGGAAACGAGGAAAGCACTGGTTTATCCCCGGCTGGGGAACTCAAGAAGCATAAATCTTGAATTTGTGAGCCAACCATTCACAGATATTTTCCTATAACTTTTGTTAGATGAATAAATAGCTTTTTATTTGTAACTTCAAATTGTGCTGGTGGTAGGTTTATTAGTTAACTAATAAAGCTCTGCCAATGCGAAATATATTCACATTCAATTGATGGAATAAAATTCTGTGTACACAGACACAGCGAAAAGAAGTGTTAACGAACTCCAAAACAATGAATATAGCATTAAAATTTCTAACACTCCAAAACTGAAGTATCACCAGTGGCGATACCATTACAAACTAAGCGGTTTTTTGATAGAGACTACACCGATAAATAGCAGAGGTTAGAGCAATGGATGAGCGTCATCGTTACTTACAAATCGCTCTCATTCTTGTCGGAATTGCCTTTTTACTTATCTATCCGCTAACAAAAATCTGGCCATCAGGCTGGTTATGGCAACCTGGTCAGTACGAATATGAACAAATGATTATTGGTGTTTATGCAACGCTTGGTGTCTTTTTGCTGTTGGCTTCAAGGCAACCAGAAGCGAACCTCAGTTTAATCTGGTTCACTGTTTGGTCAAGTTTAGTTCACGGACTAATTATGGCGGTACACGCAGTAATTGATCCTGCTGAACGTGGACACCTCTTTGGTGATGTTCCAGCATTGTTATTGGTGGCAATTGTCCTTGCTTTCCTTACGCCGCGCAAAGTGGTGTCTAGTGTAATTGATAGTGAAACTGCCCCAAAGGTTCATTTACCCTGAAAAGTATAGTTTAGGGGAGTGCCTTACAACAACGCGACCGCTCCATGCCATTCTTAGCGGGACTTAAACAAAAATTAAGCCCAAAAAGAGTATAATGCTTAACTAACATAGCTTTCACGTTAGAAAAAGCTCATGAAAGAAACCACTCCCACAGCGATGCCCCCGTGCTTTGAAAGATGGTGTCAAAGATTTGATGATGTGTTTACTCATAAAGCTCAAAAAAGAGAGTTTAGACACTATATAGGGGGATTACTGGGGGAAAGTGAGAGAAAAAACCTGTTTCAAATGGCGGATAATGCTGTAGGTGTAACTTACCACCGATTACATCACTTTTTGACCGAAGCACCTTGGTCTAGTGGGCAGGTGAATGAGCGTCGATTGGAAATCATGAATAAGTGCAGTCAAACGAGAATTAGTAGAGGTTTTAGCTTAATAATTGATGATTCTGGTCATAGAAAAAGTGGTAATTTTACTGCTGGTGTGGGGAGACAGTATATTGGAGAAATTGGCAAAACAGATAATGGAATCGTAGTAGTAACAACGCATTTATATGATGGCAGAAAAAGCTTACCGTTAGATATAGAGTTATATCAACACGCTGATTCTTTAGCTCAAGGAAAACAAGATCCTCTATTTGAGAAAAAACCAGAACTAGCAATCAAGTTAATAGATCAAGCCCTAAACAGAAAATATCAACCTGGGATAGTAATTGTAGATGCTGGATATGGCAACAATACATCATTTTTATTAGAGTTGGAAAAACGGCAATTAAAATATTTAGGAGGATTAGCTAAAAATCGAAAAGTAACAGTTAATCAAACAGATAATATTCAACAAACAATTCGGTTAGATGAATTAGCCCAGAGCTTACCCAAAGAGGCTTTCACAGAAATTCAAACAGATTTGGATAAACCCAAAACATTATGGGTAGTAACTTGTGAAGTGGAAATATCAAGTTTAACTGGAAAGCGAAATATTGCTATCGTCATGAATGCTTCTACTTTCTCAGCAGCCACCGATATTGACTACTTCATCACTAATATATCTTCATCAATTGTTACACCACAATGGATAGTTGATACATATTCTCAAAGGAATTGGGTAGAAGTTTTTTACAGGGAAGCTAAAGGATGGTTAGGACTTAAAGAATATCAAGTTCGTGATAAAAGGAGTTTACTGCGCCATTTTATTTTGGTTTTCTGTGCCTATACTTTTATTCTTTGGCATCAGTTAACTGGAGGATTAAGACGACGGTGGGCAAACAAACCTTTAAATACTTTTACTGAAGCTTTAGAAGCTTTCAGAACAGCCATGTCTTTTCGATTTATTGATTGGTTGAACTTAAATCGTGACGTGTTTGCTGCTTACAAAGCTAGTTTGGGTTACATTTGGGCTTGATTTTTGTCTAAGTCCCGTTAGAGGAAAACCAACCAATGACGTAACGCTATTACGGAGGCGATCGCTTTTTACTTACTCGTTTTAATTTCCTGCCAAGAAAGCTTGGAATAGTTCTGATATTTTTGCCTTGAGTGCTGTAATTGCTTCTTCTAGACTTTCACAAGGGTCTGTATTGACTAAGTGGGCATCACCCACATCAGCACCTGACCACAGATAGCTGTGTAGCCCTATAGTTAAACATCCTTGCCATTTATCTTCATGATTAGTATCAAGTGTGATAAAAAACCGCCGGGGTATCATTAGTTCTTCGGTCTTAATTTCAAACTCACCCCACACCGAGAAGCCAAAATATTCACCGTTTTTTTCATTGTTGTATTCCCAGTTGGTAAAGTTGGGAAAAGCAACTTTAACCCGCTCTAAAACTTGTTGGATTTCAGGTTGTGTTAGCAACATCATTTTTTTCCTCTAAGAAAAATACCATATAAAAAATAGGGCTACTTCTTGAGCATATTCTGGTCTATCGCTTCTTTCTCCATTGATTGCGATCGCCTCTAACGGGCGGTTACGCCATCGCCCTTCATCCTCTAAGAATCAAATAATGATAATTGACCAGGGGAAATATTAGATTTACCACCCCTGTGATAATAAAGATGACAGGCACTGCAAAGAGCTATTAAATTCTCACGCCGATTATCAGCAGGGTTTCTATTCCAATGATGGACTTGCAATGTATAAACTCTGCTTAATAGTTTTTCTCCTGGTTTAGTACACTGCAAACCACATTTTTCACAGCACCATTGCGCCTGCTGCTTAATTTCGGTTGCCATTTCTTTCCAATCGTCAGGATACATTAAGCATTAAATAAGTAGCTCAGTGTTAAAAATTATCGCTATGGTAAGGCAGGAGGCAGGAGGCAGAAGGCAGAAGGGAAGAGGGTTATAGCTTTGTTTACCTTTCTTAACTCAGTTTTGTTTTTTCCCACCGACTTACTTAAAGCATCTATTATTAATAAATACCATAAAAATAAGTAACTTGAACTACCTTGTTTTTTATCATCTACTTTTCTCCTTATAAAACCAAACTGCTTCGCTATGATGTTCCTTTTCTTTTTTCACTAAGCCAACTTTTACAAATTCTCTCAAGTAGCATTTACAAGTATTATCATTCAAACCAGAACGGTGTACCATCTGGCTTGTAGATAATCCATTGCTACCACCTTCTTGCAAAATCCAGAGTAAGAAATTAGCCTGATTTAGAGAATCAGTAAAGCAAATATTCAACTCTCTACTAGGCTTGAGAAATCCTTGCCTCAAAGCCTCTGGAATAATTACGATTATTCTTTCTGTCTGCATATTTTAATCAATCCCTCTGAAGGGATTTTAACATTATCAAAGAAAGGCAGAGGGCAGAAGGCAGAAGGCAGAAGGGATTTATTTCTTACTCTTTGCCCTCCTAATAAAACCAATAATCTCCTCAAGTGGCACACCCTCTTTCTGCATTGATTGAATTATTGCGATCGCACCCACAGGAATACTGCCAATACTTCTGCCCTTCCACTCACCGTCTATCTTCTCTTCCCAATTGAAGCCCCATCTCCAATGAGTAGGATTATCAGGCTTTCTGTTACCAATTACACGGGGGTAGCTGGCAATTGTTCCATCCTTCAACTTCTTATTTTCAAGATATTTGTACAAGCATCCCTTGCGCTGTCTGCCTTTAGACTTCTGCACAGCTTCTGGCTGCGGCTGACTTTCCTCTAAGAAATTCACTGGTGTCCATCCACACACGCCACAACCATCTTCAAGTTTGAGTAGTGGTGATTCACAGCTAGGGCAATGTACATCTTGAATTTGCGGTGTACGCTGCAACTCAAGCTGGTGGGATTGTAAAACTTGTATTCTAAGATTTTCTTCCTCAATAATTGATTGAGAAGAAGCGATCGCAGTATCCCTCTCTTTTTTATGCTTGCAATTGGCTATTAAATCATCAATGCGCCATTGCTGTCGGGAAATCCTCTGTTGGCATAATTTAATCTGCTCCTCAATAGGCAAAATATCACAGCGAATAAAGCACGGATCATTCTCATCTATCCCTAATGATGAGGGTACAGGATGCAAACCAGAAGCAGCACGCCAGAATTGCTCGGTATCTGGCTGTATATCTGCAATGTCTACGGCAATGATAAATTTATTGCCCATCTTTACATCAATTTTCTTAGAGGAAATATTGGTAATAATTCCCCAGTTCCAATCTGAGTAATATTTTTCCTTGTGATGGGCGACTTTTACGCGTTGGCCTACTGAATAAGTCTCTTTATGCTCTAATTTCTTGTAATTCCAAGCCTGCATTTGCTTGGGGGTGTATTCAGCAGATAAACCGTTTTCCCAGGTGATAGTGATTTTCTTGTTGTGTACACTCGTGACTTCACCCAAATGACCACCAGGGGCAATAATGCGTTCGCCTACTTGAAACGAGCCAATTTCATAGTTGCCACCAGAACTTTTAACTTTAGAAGAGACTTTAGCTGAATCAACAAGCGTCTTAGTCATGGCTCATCACCTAAGATTTTTAATAATTCCGTAGGTCTTATCAAAGAAAACGGCGGCTGTACCTGTCTCACCATGCCGTGCCTTAGCCACAATTAGTTCTAAAATTCCTTGGTCTGTAGTATCTGGGTTATAGTATTCGTCGCGGTAGGCCAAGATAATATTGTCTGCTACCATTTCTAGGATTCCCGACTGGCTCAGGTCGCTCATCATCGGACGTTTATTCTGCCTACTTTCTACTCCCCTGGATATTTGTGATAGTGCTAGTACAGGTACATCCAAATCCCCAGCCATTTTGTAAAGTCCTCTGGCCACATCACCTAGTTCATAACTGCGATTACCACCAGAGTCCTCTGCCATCATTTGCAGATAATCAACCACAACCAAACCTAACTTTCCTTGTTTGGCTTTAATTTGACGACATTCACTAGCAATTCCAGAAACAGTGATGCCTCTGGAGTCATTCATGTATAGAGGCAGTTCTGAGGCAATGTTAACAATTTTGGCAATGGTGGCGAATTCCCAGTCTGCTAGGGGTTTATTACCTGAACGATGTCTGCGGATGCGATCGCTTCTTAGTGGCGTTACACCTAAATGTTTGTAGGCATCAGTGACACTAATTAAACTCCATAACCTGTACTCTAACTGCTTTTTAGTCATCTCCAAGGAGAAAATAGCCACTGGTAAATTGTGGAGAAGAATCATTTGGAGTGCCAAAAATAAAGCAATCTGGCTTTTACCCATTGATGGCCTGCCGCCAACTATGGTGAGTGTGCCATTTTCAAATCCCAGCAATAAATCATCAAGCTCATGCAGTCCTGTAGGGTATATGGGGTTATTTGTATCTAATTGCTCGTAGGCAGCAATATTAATTGTGCTGTTATGTTCGGTGTTGGAATTAATGGTTTGATGAGCAACCTGAAACACCTTCTGCTCTGATTGATCCATGATTTTGGGTAACTCAGTTTCCGTCTCATAACCTAGATGCACAATTTCATTGCCGGCTTTAATCAACTGCCGTCGCAGATATTTATCCATTACTAACCCTGCCAAGGCATCGATGTTAACAGCTGACACAGTGCGGTCTACCAAAGCTGCTAACTTATTTCTGCCGCCGATACGGACAAGTAAATCGTGGTCAGCAAGCCAGTTGGTAATCGCTAGCAAGTCTGTGGGTTTACCCTGACTGTGGAGTAGCACAGCTGCTTGATAAATATCTTTGTGGGCGCTGATGTAAAAAGCTTCTGGAATTAAGCGATCGCTGACTCTAGTGATCGCTTCTGGGTCTAGCATGATTCCACCCAAGATAGCCTCTTCCGCCTCAATGTTTTGAGGTGGCAGGCGGTCATGACTTAACCGTTGAAAACTTAGTTCTTCAGTCATACTGTGTTCCCACACATTCGCATAGCTTGCCGACGTTGTTCTTCAAGTTCCTCGTGAAACTTTTGCATCATTTCCCTACCCCGACCGCTTCTATATTCTGGCTCTTGCGCTTTTTGGGTAGCCGCTACAAATTTTTCGTAATAAACCTCCCAACGGTTTTTCCCAGCCTTATTGGTGTGTGCTAACCAAGCCTCAATATCGTTTACTGGCTTGCTCAAATTCTTGGTTTTTTCCTCACAAAATTCCAAAAAATTCGCTCGCTCTTCTTCTGAGAGAGTATTTATAAATTCTGAATAAGTCTTATTAATCTTAGAGTCCTGCGGTTCTTGCTCAGTAGGCACTTCAGGCTCTTGGTGGGAAATTCTGTTCTCGGTCGGGAAATTCTGTTCCCGGTCGGGAAATTCTGTTCCCAAGTGGGAATTCTTTTTCTCAAGTGGGAAATTCTGTTCCTGGGTGGGAAATTCTGTTCCCACTTGTGTGACAGTTGGCGTAGTGTCACAGTCAAAAATTGGCTCAGAGGTTTCCTCCGCTCCCAACTTTTCAAGACACAAACACCCACCAGCAGAAACTTTTACCGAGTAATCAATGTCTTCTAAATTGATGTAGCCTTTTTCCTCTAACACTGCGATCGCTGCATTAACAGCACGTTTAGTAATTCCCAAATCCTCAGCAATCTTGGAGGCTCTAATTTTCATGCCATTGCCATAAGGATCAAGCGATCGCACATAGTAAAGAATACTGATTTGGGATTTGGTAAGGCTTTTACAAATTTTTACCCATTCAGAGTTTTGTAGTGGGTAGAATTTACCGTCTATCTTCACATCTGCCCCCTTACCAGAGTTACAAATGTGACATAATCAGCCGCTAAAAATCCGTCTTTCAGCGTTTGTGGAAGATGCTCAATTGTCATAACATTTGAATAGGTTTATCAAGATGCCCTAGTAAGTTTGCTTGCTGGGGCAATTTTGTCTGGATATAATCAAATCAACTATTAGATTAATTTGATTAACCTAATAGCTTAATATAATATATAATAATACTCACAGCTTAATTGTAGGTCAACAAAAAACTTATGGCTCAGATTTACCAGCTATTCAAAAAGGCAATGGATCGTTATGGAGTCCAGGGTAAAGAGCTTGCAGCTATGGTTGGCATTAGTCCTAATCACTTATCTGATTTTCGCAACGGGAAAAAGTGGGTTAGCCAGGAAACCTTGACAAGCTTACTAGAAGGCATGGAGCAACTTAGCCCTGGTTCAAAACGCTACTTTTGTGAGTTGCTTGCTGGGGAACAGCTAGGTGAAAAAGAAGACGCTGCTAAAAGCTTGGTGAAAATGATTGAAGCTGCTAACGATGATGAAATGGAAGCGGCGATGATTGCCATTGGTCGCAAGTGGAAGCAATTGCGCCTTGGACGCATCCACAACGAGGATGTTGATCAAGCGATCGCAGTATAGATTTTAGCTATGCTGAACATTGAGAAAAATCAGTGTTTGCCCTAGCTTCATACTGAGGATGTTGATAAAGCCATCGCAGTATCATGTTATTAACATGACATTAACATCATACTTAGTATGACAGAGATATTTTGTATTTGCTTAGACGATGTTCGCCGCGTGTTGAGTATGTTGCCGGTTCCAGAGAAAGAAGTTTTGCTAGCAGAGCAATTACAGGCACTGCCGGCGGAGTCTAGGGCAAAGGTTCTCGGTCTTGCAGGCTCAGGATTAACTGTGGTAGCAGGTTCACTTATCTGTCTTAATTCTGGTGTTGCCATCATTCAAAATACTTCAGAATTTGACCCGGAAACAGTTTTTCAAGCTTTAGCCGATTTTATGAAATCGGAAAAAAATCAACATTCAAAATAAAGCTGTTAACAGGTTTTAGTTCTGGGAGAAGTGGGGCGATGGGCTATGCCCCGCTTTGGCGATCGCTCCCCAAACATCTCATCTACTTATTTTGAATGGTGCGATCGCCTGACCTCAAGTTCTTTTGGAATGGTGCGTAGGGAGTGAGTGATGCGTTACTCACCACTGATTAGGTTAGCCTTGATGTACACTCGATACAGCTTAGATTCTCCCCTATTAGCATAAGGTTTACTCTCTTCTACAATCTCGATAATTTTGTCATCATCCTGCAATTTATGAAGTAGCCACAGCCAAACTTGCAAATCTGTCTGGGTGGCCATAATGCGAATTTCAGCATAGTGATTAGTCATACCATAGTTTTTCTTAGAGGAAAAATGCCTTTAAATAGGTTATGCCTTTAAATAGGTTATGCCTTCTATTTATTTTTTGGCATAACTTTAGCAAGTAGCAATTCTATCTGATTTAGACACTCTTCAATAGACTCTAATTGCTTGCGGTTTTCCCATTCTTCATAGGCTGCTTCGGTTTCTGGGTCTGCTCCTAATCCCGTGGTACTACCGACTCGTCCGATGTGTTGGTGACAAGTGAACTCAGGGTCTTTGCCCTTTTTTGGCGGATGTCCTTTTGGTTTAGGATTTCGCTTAAAAATTGGGTTATCAGCTTGCCACTTGGCGTATCGGTAAATTTCTCTATTTCCACTGCGGTAATACCTGACTACTTCATACTCATGTATCCACGTTCCTGGCGGTGCTAGCGGCTTCTTTAATAGTTGTTGCCTAAGTTGGGCTAGAAGCTGGATGTTTTCAATGATTTGGCTGATGCGCTCTTCCATAAGCCATTTTTAAAGGTTATGCTATAACTTTATAATACGGCATAACCTATGTAACCGCATTTTTGAGCAAAGTAACAGCGTCCTTGGTAATTCTTAGAGGATCGCGAGTAATTCTTTAGCCAAATCTTTAGGTGAATTAATCCCTTTTAAAGTTTTGCGTTTGCCTTTCAATACAAGCTCAATTCGCTGTTGTTTTTGAATTAACAGGTCATCAATTGCTTGGTCAACATGGCCTAACTGTAACCATGTTGCAAACACAGCATTTTGTTGACCAAGGCGATGACATCTATCCTCGGCTTGCTCACAATCACCAGGAGTCCAAGCGCGATCTACCAAAATTACGTTACTAGCAGCTGTTAGAGTTATACCAACACCACCAGCTTTAATAGTACCAACGAAAACTTTTTTATCACCCAATTGAAACTGATCAATTAATAACTGCCTTTCAATTGGTTTAGTTTCACCAGTGAGTAATAGTCCATCAAGTTCAGTTGCGATCGCCTTCGCGCTTTCTACAAACTCAGTGAAGATTACCACTTGTTCACCTTGTTCTAACAGTTCCCCCGCAGTTGCGATTGCTGCCTCAACCTTAAACTCACTGCCTACTTTCCGCAGAATATTAAGGGTTGCCAATGCCTCAGCTTCAGGGTCAGCCGGATTGTAAGCCAATACCCAACTTAACCACAGTTTAAAAGATGAACATTTAAACAGTATTGGTAGGTTGTATTTGAATTTCTTACACTGCGATCGCCGGCGGTAATCATCTACTAATAATCTGACTGTATCTTGATATTCATCTAACTGTTTAGTTTCAAGTTCAACCTTTTCAAATAAACGTGTTTTATCTGGTAGTTCTTTTAGGCACTGTTGTTTAGTGCGTCGTAATATGACATCCTCTGTTTTCTGTGACAATTCATCAAGATGTGATGCGCCTGTATTGTCCCAAACTGTTTTTCTGCCAATATCCTTGTGATAAGCATTACAATAACGACGCTCATAATCATATTTATCATTTGCTAAAGGATGATTAACCGCGCATAGTAATGGATAAAGGTTAACTGGTCTACCATTTTTAATTGGTGTCCCAGTCAGTAACCATGCTGTTAAACAATTCTCATGATGTGCTAATTCCAACATCTTTTTTGTTCTGGCACTGGCAATATTCTGAGCATAATGGGCTTCATCACAAATCAGCACATATTTTTTAGTTTCAAGTGGCTTTGGTAACTTTGCCCAGCTAAAGCACTCAATCTTGACTTCAGCACGGGATGCCTCGCGTACCCAATTATCCATCACAGATACAGGAGCAATCACAAACACCGGACAATCGTGTGTACGCTGCATTGCTCTTGCTGCAACTAAAGCTGTAAGCGACTTTCCTAATCCCATGTGATCTGAGAGAATCCCCCCGGTGTAAATCCCACCGCGACGGTGAGCAAGTAGCCACTCTACACCTTTTTTTTGGTAATCACGCAGATACCAGCCATTAGCCAAAGGTGCATTCAAATCAGCAGCTTCTACGAATTTGACAATTTCATCAGCCATAGCTAAAGCCTCAGCTTCCTTGGCTGCTTTCTCTTCCTCAAGTTGCATTTGAGCTAGAGCGATCGCGCCCTTAAACTGTGCTGATATATGAAATTCATCTGTAATCAGTTTTTCTTTGACTTCTAAACTTTTGTTAATAGGAAAACGCCAGGATTTATCACTACCCTCAAACCTATAACCTTCAATGGTCTTACAATCTCGCTGAAATTTACCAGATGAATCATAAGGAGCGTACACAGCAATTAAATCGCCCTTTACCTCTACTCGCTTCTCTGGAATATACTGCTGACCGTTATCATTAATAGCTCCTACTTTGGGAGAATCTTCAGGGTATTGATGCTCTATTAAATCCCACTGTGGTAACTGCAAATTTCCCCTATTTAGCTGCTTTTCGTATTTATGCAGTATTTTTAAGGCAGCTTTGGCGTGGGCTTTGATAATAGGCTTTTTATCTCTAATTCTGCTAGCTAGCCAATGCCCAAAGCCAGCATCAGCACCATTAAAGCCTGCTCCATCCTGAGAGTAAGCATAATCGCACCTATCAGCTAAATAAATGATGCAATCTTCTAGAGAGCGATCGCATCTTTGCTCTTTCTTCTCCTCAATGATGAGGGGAAGTTCTAGCTGGAGCTTGATTAAATCCTCTAATTCTAAATTTTTAATTGAATCACGTATAAGTTCTAAGCTACTTGCAGAGATGATCTGAGGTGATAAACCATTATCTAGCGATCGCGCGTATCGCTCAATTTCCTCTAAGAATATTTCGGGAACTCGTACAGCTTTGGTAGGTAAATGTTGCCAAGCTGCTTTTTGCTTGGTTAGATGCTCAGTTTTCGGATGATAGTTTGGCATAGTTCTTTGGCCGGATACTATTACTAAATAATATCTTGAATGCAGTGTACACTCGATAAAGAATGATTAAAAGCTAAATTTTAGATCATAAAGCTACGCTTTTAAAGAAGTTGTTGCTAACGCAGTCCGTTTCTTGACTCCCTTACGGTCGATGTCCCCCCCCGCCCCAAGGGGTGCGCTCAGTCGCCGCAGGGCTACCCCGGCTTTTTTAGTATGGCTACGTGCGTCAAGGGCGAGAGCAAGTGGCGGAATATCGTTACTTCGTTTTTATATCTGGGGACACCCCAGACCCCACCGCCACCCTTGACCCACTCCGCTTTTTAAAAGATAGCCGGGGTTGTTCCTGGTCAGTCCTTTCGCTTGTGAGGTTCGGTCTATGCGTTCAGTTCCATTTGAGTTTGTTTCTGCTTTGTCCTGTGAGTTTGAGGCGGTTGATTGTTTCTGGCGGGAGTCTGACAGTTCTTTCACTGGGTTCGTGGCGGAGGTGTGGTTTGAGTCGTTGCCGCGTGAGTTTGCTGTTCGGTGGGCTGAGGTGGTGGGATACGCGGTGAAGGTGCGTTGTGTTTCTGTGGGTCCTGCTCGTTTTGCTGTGCGTGTTCCGGTCGTTGTGCCAGTTGGTCAGGTCAGGTTGGGTTGGCCTAGTCGTGGTTCTAGGGTTCAGTTAGTTTACAGCTAGTTCGTTGGGGGGCTTTTGCTCCCTTTTTTTGGGGTAAGTGCGATCGCTGTCGTAAGTTTCCCCTAGAACCAAAACCTATTCCCTCCCTTTGAGTGCGATCGCTGTTTTCATGGAAGTGAGAACGCTAAGAAAAGCTGTTGCTGCGCTTTTAATCTTTGAATATATAAGGTTGCTTCGCAGTTGTTGTGCTTTTTGTCTGCTGCCATCAATTAACTCATAAAAACAAAGACCTGGAAGCAGCAGCCAAAAAGCGGTGCAAAAAAAGCAGCGATTTCTGATTTTATCACCTCCACTTCGTTCCGGTGATGGACAGAAATCTTGGGCTGCTTTTTTTGCGGGAGGAAGAAATGCAGAGAAAGAGAAAGGAGAGGTAAAGGTATCGGCGGCTGTTGTTTCTGTCGGTGTGCCACTGGTGGCCAAGTGGGTGCAGTCCACTCGCCCCGGCTGCGCCGGGGCAAGACAGGCGTAAAATTCTAACATTATAGCGTGTCTACGTGCTATAATGATGATTATTGCTAGGTTTTCACCATGCTTTCAGCTATTTTTTCTCAGTTTTCCTGCTTTGGTTTCTCCGGCTCTCGCAAGTGGGGTCAGTCTCCTGCTCCTTTGTCTCTGGCTGCGGCGGCTGTCCCCTCTGGCTCTCGCGTGTTGGTCGGGTGTGCGGCTGGTGTCGATGCGTTTTTCCGTTCGGCCTTCCCGGCTGCTGAGGTGTTCGCGGTTTCTTCTGGTGTGTGGGGTGTGGGTCGTGGTGCTTTCGCGGCTCGGTCTGTGGCGTGTGTCCGTGCCGTTGCTGCTGGTGGTGGCCTGTGGGTTTCGTTCCCCAGTTCCCCCTGCCCGGTTGGCCTCGTTCCCTCTAGTTCTCAGTCGCGCTGTTTTTCCGGCCGCGGCTCTGGGTCTTGGGCTTCTCTTGCGTTTGCCCTTGGGTCTGGTCTGCCTTGCGTCGTTTTCCTGGGGTCGCTGCCTGTTCCGGCTGGCTGGGGTCTGTTTCCTCTGCTTGGCTTAAAAGGTTGGTTTGGTTGTTCTCAAGTTGTTGGCCAACCGTCGCCAGTTCAGTTGTCTCTGTTCTAGTCAGTTCGGCGGCTTTGTGTCGCTCTATCTTTTCAGCGATCGCCTCACGCACAAATTCAGGGTAATCCTTCCCCAAGCTTTCCAAAAATTGTTTAGTCGATGATGTCAGCCTCACGCTGATTTTTTCGGTCAAAGGCTCATCACCTTTAGCCTGAAATTGATGCTTTTCTAGTTCTGGGTTGCCTCCAGGTCTGCCACTGCTTAAAGTTCCTGCCATTTTTATTACTCTCACGTTGCCGCCACATTATAGCGTGTCTACAATTTGAAATTTCTGTAAAGATTGCTGTTTTTGGTTATTATAGCGTGTCTACACGCTATAATGGTTACATAACACAAAACAAGGTATTCGACCAATGACACCTGATAAAACTTTACCCGCTTGGATTTTTGTCCCCAGTCTCGACGACTATGTAGAGATAGTAGGTGGGAAGTGTGAACTGATTGATGGAAAAAGATATTTAAGAATTGTCTGTGCAGATTCTCAAGGCAATGAGGTTTTATTAAACCCTTCAGATTTACAAATTTACTTTGAACGTTGTGCCATCTCTTTCTAATTAATAAATCTGCGATCCCTTTGGGGTCGCTCTCTCTTCTCTTCGAGACGCTACGCGAACACTTCATCCTCTAAGAATTTGGCAAATGTATCTATGCTGAAATTTCAGGCTGATTTAATCGATACAGAAGGCAAGCTAAAAATAGTTGAGTTTGAGTTTCAACAATCAACAATAAACGATTACCAACTCAGACAAATTATTGCCAAAGAATTACCAGGATGGCAATTACTTAGTATTTGGTACTAGCTCTAAAGCGATCGCTCTCTCGCTTCATTTCCTCTAAGAATATTTAAGGTATCCGACCATGCAATTAGTTTTCAATTCAGAATCAGAAGCTTTGGCCGTAGCTGAACAACTTTATAATATTCAACAAATAGGTAAAATTTTAATTCCTGCTAACAAAACAATTGATTATCAAGCTTTGGAATTAGCTGTCAATTTGGCGGGTGTGACCTTCCCAGTTTTCAGTTTCCCTATTATCAGCAGTTTTAAATGCCGTTTACCTTTTCCTCAACAGGAGAGAGAATGCACCTGTAGTAAATCACCTAAAATTTATGTAGCTTGCTTATCTGCATACAATAACGGGCATTTACACGGGCTTTGGATTGACGCAACCCAAGACCCAGAAGACATAGAGGATGATATTAAATGGATGCTTTCATGGTCGCCTGTAGCAGATGATGAACCCTGCGAAGAATGGGCGATACATGATTATGAAAACTTTGCTGATTTCTCATTACGTGAATATGAAAGTCTGCAATATATCAGCAAATTAGCCCAAGCATTATATTATGCCGATGATGCTGATGCAATGGCGGCTTGGCTTAATTATGCAAAAGATGTAATTCATGAGCCAGATATTGAGAAATTAGCAGAAGAATTTAGTAGTTATTATTGTGGTCACTGGGAATCAGAGAGGGATTTTGTTTTAAAATCCGATGAAATTGAAAGTGTGTATAATTGGTCAGAATTTGAGAAAAATTTCCTCTTTTGGTCGCAGCATATTGATTGGGATTCAGTAGCTCGTGAGTTATTTCTTCAGGGCTACGATTCGGTAAAAGCTTCACCTCATGGCGTTTACGTTTTTCGTGAATATCACGGCTGATTTATCAACAAGCGATCCCATTGGGATCGCCTTATCGCTTCATTTACCATAAAGTATGCAAGTATCTTCAGAACTTCAAAGCCAAATATTTAGCAAGTATTTAATCGCTGAATTACTTTACCAACTCAACCGATTTAAATGGGCTGATAACTTTTCTCGGCATGAATTAGTAATTGAACCTTGGGCGAATGGCTTATGGGTAAAGCAAGCTGGGCTGATTAGTTATCATGATTTAGCTGATGCTCTAAAACAAGAAGCTGAAGCAAAGGCTTATAATTTATCGGTTCAACAAATCAAACAAGGTAGATTTTTAGTTTCCTCATCTCAAAACCCCAATAAAAATTACTTTGTGCAATTCAATCGCGGTCTTGGTTGGAATTGCAACTGTATGAGATATAAATGTTGGAATAACAGGATGAGTGAAGAATTACCCCAGTTGTTTCAGGCATTGAATGGTAAAATTTTCTGCCATCATATAGTGGCTGCTCATGATTTTGACGTAACAATTTCAAGACGCTAATCACAGTTAGTTGTGTAAGCATCAATCCTCTTTTATCCTCTAAGAATTTATACCAATGCAAGCGGCTCACTGTGCTTTAGTGGTAGCCCTGAAATATTTACCAGATGATCCAAATTTGGTGATTGCACGAACGCATCTAGAAGCAGCGATCGCACTCTCTGGTCAATACCACAAAGCAAAATATAGCATCTTTTGGCTAACATCAAAAGCTAACATCAAACGCAGAGTTACACAGCAATTGAATGAGTTAGCATTTGATACATATTCACACATGATTGAATTAGCTAATACCCTAGAACAATATGCAATTGCTAAAAGCTCCCTCAATGCTCCACCTCCTAAAAATTGGCAAGCTTTAATTCATAATCTAGATTGTGCTTTTGAATGGATTAATCGAGAACACCTACAAGAAATTCAAGCCAAGCAGTTAATTTTAATATCTTAAGTTTTAGAGCGATCGCTTTATTGGGGTGATCGCTTTTCCTCTAAGAATTTATGAAATTTGTGTAAACTATGCCATTATAGCTTGTCTACGCGCTATAATAAATTGTATAGACCTTAGAAAAAGGTATCCGACCAATGACCAGATTCTCTGCTAAAGCTCATACTCGCACTGATTACAGTTATTCAATTTTTCACCAATCTTTATTACATGAAGATAACAGCGAAGATTACGCACTTCGCCACATTTACAGCCTAGAAAATACCAAAGTATTGCTGACAAAATGGGGCTGGACACCAGAACAAATTAAAGCTGGGATTGATTACGCCACTATTGATGTATATAGAAATTTTGTATATTTACACATCCCCAATAAAATTGAAAAGCGTGGTCAATTCATCAAAATTCGTGGTATTTCTCGCTTCATTTCCAAAGCAGATTATGTAGAAGTTTTGATTAACCGTTCTTGGGCTAAAGCTGATCCATATAAATTAGAACTAGGGAACGATTGGGATGAATTGATAGCTCGTGGTAATACTGGTGACTTCTACGAGGTCAAATTATATCAATATGAAATTACCTGCACTTGTCACGCTTATAGCGGTTTAGAAAAAGCTTTTAACCAGGATGCAGTCGCTACAAAACATTTGATGCTAAACGCCAGAACTCAGGGACAAATACCTGATAAACACATCTTTGCAGTTTGGAAGTATTTAGGGTGTGAGACTTTACGCCAGTATGAGTATTGCTGGCTGGAACGTAAAGAAGCAGCTATGAGGGAGCAAAAAAAATACTCATGGAAATTTCACCCTGAGCCAGAACGTGACGCAGAGTTACTTGACTGGTAAACATTAAACTGGCCGCCAGCCCACAGCCGCTAAGAGAGGGTATTGAATCGGGGACAGGTATCCGACCAAAGATATTTTCCCCGATTGCCAAAATAGGCCATTCAATCATAACAAATAGGACACTTTTATGAACGAAGAACTGAGCGAATTAATTAACGCTGATTACCCACTATCTGATCCAAGTTGGGATTACTCACAGATTTGGACTCACTCTCAGGAAGCAGCAGCGCAGTTGCAACAGCATACAGGCGATCGCACCTATAAAATTTTCCTCTAAGAATTTGCAACCATGACACAAACACCACAACTGAATGCAGCCTTGGCCAAAGCTAAAGCACAAATACCAGCTATTTTGGCCAATCGTAATGTAAAAATCCCTACAAAGACAGGCAGAGAAATTAATTTTACATACGCTGAACTTGAAGAAATTCAGCCCAAGATTACACCTGTATTATCTGCCTGTGGCCTAGCGATCGCTCATCAGATGACCTTTGTAGAAAGTAGGTATTGCTTGGTTTCTACACTTCGCCATGAAAGCGGCGAACAGATAGATTCTGTATTTCCCCTCCCTGGCGACTTTAATGATGCAAAGGAATTGGGAATACAAATTAGTTACGGTAGAAGATATAACACTTTATGCCTTTTGGATATTACCGTAGTTGATAGCCAAAACTGGGAAGAGGTTAAACGTAAAATCGGTAAGGAAATCAGACAAGAGGCTGGACTTATTCAGAAACCTAAAGAGAAGGAAGGCTCAATTTTACATGACATGGCTGGCGTATCAGGTGTACAGACCATATCTGAGGGACAGATTAAAAGACTGTGGGCGATCGCAAGGAATGAATTGCACCTATCAGAATCAGATGTGAGATCAGTGCTGGCAGGATTTCAACTTGAACGCACTGCTGATATACCTACAAACAAGTACGATGCTGTAATCGAATCCATGAAAAACTACGCTACAAAATTTTGACAGTCAATTTGGGAGTATCGCAGTAAACCCTGGTTAGTTATTAGCCAGGGTTTTTTAAGCGCGTTTTTGAGTGTGCTTGCAAGTATTTCGATGCTTACTCAAAAACGCGCAATGGGGTGGATGGTGCAGGGATGGGTTGGGATGGCGTGAGTGAGGAGGGGGTGGTGAGGAGCTTCGACGAAACCACCGCCGACGAACGAGCAATTTTCCTCTTTTGAAAATTACCTATTGCGCTGCGCTCTGCGATAATCCCAAGGCTTTTGATAATTCCCTGCCCACACACCAAGCTTTTTAGATTTACCAATTTCTTCTGCTTTTTCTAAAGCTATTTTATTGTGGCATTTCCCTACATATTGCTTATATAAATACGCATTGCCACTGCTAAGTTGCTCCTCATTCCAAAATTTTTCAATATTATCTTTATTTGGTGGGGAAGAAAATACTTCAGCTACTAATCGGCCATAGCGATCGCTCTCCACTGACACAATCGATACTTGCCCCCCTACTTCCTGCGATAATCTCTCTAAATTTGCCTTTGATTCTTTACCTAAAGGCTGCTTACTTTCAGGTGCATCAATGCCGCACAGCCGAATTTTTTTCTCTTCTCCTGTACGGCGGACAACAATACTATCTCCGTCAGATATCCTGACAACTTCCCATGATTCCGAAAACTGTCTGTTGGCGTTAGCAAGAGATTCGCCAATACTGCCAGACAGTATTTCACATCCTGAAATTCCAGTGGTTACACCTAGTAAAATTGCAATATAAATTTTTGTTTTGTAATGTAATACAACTTTCATAAAAATTTCCTACTTAATTTCAACAATTATCAAATCGATCAGGCTTTTTCTAAGATGTGTGCAGCGTAATCGATTGTCAATAAAGGCTTGTATGAAAGTTAAGAAATTTCTCTCTTTGATTGGATTGGGCTTGATGAGTGTAGGAGCGATCGCAAGCTCTATTCTCCCAGCTAATGCGATTCCCTACAATGGCGAGAATGTATATAAGGTGACGGAGAACGGACAAACCACCGTTTTTATTTCCGGTACTGCAAACGCAACAGCAACAGTTGCCCTCGGCTATGTTGACAGATTTAGCTCTCGTGTCGCAGGAACTTGCGGAGAAATTAGATTAAGTGCCTCTAGTGTGGGCATGACCCCGACTATTGGAGTAGCTGGAAGTAATGTTACTCTTGCTTCTCTCCCCACTCAGCTTTTACCAAGTTGCACCAACGGAACTTTCGCTGAAGCAAGAAGCGCAAACTTTAAAACACCCGCCGGCGATGTGGTAATCGTCGGGCAGACTCCAGGCTCGGCAGTATTGCTAAATGTACCTAGAGATACAAATCGTAGTGTAAGAATTAACGCTTGCGGATTTGGCACTTTGAGAAACAGCACATCATTTAGTATTCCCGCCACCTTCTCAGTTAACGGCTCGTCAAAAACCTTATCTTCCTTACCTAGTGCGATGAATGCGCCTCGTTGCACTTCTGGCGTGGGTTACGTACCCGCAGCTTGGATGTCTTCCGGTAGTGGCAACTAATTTTATTTCTAAATTAATTAGCTATAAAAGATTGAGGCTCAAAGTGTAGCCTCATTTTTTTATGAATATAATCACCATACTTTTCTGCTTTAGTATTATTCTGATAAATCCCTTGGGCATGAATAGAGGAGCAATATGGACTCAGCCCAAAATACTTGCTGTTGAGTTAATTACTATAATTAATCTATTTATAATTTCTCAAAGTTGGGAATTAATAAAATTATCTAAAGTGTGGAGAATAGCTGCTTTATTATGGAGTGCATTTCTACTTATTGGAATAATTACTACAATTTACAGTCCTCTACCAGTGCGATCGCTCCTTGGTCATGTCACTATGAAAAGTGGGCTTTTATATTATGGATTAATCGCAGTTTTCACCATGAGTAATGCTCTGGTACTAAAGTTAAAGCCAGAGGTAGTAAAAGCGCAATTTCAAGGCTTATTAATTGGTGGCTTAATTCTTAGCCTGAGTATCTTTCCCCAGACGCTCAATTGGCAGATAGATTACACTGCTACAACTGGTCAACTCATTAAAGAGAATATTTTAAAAAGCACCATTTTTCAAGGACACCAACCAATCGGGCTTTATTCCCATAGAGGCCATGCTGCGTTTACCTTAGCGGCGGTAAATGTAATGGCGTTAGTTGCATATCAAAAAAAATGGATTAATATTAAGCAACTAGCATTGTACATAATTCCTGCTATGCCTGCTTTAATCTTCACCCAGACTAGAGCAGGTTTACTGGCTTTGATTATTGCTTTTGGATATCTACTAGGAAAGAAGCATTATAAAGTGATTGCTGTGGGTGCGATCGCTACTATTCTGATAATCAGCATTATTTCCACAAATCGCCATATCAAAGATTTTCCTATTATCAATCAAATTACTTCCAATAGAGTTGATTTTTGGAGCTTTTCAACTAGAAGAATTAAGCAGCGTCCTTTGTTTGGATGGGGGTTTGATGGCTTTGAAATTGCTTACCCTTTTCAACCAGATGGCAAAATTAAAACTACACAAGCCTTAACAAGTAAAGCTCACAATTTAATATTAGATACTGCTGTATCAGTGGGAATAATAGGTACAGTAGTTTATTTGATTTTAATAGGCTTTTGTTTGTATCTCGTATCTAAATCATCAATGGTGGGTATGGTAGGGGTTGCGATCGCATATCTCACCTATACCTTCACTTGGTACGAATGCGCTCAGTTTACCCATATCTTTTGGTGGTCACTAAGCTTTTTTGATTATGAGAAAGTTATTCGCAGTATTTCTATTAATAATCAGTCAGTCACCAGCTATAGCTCAATGGACACCAGAATTAGAAGCTGGATTTCAGCAGCGAAAGCGCGAATATTTAGAAAAGTTTGAATCTGGTAAGTATGGAAGCACAGCCTATGAGTATGAGAAAAATTCGTACCCAAAGGCTATGATTGATTTTCTTAGAGGAAACAAGCGGGAGGCGATCGCATTCCTTCAAGCTGATGATGCAGATTCCTCTAAGAATGGTCACATTTTAGGATTTGATTTTTACTCAGGGTTTACTCTAAAAGGTCAAGTTAGGAAATATTTTGGTTTTGGTGAATTTCTCAGCCCCAGCTACAAATCCCGAATGAGGGAAGGAATGAGACTTTTTACCAAAGTTGACCCACTAACTCAACACTTCTCACAGCCTAGAAAATTTTGGGAAAGGTCAACTGACAACTGTACAAGCTGGGTAGATTGTCGCAACACTGACAACCTCCGCGCTATGCGAGATAGCAGCGTTTATCTGATGGCTGAAGAAGCTGGAAACGAGCGTACACTGCAAATATATAAAGATAGGATACGTTTGAGAGTGCGATCGCTCTACATGATTGGTCAAGGTGAATGGGATAGTCCTATTTATTTGGGTCACACAATCACCAGTTATGTAAACTTGTACGATTTTGCTAAGGATGAAGAGGTTAGAGCGATCGCAAAGTCAGCGTTAGATTGGTTTTTTGTCACCGGAGCGTTGAAGTATTGGCGTGGTGGTTTTGGTGGGCCAAGTAAGCGAGATAATAGCGGCGGTAATTGTGCGTGGTGTTCTGGTGCATCTCGCGCACTGGGCTTGTATTTTGGGGATTCACCAGTAAAGGATAATTCACAAGATACTGATTTAATTCATCTCATCACCAGCAGCTACAGGCCACCCGCCGCCGCAGTTGCCCTGGCGCAAAAACAATTCACCAAACCTCTAGAATTACTAAATTCCAAGCCACAGTATGAAAACTGGAAACCTGGAAAAAGCGATAAACCAGAGTTTCACGAGACTTTGTATTTTGGTCATACATTCCAGCTTGGTACTTTGGCACAGGGTAGCGGCGGTGATTGGAACGGATTTAAGCTGATGGCTTTTAATTCCCACAGGGGGATTGATTATTTTATCCCTACATCCTCATCAGGTAACAATGCTGTGGGGCAGTATCAGAATTTGGCGATTTGGTTAAATGATGCAAATTCATCATTCCAGTTTTTTTTACCTAAGTCTGCACACACAGAAATCAAGCGAGGAAAATTATTTATTAAATTGGAGAAAACTTGGCTAGCGATAACTCCGTTAAGCTCCGCTAACGCACCTATCAACCTACAATTTGGTGTAACTAAGGATGTAAAAAATTACCCAAATGACCATATTTTAACTGCCAGTGCGATAGGTGAAGGGATTAGCGGCTTTGTGCTTGAAGTAGGAGAGGGTGAAAGTTGGGAACAGTTCAAGTATTCTGTGTTGGGTTCTCAATTAAAGATAGACAATCAAACGGCTGAATACATTTCCTCTAAGAAAATTAGAGTGCAACACCAGGGGCGATCGCTTCCTAAAGTATGGAGAAATGGAAAGTTACATGATTGGGGCAATCATTTTGATGTGTATCAAAGCGATAAGCCGTTAATTCATCAAGGCTGGAAATCTAAAAGCTTAAATCTCAGCATCCTTGATGGTCAGCACCAAAAGCTTGAGTTTAAATAATGACCGACGCATTTTAGCCCATGATCTATATGTTTGGGCTTTGGTATTGTCTAATGTATTTTGTCTAGTGAGATAAGTTTCTGTGTCGCTGTTACCTCTGCGATACCTAATTTCAAACACTTTAAACTGGTCAACTGCCCTGGTTGCCACTACCTGAGAGGTTTGGTAATCAGTTCTGGCTTCGTCAAATTCAACTAATAACTCTGTAACTTTAGTGCGGATTGTATCAGCTAGTTGTGCGCGGTTGCGTTGCAGTTCGGCTACTTTTATCTGTAAATCACCAATTGCGATCGCATTCCTTTGAGCATCAGCATTCCCGCCCTGTGTGCCTTGAAATAGCGGTATTCCAATGATATTCAATAAGCCATTTATTATCCCCGTGTCACCCCTAAAGATGGAAGCGATATTATCAATTAATCCATTCCCCTTTTGTGGTTGACCTGATATGGGAGTTGGCCCCAATAAATATTGCAGTGCTGGGGTGAGGATAGATAATTGAATTGATTTTTTATTCCTAGCTTTAGCTTCATTGATGCGCTCGTTGGCCTCGTTAATTCGTGCATCGATTTCTTTGAGCAGTGGGGATTGGGCGATCGCTCTATCCTGTAATTGTTGTAAACACACCGCCGAAGTTTCTAGGCAAGGAAGCCCACCGCGCAGCAGCCGCCACATATCATCATTAAATTCTTTTTGGATGATTGCATCTATGCTGGGCTTGTTAAATGGGTTTTGCTCAGGTTTAGGTAATTGTGAATCAGCATCCTGATCCGCTTGTGGCGCGTCTTCTGGGCTTACTTCCTCCTGTGGTTCTTTTTCCTCCGGCTGCTCATTTTCATCGCTTGGCGGGGTTTTGGTTGGTGGTGGTGCGGGTACTTTTATCGGTACTGGTGCTGGTGACTGTGCTTGTACTTCCCCCATTCTTAGAGGAAATAGGAGTAGGACTAATAGTAACAACCGTTGTATATTTTCCATCCTTCCCAGTCCAAGGCTTAATTCGCCTAATATATCCATGCCTTGGGCTTCTCACAATCGGGATTTGTGCTAATTTATCCTCAATTGTGGTGAGTGAAATATTAAGTTGTGCTAACTGGTAATCCCTGTCTCTTATAGCCTGGGCGTACTGCTGCTGTTGCCGTGAGTATTCCTGTTGAGTTTGATTCTCTTGTTGTTGTCTTTTTGCTTCCTCAAGTCCGGCATCATACTCAGTAAGCTGACGGCGATTTTGGGCAGCAATGAGGCGTGATTCTGCCACCTCTAAATCAGATTGTGCAAGTCTCACATTTATTTCTAATTGTTGCAATTCCTGTTGTTGGAGTATTGCAGAGGCGTTGAGTTTAGCCTTGGCTTGGTCGAGTGCAGAATTGGCCTGATCCATTTCAGAGCGCAACTGTTTAAGCTTGGCTTCCTCATGCTGCAAAACTGCATCTTCTAGCCTCATATCCCGCATAGCGAGTATTAATTGTTCCTGCTCCCGCACTTTCTCACTAGCGATTTGTAATCCTGCCTCTGCCTTCTCTGCCTCTGCTCGTCGTTCTGGGTTGTCTGATTTCAATATAATTGTCCGCGCTTCCAATAGTGCGATCGCTTGATTTAACCGCAATCTAGCCTGAGCGATCGCTGCTTTTTCCTCTGAGAATATCGCCGGCGGTAGTGGCTTTAATCCTAGCGATTCCCTTGGTTTGAAGGGTTCAGGGATATTTTTAGACTTGAGATTTTCAATTTGCAATGTGACGGATTGCTTTTGTTTGAGGAGGCGATCGCGCTCTGTGGAATTATCACTAATTACATCACCCTGCCTAATCTCCTGACCAACCCTCACCTTTAAGAATGCTGGATTATCCACAGAAATACTCATTCTTAGAGGTCGATTTTGTTGTAAAAGTGAGTTTGCAGAATCGTCAAATTCCTCTGAGTCATCATCAGGGGGATTTTTTGTATTATTAACTTCTTCACTTTTAGCAGCAATCACGGGCTGATTTTCTGGAGTGCTTCTTACTAAGAAAATCAATCCAATCAGCCCAATACATAAATAAATGTATAAATTATTGCTACTAAATTCTTTCATACTTGGGTTGTAAGACTGGGGTTTAAGTAGTATTCCCAGTCTTAACATTAGCTTTTACTCATTTATAGCAGTGGAATTTGGTTATAGGTAGATTCTGTTTTACCGAGAATTTTCAGAATTTTTCTCCAACGCTTAACAGAGTAAAATGGCTGTTTTGCGTACCACTCTTTTGGATCAATATTATGCTTTGATGAATTGCAAGATAAACAAGCAGGAACTATATTCCCTAAGCAGTCAGATCCACCTTTTGATATGGGAATAAAATGGTCACGAAAAAGAACAGTTTTTTGCAACAGTAAGAACAACAGTTATCAAATTTTTCGTATTGATACTTGAGTTGTTCATCTGTATAGTTAACTAAGTGAACTGCCCGTTTTCTATCCTTTTTTATTCTATGTCCTCGTTTTATTGCTAATCTGCCTTGTTCTGTCTGGCGATAATTTTTTTGTCTTTCAGATATTTGTTCAAAGTTAGTAGCATGATAGTTCCTGTTATATTCTCTTAGCCTCTCTCTATTATCATTTCGATACTTTTGAGCATACTTCTTTATTTTGTCCTTATTAGCTTCTCTATAAGCTTTTTTTCTTTGTTTTATCTTCTCCGAGTGAATGATGTTATAGAGTTTAGCTGACTGCAATATTCTCTCTCTATTTTTCTGATAATTCTCTTTTATCTGCTCTGGTGTTTTGGCGTTTCGTCTACGAACGCAATCAACACAGTCTCTTCCTGCACAGTAACGTAGACTTTTACCAGTCTCATTCCAATTATGACCATGACGACAAAGCCTGCCCAGATAAAACTTATCTGGGTTAAATGTTATATCATTGTTCATGTTGACCTACTCAGACTAGGTTGACCACGTTTCGGGGTGTTACCAGCACCGCCGAAACTTATTATTGAAATTATACCTTAATCTGAGTAGAAAAACTTACACAATTTCGGTAATTAATTAATATTAAATGCGTTGATAAAAAGGCTTTATCTTAGTATGAAATCCATCGCTATCCATTCTGATTAAAGCCTCTAACGGTTGTAGATTAGCGATTAAGTTGACTGCAAATCTAAATCTACGTGCAACTTTAGTAACTTCTACTTGATCTACTCCGAGAACCATCTTAGTTGAGGAATTGGCGAGAACAGTATTAGAAATATCTGAATCCATCTGACTAGCAACGATTATTCCTAATCCAAATTTTCGCGCCTCACTGGTGATTTTCTCAAGAGTATGAGATGATTTGATTTCTTTTACTTCATCTAGTAGAGCATAACAGCGTGGAACTCTACCATCAATTTCGCCCATCAACTTGTGACTGTCGAAAAGCTGTTTTAAGAGGGTTTCTGCTGCGATCGCACTCAACCCTGGTACTTTAGATAATGCAGACAAGTCAAATCTGACAACAGGGAAATTCATTGATGGTTGAGGTTTGCTGAAAATTCCGTATTTGAAAGTAGCAGCCAGTTTTAACAATAACTTCTGTGAATCCTTACAACCATCTTCTACCCGACTTTGCAGTTCACTTTCTAAGTCAGCAAAGGTAGGAGGTTGATTAACCCAACTTGACTGCTTTTTCTGAAAAATACCTCTATTTTCGTAGCAACTTATAAAGGCATTTAAAATCAAACCCTCTTGATTATCTCCCATCTTTAAAGACTTTCTTAGGATAGATGAGACAGCGATCGCTTGTAAATCCGGTCCACCACCTTTTGGATCTAAATCAAGAACTAATGGATTTAGCCCATGTGGTGATTCAGCATTAAGAGAGTAACAAACTTCTCCAGGTAATTCCAAATCTCCATGAAAATCGGAAATGACTATTTTGATATCAGGAAACAATAACGGTAATTCGTGAGCAAGTGCTTTAAGTGTCTGAGTTTTACCACTTCCAGAAGTTCCGAGAATAACAACATGACCGTTGCGAAGCTTGGCAGGATTCCACCAGACTTTATCACCTAGTAGAATACCGTCTGTTGATGATTCTGTATTAACTTTTTTAGTCTGGTTAGGTTTGAGAGTTTGGGTTGGTAGTGGTTTAGGCATGGGGTATTGGGGACTGGGGACTGGGGTAATAAGTAATGAGTAATGAGTAATGAGTAATGTTAGCGGTAGCGCGGCGTTTAGCCGGTAATGACTATTGACTATTCGTGTTTATAATCCTCACTTGTAACTGACCTGTACCAAACTCTTCACCTAACTTACTTTGCACAATTCCAAGCGGTGCAGCTTCTAAGGTAACTGTGCTGTCACTGGCTCTGATGTAGGGAAATTGGTAGGGGTCACGCGGCAAGGTTACACCGTCGAGAGTATCAAATGACAGCTGACCAGAAATAAACACCATCGCCCCGGCGCGGTTAAATTTTTCTAGTGCTGCCCCTATTGGCTCATCCTCTAAGAAAATGGCTTCAATATTTGTGATGGCTGGTTTCCCTACATCAGCTGTAATTTCCTCTAAGAAAATCTGGCTATCTGGTTCAGTGGAAGCTTTGTAAATTTTGTTGTCGTCGGACTGAATTAAAAAGCCTGTACCTAAGCTTTGAATGATAAGAAATTGACCAACAACTCTGGATCTGTCGGTTGTCCTCACTCCCTTGATATTGGCTTTAATCAAGTGCGTACTGCCTGATTCGTTGTAAATACGTTGTACGCCAGAAGGTGAGGCAATTAGGCGGTTGAATTGAGTTAATATTCCGCCAGAGTTATTGATATTGAAAATAGCCAGAGCGATCGCAATCAGCACCACCAACACAAAATACTCAGCATTACTCCCAGTTCTTAGCCGTAGGTTACGATTACCTGGGCAGACGCACCGCACCGGTGACGGCCAAAACATTTCCACACCACCACGAGTAAACACATCAGCAAACCAGCCAAAGGTATAACCAATGTTGAGAGCGTGGACGAGGTTGATTAAACGGGGATTAAACAGTGCAATTCCATAACCAACAACTGCAACAACTGCACTGGCAATTAAGCTGTGGGTACAGCTGCGGTGTGGCATTTTACTTTCAAAAAAACTGCTGATCCAGGGAAGGACACGACCGGCTGGGGATGTGGACACATCGATGTCGGGGAGAAGACCAGCGATCGCACCCACTGCAATCACCGTAGGGCTAGCAGTTCCCAATAATAATGATGTAGCAGTGCCACTGATTAAGAGATGGGAGATGCCAAGCATTAGCGGATTCTCCTATCTTCACGCGGTAAGTTGTACAGTAGGCGAGACAGTCCCAAGAATATGGCCGCGGCGATACCTCCAAAAATATAGAGTGCTTGGTCATTTGTACCTAGTCCGATAAACCGCATAATCACAAAGGCGATACCCGCCAGGAGTATTAAGGGTGTGATATCAAAATAACGGCGGTGGTCTGCACCTTCAACTTCCAGCCCCAGGTATTCTTCATCCACAGCTCGCGCTGCCAGCATCGGATTTCCCCCGGCGCGTTCTTGCAGTTTGGCTAGTTCCGAGGGTTTAAGTTGAATTTCCCTGTCAGCTGCTGCCTGCACCATAATCTCTCTAATTGCGTACTCTGGCAGGGGTTTTAATTCGATGCGGGGAATATTGATAAAGATATCCGTCCTGGGTGGGTCAGTGGCTAAAAGTAACATTGGTACGTTACTACGCCGCAATTGCTTCAGCCACATCCTAAATTTAGTGTCGCAACTGTGGGCATCATCCACTATGAGAAAGGCTGTATTTTCCTCTAAGAATTGGGCGATCGCTCTTTTTAATTTGTCGGCTGTTAATGATTTTCCCTCTAAATCCTCAGTGGGAATATCAAACTGATGGGCAATTTCTAACAGCATTTGTTTAGGTGTCGCCGGTTCAATGAAAGCCACTGTGAACTCGTCACCCTGCAATTTCTCTACTACAGCACTAGCTAGTACAGATTTACCACTCCCATCCTCACCGGCGATCAGAATTGCACCATTAGCCAGTAATGATGCTGTAGTGCGGTTTAGTTCGGTTTGTCGGTAAATTTTAAATTCACCAGGCGCAGCTATTTCGTCAGTTGTGTCTGGGTCGTTTTTCTTAGAGGAAAACTTGGGTATAAATGCAAATACTCCACTTATCCCTAATGCCAACAATGACACAGGATTTAGCCCGTTGAGTGCGACAATTGCACCAGTTGCCATCATGCCCAAAAACTTTAAGCCACGCTGATAGATCCCATTGCGGAATTGATCAATGAGTCTGCGTATGCGAAAGGGTCAACGCTTGGCATCTCCCCTGATTCCTTGATTTTGGCTTTTAGCTCATCTGGTAGTAGGTCTGGATTTTGAATGAAGTGTTGAGCCAGCATATTTTCAGCGATGAGTGTACCGGCTGCTTTATTCTGCGCGCTGGTGATAATGGCTGCTACGTCGTTTACTTGATCTGAGGACTGCGATCGCTTTTGTGTGGGCGCGTAATTTGGGGCGGCAATTTGCTGAGTCTGAGTAGCCACTGTCAGAGTAGTTGTAGGTGTCGGCTGCTCGTCCTCAACTTCAATTGGCCCTGATGGTTCTGGCACTGGGTAGCCTTCCATCTTTCCGGTAGTTTTAATGTGGTCGTGTAGCCCATCCATGTGTGCTATCTGCTCGGCATCCAGATAAGCTTTCTTGCCTATCTTCCAGGTGGTTATCCTCAGATATTTCATCCGATTGTATAAAGGATCTCTGCCTATGCCATATTTTTTTTGTAATTCTAATATAGAAATTTTAGAAAAATTATCAATATTTTGTCTGTCGTCTGCCGGATTGTCTCCCAACTGTAGGCTATTGTCTGGTGTGTTGTCTGCCAGATTTACGCTGTTGTTCTCCATACTGTCTGCCATTAGTATCAAACTATCTGGTTACTTTTAAAACCATTGTCTGCTGGACTGTTGGGCAGACACTACCGGATAATCACGAGTTGTCTTGTGAATTTTTACCAGACAATGGGAGTGTAATCACATAAAAAATCAGGAAATTATACTTATGTCGGAAGTTGAAAACTTGGGAGTGACTGTAGAGGAATATTTAGAGGGATTGGCCGCAGGCATTGATGTTTTGGAGTTGAAGCGGTTAGAAGCAAGCGGAATTCCCACAAACTTGGCTTTAGAATTGATGGCGATTATGCCAAAGGTAATTGATGGCACAGCTACACCTGAAGAGGTTGTTAGAGGACTGATGATTATGTCACCATCTCTTAGACAGCAACTTGAATAGTGAGAGAGAATTACCTCATTGCTTCACTTGGGATTGTCATCTTCTATCAGTGCCTTTAATTGAGTTAAGAGCTTTTCTACCTTCGCTTTTTTCTTTGGGTCATCCCAGACTTGGGATTTTTTTAAGCGGCGAAATGTGTCATCAGCTAGGTCTTTTATTGATGGTGGTTCTGATGCAGTCTGTTGCTCAATCTCTTTAATCTTGCGCTTGATTTCGCTCAGTGAGAGATTGTAGGCGATCGCATCTTCTAGGAGTTGTTTTCGTGTATCTTCATTTTTAACTCGTGCGATCGCTCGTGCTTTGGTATATTCAAGTTGACCAGAACGCAGCACTTCTAGAACATCTGGTGGCAGATTAAGCAGTGGCAGACGATTTTTAACAAATGACTCCCAACTCATGCGCCCCAAAGATGCAAATAATTCTTCAATTATCTGAGTTTCGGGTTGAGACATAACGTTATGTCTCAATTCGGAATTGCGATCGCAAACGTTTCTCATGCGGTTAAGATGGCTGCTAACCTCCTGTTGGGTTATCTGCATCTGGATGGCTAATAATTCAAGGATGCCTTCGGTTTCTTCTAGGGGGTTGAGGTCTTCGCGTTGCAGGTTTTCTACCAGTCGCACCTGATAGGTGGTGATGTCATCCATCTCACGGACGATTACAGGCACTTCAGTTAGTCCTGCCATTTGAGATGCTCGGAGGCGACGCTCACCAGCTACCAGTTCGTACTCACCACTCTCGCAAGGACGGACAAGCAAAGGTTCAAGAATGCCCAATTTTTGAATTGAGCGTGATAGTTCCTCTAGTTTTTGAGGGTCAAAGTAACGCCGGGGCTGGGATGGTGGCAGTTTAATTAAACTGATGGCCACTGTATTGGGTGAGTTAGCCGGACTTTCAGTTTCGTTAAAACTTTCGCCTAGTAGGGCGGCTACACCTTTTAAGTGGCTGGTATAGGGTTGCTCTTTTTTGCTCACTGTAGTTTTTCTAAATTGAGGGCGATTTTTTTTAGTACAGCGACGGCAGGATGTTTGGGATTATATAGTGCTAAGGGTAATCGCGCTTCACTGGCATCAGCAAAGGCAATAGATTTAGGAATAGGTTCAAAGACCGTAGCTACAGGTGAAAGTTGTTCTGTGATGGCTTTCATGGTTCTGCTTTCTTGAGCAGTACGTGCATCATACATTGTGGGGATGAAACCAGCAATGCTGAGTGTTTTATTAGCACCTTTACGGAGTGAAGCTACAGTTCTTAATAGTAAATCAGTTCCTTGAAAGGATTTGAACTGACACTGAATTGGTACTAAAACATGGGTAGCTGCTACTAAGCTGATAACGCTGAGGATGCCTAAAGAGGGGGGACAATCTATCAAAATAAAATCATAGTTGTCTAAGATGGGAGCGATCGCATTTTTTAGGCGCATTTCCCGCATCAAGGCGGCAACCAGTTCTAGTTCAGCAGCACTTAGGTTGATGTTGGCTGGCACTAAACCCATGCCGTGAATAGGTTCAGGGTGAATTGGTAATGGTTCTTCCCCTACCACTGCTTCGTAGACAGTTTTAGTGATATTTTCCGGTTCTAGCCCCATAAATGTTGTGAGTGAGGCTTGGGGGTCAAGGTCTATCAAAAGGACACGATTTTTCTTTTTTTGAGCGAGTTGGTAGCCCAAGTTCATCGTTAAACTTGTCTTTCCTACTCCCCCTGATTGGTTAAATAGCGCAATAATACGAGTTTTGCTCACGAGTGATAAA
>NC_019684.1:4237500-4495000 GCF_000316645.1 Nostoc sp. PCC 7524
CCCAACACCACTTTAGTTTTCCTGGTGAAGCTGGCGGTATTCCTGAACGCTTAGTATTTCATGATTTTGGGCATATCCTCTCAGGTTATGGCACAGATCCCCAAGGTGAGATTCAGCAGGGAGCATTTCAAGCAGGTTACATCCGCGAAGATGGCTTTGTATTTCTGCTATTTGTAATTTTACATTTCCATTGGGGGATGCAAATCACACCTGTTGCAGATGCCAATGTGGGACTGTTTGATATTCCCTTAGTCATGCACGCACTGCAAAGAGGAGCAGCTTGTAAAGTAGACCTTTCCGATAATTGGAACTTTTGGGAAGTAGTGGATGTGTCTGTAGGTGAGTTACGCGATCGCTATAGTATCCCTTCCCTTGAGCTTAAAGGCAATAGGGAGTAGGGAATGGGGAGTAGGGTAATTTTCAACACAGGAGAAATTCCCATGAATGAAAAAAAACTGCAAGCATTTGTAGGACAGGTTGTTGCTGATATGGCAGCCAGTATGTCCGCAGCGATGACAGATATTGGACACAAACTTGGTTTATATCAAGCAATGGCTGGTGCAGGGCCAATGACAGCGATGGAACTAGCTTTAAAAACTGATATCCATCAGCGTTATGTGCTGGAGTGGTTAAATAACCAAGCCGCCGGCGGTTACGTCACTTACGATCCAGTTAATCACACCTACGAGTTACCCGACGAACACGCAATGGTGCTGGTGAATGAAGCTAGTCCTGTATTTATGGCTCCAGGGTTTGATTCTGTGGCTGCCATGTGGCTGGATGAAGAAAAAGTTATAGATGCTTTTCGTACTGGCAAAGGTATTGGTTGGCATGAACATCATCATCGGCTGTTTTGCGGTACTGAAGCATTTTATAAAACTGGCTACCGCAGCTTTTTGACTACAGAATGGATTCCGGCTTTAGAAGGTGTAGAGGACAAATTAACAGCAGGTGCCAAGGTTGCTGACGTTGGTTGCGGTCATGGTGCATCTACAATCATCATGGCTCAAATGTACCCAAATTCAACATTTTGGGGTTTTGATTATCATGATCAATCCATTGAAGTCGCTCGTCAACGAGCCGCAACTGCCGGAGTTGGAGACAGAGTAAAATTTGAGGTAGCAACGGCTAAGAATTTTCCCGGCTCTAACTACGACTTAGTTTGTTTCATGGATTGTCTGCACGATTTGGGAGATCCTGTAGGTGCAGCCAAGCACAGCCGAGAAGCATTAGCGAATGATGGTACTGTACTGCTAGTTGAGCCATTTGCTGGCAATGAAGTTGAGGAAAACCTGAACCCCGTAGGTAGGCTTTTTTATGCTGCTTCTACGGCATTTTGTACTCCTAATTCTCTCTCTCAAGAAGTGGGTTTGGGACTAGGCGCACAAGCAGGAGAAAAGAGACTGGCACAAGTGATGTCTCAAGCTGGTTTTAGCCAGTTTCGACGTGCTACACAGACACCGTTTAATCTCATCTTAGAAGCCAAGGTGTGAATTTTAGCCAGAGCGATCGCTAGTTGGGAGAATAAGATTAAAGGCGATCGCCTCACCCACAATCAGGGTAACTGATTATGCTCAAACAATTACACAAAATCAAGGCTCTTTTGGCAGCTAAAAACTCCGGTCATTTGGGTGATTTTGCCATTCTCAAGTCTGATTTATTTGGTGCTAAAGTCGCACCCGAAGTAGCTACCAGAATGCAACCATTACAGGGATATCATCCGCCGATTGATTTAGAGAAGTTAAATCAATATCCTCCAGGCACATTTGGCCGGGAATATGCCACTCATATGCAAGCAAATCACCTCCAGCCAATGAATGTTAGCCCAGAATTAGAGGCTGTGGCTAGGCGCAATGTCTTTGCTTTACGCTACGTCGTCACCCACGATATTTTTCATGTTTTACTTGGCTTTGATACTACCTACGCAGGTGAAATTGGCGTATTAGCTTTTGCTGCGGAGCAAAATTTTAGTAAATCTCTTAAAATCAGCTTACAGTTAGCTAAATTTCTTTATCCTTTACTGGCTCCTCAACAAACCAAGATGATTTTCGCCAACCTCAAAAAAGGTCAAAAACTAGGTAGAAAAGTAGATTTTTTGTTAAGTTATCCCTTTGAAGAACACTGGCATGAACCCATTGAGGAATTGAGAAAGCATTTAGGATTATTAGAATTGATCATAAATCCACCAATTACAGATAATATTCTTTCTCAAGATTCCATCTAAAGCTTTAGATAAGGAGCATTACTGATGATTACAGCACAAGAAAATTCCACCAATCAAATTCTTCCTAAGTTACCAATTAAACCACCCATACCTAGATGGCTACAAACTTTGAGGGTGCTGATAAATCCTATCTATTATCTCCAGAAAACACAACAGGAATATGGTGATATATTCATATCAGAATTTGGTGGCTTTCCTGCACAAATAATTATTAGTAATCCCCAAGCTATTCAAGAACTATTTACTGCTGATGCTCAATTATTTTATTCAGGTGAAGGTAATAATACAATTGAACCGTTGGTAGGGACTAACTCGTTGATTTTGTTGGATGGCGATCGCCACTTACAACAGCGTAAACTTTTAATGCCTTCTTTCCACGGTGAACGAATGCGGGCTTATGGTGAGTTAATCCGTGATATTACTAAGCAAGTCGCCAGTCAATGGAATATCAAAAAGCCATTTGTTGCCCGTCCTACTATGCAGGATATTTCTCTGCAAGTCATTCTCAGGGCTGTATTTGGACTCAAGGAAGGTGAACGTTACCAACAAATCAAACAAGTTTTAACTGAGATGTTGGATAGTTTTAATTACCCTTTGAGTGCTGTTTTTCTATTTTTCCAATTTTTGCAACATGATTTAGGTGATTGGACTCCTTGGGGAAGGTTTGTACGCCGCAGAAAGTTACTGGATAAATTGCTTTACCAGGAAATTAATGAACGTCGCACTCAAGTTGAGAATCAAGGTGAAGATATTTTGAGTTTGTTATTGTCTGCGCGGGATGAAAATGGTCAACCCATGACTGATGTCGAGTTACGGGATGAGTTAATGACTATGCTATTTGCTGGGCATGAAACTACAGCGATCGCTTTATCTTGGGCATTATATTGGGTGCATTATATTCCTGAAGTTCGCGACAAATTACTGCAAGAACTCAACTCGATTGATATAGCAAATGCAGACCCTACAACAATTACTCAATTACCTTATTTAAATGCTGTTTGCTCAGAAACCCTAAGAATTTATCCGGTAGCTTTCTTTAGTTTTACCCGCATTCTCAAAGTACCGATGAAATTCATGGGTTACGATTTATCCCCAGAGATGAGAATTTCTCCCTGTATTTATTTGACTCACCATCGCCCAGATATTTATCCTGAACCTGAACGATTTAAACCAGAGCGTTTTTTAGAACGTCAGTTTTCACCTTATGAATTTTTCCCCTTTGGTGGTGGTAATCGTCGCTGTTTAGGTATGGCATTTGCCCTGTTTGAAATGAAGTTAGTTTTAGCAACAATCCTCTCAAATTATTCCTTGGAATTGCTAGACAAAGTGCCGCTCAAACCTGTGCGCCGTGGTATAGTATTTGCTCCCAATGGTGGCGTAAATTTGATGGTAAAAGAGAAGAAATAGCAGGCAAGCATAACTCAAGACTTAGCCCGTTGATTCTAAATCATCGGGCATATTTGCTTTTATATTTTAACTTACCCTGAAATAAGAGTTTTAACAGTAGCGATCGCATCCCCTACACTCTCAACAATATAAACATTTTCTGGTGATAATCTCTGAAAGAAAATCTGGCTTTCTATGTCATCATTGAGCAAAATTATTGGCTTATTTGCTTTCACTGCCAAAGCAATTTCAGATGCAGTTCCCGCACCCATACCACAGGCAATCACTACATCACTAGAGAGAACATTAATATTATTACGAGCGTTCCCCATATCTGTAAAAATTGCAATATCAACCGCTTCAGAAATCCCATCTTGTTGATATCTGGGGAGAATACCTAAAGTTAAACCATTAGCAGATTTTGCTCCCTTACTGGCTGCATCCATCACTCCTACATTTCTACCACCAGTTAACAAAATCCATCCTTCTTGAGCAATTAATTGCCCTAATTCATAAGCATTTTGGCTATCATAATTTGTTGCTCCTTCACCAGCACCCATTACTCCAATTACAGTTTTTTTCATTATGTTTTTTAAGTGGGGAGTGGGGGGATGAGGAAGATGAGGGGAATAAATAACTCTTGCTCGCTGCTCCCTGCCCCTTGCCTTTCTTAATTACCATGTCTCAGCCCAATAGACAATTTCCGAGCTTGAACTGTCAATGGCTACGCCGTAGCTATCTCCATGATTCCACTTAAAGCCGGGTTGACCTTTATCTTCAGCATTTAATACTAATATTTCATAGGAAGGCGGAAAAGCTACTGCCCCATCTGAATTACTGGTATAAAAAAAAGTGGTTGGTACACCCTTGGGTAAATTCACATGGTCGTTAGTGTCACCGCCTCGGTATTGGCGTTTAGCTACTTGTCTGTATTGCGTCAGTAATTGTTGAATCTGTTCCGGGGACTTTTTCAGCCTGGCCTGAAAGAAACTACCACCTTGCATAACTCCTGGAGAGTAAGCGATACGAACTATTTCACCATCAATAGAAGTCTCAGAGGGAAAGTGTGTAATTTCGTCATGACTAGACCAGAGTTGGTTACGAATTTCTTCGTAGCGTGAGGTATCAGTAATTATCTGGGGTTGACTGCTGCTACTAACAGCTTTTCTGAGAAAGTAACTTCCCCCGACAACACCAACACCGCCCAGGGAGAATAAAACTATCATGGTGAATTTAACTAAGTGCGATCGCTTCATAGAGTTGGGTAGCTCTAACATCTATAGCTATATACCCAACTACTAAACTAAATTCGTAATCTTTCGGAGATGTCTGTGAATATATTGATAAAAACTTTGTCTAACTGAGGAAAATACGGCTAAATTGTAAAATCCTGATGAAGATTGCTAAAGGCTATCTAGTAGAAACTACGGTGGTAGAGGCAGGGGAGCAGGAGAGCAGAGGAGAGATTTTCTTTCCCAATCCCCAGTCCCCAATCCCCAATCCCCAATCCCCAATTTTGCAACTATGTACCAGAGATCCGGTAATGTAGTATCTACACTACTTACTACTTAAAGCCACTAGCTGCAACCATGTCAGAGCATCTTACGCCCCCAACTAATAAGCCTCAAGTTCCTCATTTTTCTTCCGGCCCTTGTGCAAAACGCCCTGGTTGGTCGGTTGCTAATTTGCAAAACGCCTGTGTAGGTCGTTCCCATCGCTCTGAAGATGGTAAAGCCAAATTAGGAGAAGCTATTGAACGTTCTAAACAAATTCTCGGTATTCCTGCTGATTATCGTTTAGGTATCGTTCCAGCTTCTGATACTGGTGCTGTCGAAATGGCATTATGGTCACTGCTGGGACAAAGACCCCTGGATATTTTGGCCTGGGAAAGTTTTGGTCAAGAATGGGTCAAAGATGTTGTAGATGAGTTGAAATTGTCTGATGTGCGTTTGATGAAAGCGCCCTATGGCAGTTTGCCCAATTTAGAAGAAGTTGATTTTAGCCATGATGTGGTGTTTTTGTGGAATGGCACAACTTCCGGTGTAAGAGTCCCCAATGGTGACTGGATTAAGGACGATCGCCAAGGATTGACTATCTGTGATGCTACATCAGCTGTGTTTGCAATGGATATCCCTTGGGAAAAAATTGATGTCCTCACCTACTCTTGGCAAAAAGTCTTGGGTGGTGAAGCACAGCATGGTGTGATTGTTCTCTCACCCCGCGCCGTGGAACGTCTGGAAAGCTATCAACCAGCTTGGCCAATACCTAAAATCTTCCGTCTCTCACAAAAAGGTAAGCTCATTGAAGGTATTTTTAAGGGCGATACTATCAACACCCCATCCATGTTGTGTGTAGAAGATGCCCTGGATGCTTTAATTTGGGCAGAAAGTATTGGTGGGCTGTCTGGCTTAATTAATCGCAGTGAAGCTAACCTAGCAGCAATTACTAAGTGGGTTGAGCAAAGCAGTTGGGCAGACTTTTTGGCAGAAAGACCAGAAACTCGCTCTTGTACCTCAATTTGCTTAAAAATTGTCGATGCCGGTTTTGCTAGCCTCAGTCCAGAAGATCAGGCTAAATTCGCTAAGAAAATGGCGAAACTGTTGGAAAAACAACAGGTAGCTTACGATATCGCTCCCTACCGTGCTGCACCCCCCGGACTGCGAATTTGGGGAGGTGCGACAGTAGAAACTGCAAATATTGAGGCTTTACTGCCTTGGTTAGATTGGGCATACGCCACAGTTAAAACTGAGTTTGCGGCTGTGGCTTGAGGATTGGGGATTGGGGATTGGGGATTGGGGATTGGGGACTGGGGACTGGGGACTGGGGACTGAGAAAAATCTCCCCTGCTCCCTTACTCCCCTACTCCCCTGGTCCGAGTAACCTGCCAAATAGCAAAATGCGATCGCCCAATAATGTCCTAACGCTTTGCTAGTTCTGGTGTTCGTCCTTTCAAGCCAATCATTAATTTGAGCATGAATATTTTCAACACAGGTACACGCCCTAAAAACCATAAACCTAAGCGACGCACTAGCACTACAGGTAGGAATTGATTAGAAAACATCCGATCTAACAAGTCGGTGAACCCTAAAATCGTTAGGTTCTCGCGCTTGCGCCAACTTTCATAGCGTTTGAGTACCTGGAGTTTCCCAATATCTTCACCTGCTTGATGGGCGGTTTGAATGATTTGCGCCAAGGCTGCTGCATCTCGAATGCCCAAGTTTAAACCTTGTCCACCGACGGGATGACAATTGTGGGCGGCATCTCCCAGCAATGCCAAGCGGTGTAGGGCATAACGATCGCTTTGCATGAGTTGTACCGGAAAAATAAAGCGATCGCCTAGCAATTCCAACTTACCCATTTGATTACCGTAGCGGCGGGTGAGTTCTTCTAAAAATTGCTCGTCATTTAAAGCACACAAGGCTTTGGCTTCCTCGTGGGGAGCTGTCCAAACGATGCGGCAACGGTTTCCCGGTAAAGGTAAAATCGCAAAGGGGCCACTCGTCCAAAATCTTTCGTAGGCGGTGTCGTTGTGAGGTTTTTCCGGTTTGACGAAGGCGACAATACAAGACTGCCAATATTTCCAGCCGTGAGTTTTAATTCCAGCCGCTTGGCGAATAGGCGATCGCGATCCATCGGCGGCTACAACTAACTTACTTCGCACTACATTAATTTGCCCGGCAATGTTGATTTCTATTACTGCTTCCTTTTGTTGATACTGTATATTTACCACTTCTGCCGGACACAGATAAGACACATTCGGGCAATTGTGGACAAACTCCTGCAAAGGTTGCAATAAAGCTTGATGTTCTGCCACATAACCCAACTCTGGTGTCCCTAAATCGCTGGTTTGAAATTCCACCACATCAGGATAATCGGCATCAGATAGGCGGACTTGGCGGTATTTTGCAATCTGGGGTAATATCTTATCCCAAATGCCAATGCCTTGGTAAATAAGGGCTGAGAGCATATGCACTGCGTAGGCTTGCCCTTTGGAGACTGCGGCTGATGTCACTTTAGCTTCAATCAGCAGCACACTCAAGCCCGAATCTTTTAAAGCGGCGGCGAGAGTTAACCCAACAATTCCACCGCCGACAATTACCAAATCATAATCATATCCCCGCAATTCTGGCGGTGTCGGTTGGGGGGAAATAGTTTGATTAAGCTGCTTTAGCGCCATTGTTACGAGAAATTAAGCCATGATAGTTCTTATTGTGACGCGATCGCCCCATCTAGGGCAAGTTGAATGAAGTAAGAAGGCGATCGCGTTTCTAGATTAAAATCTCTCTTAAGCACCCCAGGAAAAAATTTCTGAATCAACCGGTGAAAACTGACACCCTGTTTTATAGCCTCTTCCAAGCCTTTCCCAAAATATTTTTTGAATTAATTGGGCAGCCTGAAACTGATGCTAATACCTATCAATTCACCTCCATTGAACTGAAACAACAAGCATTTCGTCTTGATGGCGTATTTCTACCGACAGCCGCTCATGTAAACCAATCAATTTACTTTCTGGAAGTGCAGTTTCAGAAAGATGAAGCTTTCTATCATCGCGTGTTTGCAGAAATATTCCTTTATTTATACCAATATCAACCTGCAAATGACTGGCGTGCAGTTCTTATCTTTCCTCGCCGCAGTCTAGAACCCCAAGAATCTAAAGCGTATAGTTTATTACTTAACAGTCCCTTAGTGCAGCGTGTCTATCTAAACGAATTAAGTGAAAGCGACAATACTTCAGTAGGAGTTGGTATTGTGCAGCTTATTGTGGAAAGCGAACGTAAAACAGCCACAAAAGCTAGACAGTTAATTGAGCAAACGCAACAGCAATTAACAGACCCACTTACCCAAAAAGAAATTATAGAATTTATTGAGACTGTAGTGATTTATAAATTTCCTCAACTTAGCCGCGAGGAGGTGGAAGCTATGTTAGGGTTAGATGCCATTAGAAACACCAAAGTTTATCAAGAAGCCAAAGAGGAGGGCAAACTTGAAGGCAAGCTTGAAGGCAAACTTGAAGGCAAACTTGAAGGCAAGCTTGAAGCAATTCCTGGGTTTTTAAGACTGGGATTGAGTTTGGAGCAAATTGCCGAGGCTATGGGATTAGATGTGGAGTTGGTAAGACAAGCCTCAGCAGAACAATCTTCCAATGGGCTTGATGTATAAATTTGATTTGTGAAAATCAAGATGCTAAAAGCCAAATTTTTTCAAAAAACTGGCTTTTATTTTGTTTTTGTCCCCATGAGGGGACAGAACATTTATAGTAAATTCAAGGGTTTAAGACCCCTACATCTACACGTAGTATCAGTTGAGTTGGGGTTTAAATCCCCGACTCCAAGTGTCTTTAATTTTAAAGTAATAAGTAATAAGTAATAAGTAATGGGTATTACTCATTACTCATTACTCATTACTCACTACTCATTACTCACTACTTATTTATGTACACTTATACAACACTCACAGCTAATAACTGCTCTGACATATCAAAGTTAGATGTAACATTCTGCACATCATCGAGACTTTCTAGGGTATCAATTAACTTGAGGAGCGATCGCGCCTGATCTGCATCTGTCACTTCGACATTGTTACTAGGAATCCAGCGTAATTCCGCATCACTGACTTGAAAGCCTTGCTCTTTTAAGGTTTGGTTGAGGGTTTCTAAATTAGCAACTTCCGTCAACACCTCCGCCGTTTCATCTTCCGTCATCTCATAGGATTCCGCGCCACCTTCTAAGGATGCTTCTAAAAGCTGGTCTTCATCTACTACACTTTGAACAACGCACACACCTTTTTGATCAAACATCCAGCTTACACAGCCAGTTTCACCCAAGTTACCACCATTTTTACTAAATGCTGCTCGCAAATCAGCCGCAGTCCGATTACGGTTATCAGTGAGAGCTTCAATTAAAATTGCTACACCACCAGGCCCGTAACCTTCATAGCGAATTTCTTCCAAAATGGCATTATCACTAAAAGTACCTGCACCTTTAGCGATCGCCCTTTCAATGTTGTCATTAGGAATACCCGCAGCTTTGGCTTTTTCTATAGCTGTACGTAGTTGAAAATTCCCGACTGGATCTGGGATGCCATTTCTCGCAGCCACAATAATGGCTCTAGACAATTGGGTAAAGGTTTTACCCTTTTTGGCATCAACTACTGCCTTTTGGCGTTTAATATTTGCCCATTTACTATGACCTGCCATAATTTGAATGATTTATGCTCTCTCCACAGATTAGGATATACATAGCTTCTGCCCAGATGCAAAGGGAAGATTGGGGATTGGGGGCTGGGGATTAGGTATTAGCTAAGAAGATTAGCCTTTAGGGTGTTGGGTTTTGTCCCCGTTTAGGCGTAGTCTCTCTGTAGAGAATTATCAATTCGTCAGAACTCAGACAGAATTAATTACACAAAATTATTTTCCTGTCCCCTGTCCCCCGTAACCTAAATATGCAGTCTTTTCCTCACTCTCACAAATCCAGATCCAAACGTAAGAAGATGAAATCTTTCCTGCGCCGTTTACTGATGTTATTGGTGGTAGGACTATTAGCTGTGACCGGTTGTCAAACGATACGTTCTGGAGTCGAAGCAGGAAAAGTGATTCATGTAACTTTATGGCATGGGGTGAACCCACCGCCGAATCGGGATGTGTTGCAAAAGCTGGTAGATAAATTTAACCAAACTCACCCCGATATTCAAGTAGAGTCACTGTATGTTGGGCAACAGGATCAGCAAATGCCCAAGATTTTGGCAGCCGTAGTAGGTAATGCACCACCTGATTTGTTGTGGTTTAACCCCACCATCACCGGACAATTAGTAGAACTGGGGGCGTTGATTCCTATAGATGAAATGCTGGCAAATTCCCCAGTGAAAGAGGAAATTGACCCAACTTTATATTCATCGATGGAATACCAAGGTAAACTTTGGTCAGTTCCATTTGCTACAAATAATGTCGGGATTTTTTATCGTCCAAGTTTATTCCAAGCAGCAGGAATTACACAGACACCCCGCACTTGGGAGGAATTTCGGCAAGTTGCCAAGCAATTAACTCGTGACCTTAATGGTGATGGCAGAATAGATCAGTATGGAATGTTTTTACCTTTGGGTAAGGGAGAATTTACCGTCTTTACTTGGTTGCCATTTATGTGGAGTAGTGGCGGTGAATTGGTGAGTGGTGATGGACACAATGCCGCAGCCGTGATATTGCAAGATAATCAGGGAGCGATCGCGGCTTTACAATTTTGGCGTAATTTAATTCAAGATGGTTCGACGCTGTTATCCAGCCCGGAACGGGGTTATGAGACAGATCCTTTGTTATCAGGACAAGTAGCTATGCAAATCAATGGACCCTGGAATCTGGGACAATTCCAAGCTACTGATATTGATTTTGGTGTGTTTCCGTTGCCTGTGAACCAACAACCCTCTACCAGTATTGGTGGTGAGAATCTCTTCTTTTTTAAAACCACGTCAGAAAGGCAAAAAGCAGCTTTTAAGTTTGCCGAATATACAATGAGCGAAGAATTTCAAACAGCATTAGCCTTAGAAGCGGGTTATTTACCTATCAATTTAAAGTCTCGTGAAAGTTCAAAATATCAGGAATTTGTGAAAAAACTGCCACAAGTGCAAGTATTTTTAGAGCAGGCTAAACATGGGCGCAGTCGTCCAATTTTCCCAGGTTATAATCGCATCTCTGATAGTGTAGGTCGAGCCGTCGAATCTGTCTTACTGGGTGAAAGTTCCCCGGTTGAGGCATTAACAGCATCACAGCAACGCTTGGATCTAATTTTTGACTAAGGGGAGATGAGGGAGATGTAGCTTGCTTCTCTTACGATGGCGTAAGCCTACCCGTAGGGTGGGAGATGAGGGAGATGAGGGAGATGAGGGAGATGTAGCTTGCTTCTCTTACGATGGCGTAAGCCTACCCGTAGGGTGGCAGACAAGGAAGAAATTATCCCCAATCCCCAGTCCCCAATCCCCAATCCCCAGTCCCCAATCACCTGTACACTAAAATAAAAATTGTTGTGACTTTCCCAAGTAGTGCCAGTGTCAGACTCTTTACCATTGCGCGATGGGCAAAGCCCCGCCATAGGCGATCGCTATCTCGCCTTGATTGATGAAATTGTCCAACTCACTCTCCAGGGCAAAATTAGCTCTGTGGAAATGGTGTATCAAATGCTGCAAAAAGGTATTGTAGCTGGCACTGGAGAAATATTTGAGGTTGCTTTGAGCAATCGCGCCAGTGCAATCCAAACTCAGGTGGATCATGAAAGCGATGAAGTGAAAAAAGCTAAGGCTAACCGGAGTTTACGAGCCATTAAAACTGTTCAAAGTCAATGGCAAAGGTATAGAGAACAAAATCAAGCCACAGAAGCGATCGCCTCTGCGTCGCAAGCAATTACAACAGCCGCAGCAGATGAACGTCTTGCCACATTCTTACGTCTGACTGATCCAAATCTGAAAAATCCGCTTAATTTATCCCAATTACAGCAATTATCTAAATCTTTACAACAATTTGCCCAGTTTGACGCAGATATCGCACAAATATCACAGGGGATTACCCGTGGTTTAACTGCCTGGCAAAGGCTACAAGAACATCTAGTTAGCTGGATGTATGAGCAAAACCAAACCTTGGGATTTGGTGGTGTCCCTGGCGAAAGTGGCCCTTGGGCAACTTGGGCAAAAAAAGTGAATAGTGATGTACCCCATGCTTTACTTCGCACTTTAGCTGTAGAGCAATCTGCCATTTCCTTTGCAGAAAATCAACGTGATTTAAGTTTGAGTGAGTGGGTAGAAATAGCCTTAATTTTACAGTATTTGCAACGAGGTTTAGTTAGTTGGTTTGACCAACAAACATATAACATTCAAGCAGGTTCAAAGTTGTCGATTTCTACCTTTTTGACCTTTGCTGTAATTTGGAGTCAGTTGGCTAATGGTTGGCAAAGTCAAGTCGTGTACAGTAATGGAGCTTCTCAAATCATGCTCCAAATTCTGCGAACCTTTGCTCAACGTCCCTATTTTCCCCTTTATGGTGGGATTTTCGCTTCCTTTTCTGGTAACTATTTGCGAGATGCACTAGATTATCTCGATGAACCATTACGCAAAGTTGCTAGAACTCAGGAAAAAGCCAGAATTTTAACCCTGCTAGGCTATTCACAACGCGCTTTAGGACAATATCAACGCTCGATAGATTTTCATGAGCAAGCCTTGGAAATTGCCAGAAATGCAGGCGATCGCCCCTGCGAAATTGCCAATCTCAATCACCTTAGCCGTACCTACGTGCAGGAGCAAAACTACACTGAGGCGATTAATCAGAGCCAAAGAGCATTAATGCTTAGTCGTCAAGCAGGCGATCGCACAGGAGAAGCTAACGCTTTGGTGAACTTAGGTTACAGCGAAGTCATGCAAGCGCAACAGCTAGAACAAGTCGAACCAGAAACCTATGAAATGGCAATTAACTATTTAGAACAGGGTTTAAATTTATCAGAAAAATTAGCTGATATTCAAAGTAAAGCTTTATGTCTCAGTAGCTTAGGTATTGCCTATCTAGTGATTCAAAAACCAGAAACTGCCATTAAATATCTAGAAGATGCTTTTAAAACAGCACAAATTGCGGGTGATTTATATCTGCAAGGACGGAATTTAGCTTATCTGTCCGAAGCTTATTATCAATTACAAAATTATGAAAAAGCCATTTACACTGGTAGCTTGGGAATGTATCTTTTAGAGCAGATCACTTCTCGTGAATGGCGACAACCAGCAGGTTTACTAATAATTGTACAAGGAAAAATAGGCGTAGAAAATTTCCAAAATTTACTTCAACAACACCGCCCCAAAATTATTGCCATTATTGGTGTTGATGGGTATGATTATATTCCCAAATTGCTAGCACAATATCAGGAAGAGATGTATTAAAGACGGTAAAAGAAGAATCAGAAGGGAATTATCAAGCCGTCTTTGGTGGCAAGGCAGCTATGCGGGAGGCAATTCGCGGAGCGTGTCGAAGATAAGGCAGAAGGTAAACCTCTCCCATAAAGGGAAAAGGTTTAAACAAGGACATATCTTTTCTCTCTGCAAGACACTACACGGATGTGCTGTGCATATCGAGAAGAATATTTTTACTTTTTTGCCCACAAGGGGCAAGGTTTGTACCTTTTCTGCCTTCTGCCTTCTGCCCTCTGCCTTGCTTCTATCAAGCGGATATGATCTTACAAATCAGGAGGTAAAATTACTTGATCAATAGCATGGATCACGCCATTACTAGCTTTGATGTCTGCTTTTATTACCTTGGCATCATTGACGGTAACACCCGTTTTGGGATCAACTTTGACATTGATTGCGCCGCCTTCCACACTTTTGACTTCGCCAGATTTTAAATCAGTTGATAAAACAGCACCTGGAACAACGTGATAAGTCAACACCTTGACTAATACTTCCTTGTTCTCAGGCTTCAGCAAATCTCGTACAGCGTCTTTTGGTAATTTAGCAAACGCATCGTCAGTAGGTGCAAAAATTGTCAAGTTATCTTTGCCTTGCAGAACTTCAGAGAGTCCTGCGGCTTCGATAGCTTTGGTTAGCACTGTAAATGAGTCACTAGACGATGCTACCTCTAACAAAGTTTTGCCTTGAGTATCTGTAGTTCCCGCCTCTGGTGTCTGAGTGGTGGGTACTTCCGTATCCGTTGTAGGTGTAGTGGGTTTTGTTTGTGGGGTGGTAGTAGTTGGGGTAGTGCGACGACTACGATTATAAGGAGCCTCATTGAAAATACTTGGTCTAGGATTGGTTGTCCCACTACCTGAATTCTGTGCAATCTGCTTTTTATTGCTATTATTGCCTTTTGTGATGGCGGTAACAGCTTCAACCGGTGTGTATTGAGCGTTTACCTGGACACGTTGACTCCGATTATAAGAAGTTTCTTGGAAAACGGAGGGATTGGGATTTAATGCTTCTTTGGCTCCAGATGGTAGGATAGTGAGAAGACTTACGCCTGCAATACTGACTACGCCTGTCAAAGAGGTCAATAGTTTGCTGTAATTTACTTTCATAAATTTTGTGTTTTCCGATTTTACAGCTGTTACATAAAGACTTATAACACTTTGTTACTAATAAATGCTAACTATCATTTCGATATTTTTGGTCAAAAATATGATCAGTGGTATAGAAATTGAACTTGATAGCAAACTAAGCTGCAAAAAAATTGTAATTTTTTTGTGTTCTGGTTTACCAAAAGTGACTTTAATAACCATTCCTTATAATAATTGTTGATTTAACTCCCAAAAATTGACTAAATTATTAATTTATCTAAGAATTTTCATTTATTTGGACAACAGAATATATAGCATTAGCATCTGGAAAAAATAAATATTTTAGGGGATATTAGGCTGCCAATACGGCAAGCAGGTGCAAGAGAAACAATGTGTGATTTAGTTCTGTAATGGTATTTAAAATCCCATCTTTTCTAGTATATGGATAAATAACTATATAATATTAAACATATGTATTATCAGTGGAAAAACTGAGAATTTATGTTTATAGTGGTAATAATTACAAGTTAGGTTATGTCTGGACTTTTACCTAAAGTATTGTGTGATTTGATATTCTCATCAATTAAAAAATAAGTTTTTGCCAAAATATGTAAATCTCTCAAAACTCACCATGAGATTGAATTTTTTTGACAATAAATTTGTCCCCAAATTCATTGTTTGTTCAGGAAAATTACTTGAACTGAAGATACAATTAGAAAGTTGCTCAACTAATCAGTGACAAGGGATGCAATATGTTGGAATTATACCAATGGGAACTATCGCAATACTCAGAAAAAGTGCGGTTGATTCTAGATTATAAGGGTTTAGAATACCGCAAAATTGAAGTCACACCAGGGATTGGGCAGGTAGAGCTATTTCGCTTAACGGGACAGAAGCAAGTACCAGTTTTGAAAGATGGTAACAAGTATATTGCTGATTCTACAGAAATAGCTAAGTATTTAGACTTAGAATACCCTGAGCGTCCATTGATACCAACAGACCCCAAAAAAAGAGGTCTGACTTTAATGATGGAAGAATGGGCAGATGAATCCATCGGTATTAAAGGTAGAAAGGCGCTATTTTCTGCCATTAGTCAAGACCAAAATTTCCGCAAGTCCTTATTACCTACCTCCACACCAGACATTTTAAAAACGTTAGTGGAGGGTGTTCCTAGCGATTTTCTAACAGTTTTGGGGTTTGGTGTAGGTTATAGTCCAGATGTGATCAAGTCAGCGATCGCAGATTTAAAACAAGACTTAGAAGCATTAATTTTATTATTGGCTGATAGTCCCTACTTAACTGGGGATGAACCCACTTTAGCTGATTTAGCAGTCGCAGGTTTATCTATACTGTTAAAGTTCCCGGAAGGAGCTTATCTAGATTTACCTGCCAGTATCAGAGGTAAAGGTGTACCATCAATAGCTGATAACCCTGATTATGCACCGTTTTTTGCTTGGCGCGATCGCATTTATGCTCAATTTCGCAAACCCCTAATCGGTGTTCCGGCAACTGGTTCAGCGCCGACTTCTATTCAAATTGAGTAGGTGAGGGAATAGGTGACAGGTGACAGGTGACAGGTGACAGGGGGGACTAATGGCTATTAACTCATACTCAATTCCCAATGACTAATGAAAATTTGCCACAACCATTAGGTTCAGTAATCCAAGGTTCTCTGACTGGGGGTTTAGAAGTACGTTTACACCCTGATATTTCTGTTGAGGATATGCGGGTGGGTAAATTTTTAGTCGTGCAGGGGATGCGATCGCGCTTTTTCTGTATGCTGACAGATGTAGCATTAGGAGCTGCTAACGCTCGCATCATCGCTAACCCCCCTAGTTGGGAAGACACTTTTTTACGGGAAGTGTTAGCTGGTAGTGGCACTTATGGGACGATTAACCTCGCACCCATGTTGATGTTCACCCCTGAATCTAATGAGTCTTTCTCATCTACAGATGGTAAATCTGTCAACCCCTTTGTGCCATCGTCTACTAATTTGGCTTCTTTTCAACCCCAAACTAGCACCACGATGGAATTACTCCCTGTCAAAACCATCCCCAGCCACTTTAGCCAAGTTTACGAAGCCAGCGAGGAAGATTTTCGACGGGTATTTGGTTGGGAAGATGATCCCCAAAGGCGCAACTTCTCTATTGGCAAACCCTTAGATATGGATGTGCCGGTATGTATTGATTTAAACCGCTTTGTGGAACGTAGCAATGGGGTTTTTGGTAAATCTGGTACTGGTAAATCCTTTTTGACACGGTTACTGTTAGCTGGTGTAATCCGCAAAAATGCAGCAGTTAACCTGATTTTTGATATGCACTCTGAATATGGCTGGGAAGCGGTAGCCGAGGGTAAGAACGTTAACACTGTAAAGGGACTTAAGCAGTTGTTTCCTGGGAGAGTGGAAGTCTACACCCTTGATCCCGAATCTACTAAGCGCCGGGGTGTAAGGGATTCTCAAGAACTCTACCTGAGCTATGAGCAAATCGAAGTCGAAGATATTAAATTATGTAGTCGAGATTTAGGCTTATCAGATGCGGCTTTAGATAACGCCAATATTTTATATAGTGAGTTCGGCAAGTCTTGGATTGTCCAATTGCTAAATATGACAAATGAAGAAATTGAGATGTTTTGTGACGAGAAGCGGGGACACAAAGGCTCAATTATGGCATTGCAGCGCAAATTATTGCGTTTAGATGGTTTAAAGTATATGCGGGCAGTTTGCCCCCAGAACTACATTAATAAAATCTTACAATCCTTAGAGGCTGGCAAGAATGTAGTGGTAGAATTTGGTTCCCAGTCGAATATGCTCTCGTATATGTTGGTGACTAACATGATCACCAGACGGATTCATGAGCATTACGTCAAAAAGGCCGATAAATTCTTGCAAAGCAAAAATCCCAGCGATCGCCCTACCCCATTAATGATTACCATAGAAGAAGCCCACCGCTTCCTCGATCCAGGTGTGGTACAAAGTACCATCTTTGGGACAATCGCCCGCGAACTGCGGAAGTATTTTGTCACACTTTTGGTAGTTGATCAACGGCCATCGGGCATAGATAATGAAGTCATGTCCCAAATCGGGACTCGCATCACCGCCTTGCTCAATGATGAAAAAGATATTGATGCCATTTTTACGGGTGTATCGGGTGCTGGTGGTCTGAGGTCTGTACTAGCCAAGTTAGACTCAAAGCAACAAGCCTTAATTTTAGGTCACGCTGTCCCTATGCCTGTGGTAGTAAGAACTCGTCCCTATGACTCCACCTTCTACGCAGAAATTGGCGATCCAGCCTGGGAAGAAAAACCAGATGCAGAAGTATTCGCAGCTGCGGAACTAGCTAAAGCTGATTTAGGTTTTTAGAGGGAGTGAGGGAAGCAGAGGAGCAGAGGAGCAGGGGCGCAGGGGCGCAGAGGCGCAGAGGAGAAAAACTATTGCCTATTGCCTATTGCCTATTGCCTATTGCCTATTGCCTAAGTAGTACCTTCCCACCATTATTTTGACCTATTCAGTTCGGTTATCTCCCTACTTCCGAGCAACAGCAGAGTGGTTTTTCGCGTCACTATAGATCATAGTTAGGTTGCTCAAGGAAAATAAACTTTTTTTAAAAAACGAACAATTCTGCACTATAATTTATATCCTTCTTCAGGCTACTTTACTATCTGCCTGATTTGTTTTACTATAAAATAAGTGGAACTCATACTGACTTCGGATTGAACAGTTGCTGCCAGCAACGAAGAGAAAGAATTCTTGAAAACAACCCAGATTGCTTGTAAGAGATTCAAAAATTGAGGGATGGTAGGGGAACCTATCGCCAGGACGCGACTTCTGAAAAACGGATAGATGACATTGATTAAGTTTAGTAGCGTCTTAAGTACCGTGATATGCGTACTACCTTCCCCCATCGGACTGATTTACTCAAGATTGATTGTGTTTACGGAGTAGAGGATAACGCACCAATGCCTACTGTTAACACCCACAATGAAGACCTGAACACCAAATTCACGGCTGATATGGTGCGAACCTATCTGCGGGAAATTGGTAGGGTACCCCTGCTCACCCGTGAGCAAGAGATTGTTTACGGGAAGCAGGTGCAACAAATGATGTCACTTCTAGACGCTAAGGAAGCTTTAGCGAAGAAGTTGGAACGCGAGCCGAGTTTACCAGAGTGGGCGGATCATGTTCACCAGTCTGAAACAGAAGTGAAGCAGACGGTAGCCCAAGGTAAACGCGCCAAGCAGAAGATGATTGAAGCGAACCTGCGCTTGGTAGTGGCGATCGCCAAAAAATACCAGAAACGTAACATGGAGTTTCTGGATTTAATCCAAGAGGGAACTTTAGGATTAGAGCGAGGTGTGGAGAAATTTGATCCCACACGGGGTTATAAATTCTCAACCTACGCTTACTGGTGGATTCGCCAAGCAATTACCCGTGCGATCGCTCAACAAGGTCGTACTATCAGATTACCCATTCACATCACCGAGAAACTCAACAAAATCAAAAAAGTACAGCGCGAACTAGCTCAAACTTTGGGGCGATCGCCTTCTCCTGCGGAAATCGCCAAAGAACTAGAACTAGAACCTGCTCAGATTCGGGAATATCTGAACATGGCGCGTCAACCAGTTTCTTTAGATGTGCGAGTTGGTGACAACCAAGATACAGAACTGCAAGAAATGCTCGAAGATGAAGGCCCATCTCCAGAGTATTACACCACCCAAGAATTCTTGCGCCAAGACTTGAACACCCTGTTAGCGGAACTTACACCCCAACAGCGAGAAGTGTTAGCACTGCGCTTTGGTTTAGAAGATGGTAACGAAATGTCTCTAGCAAAAGTGGGCGAACGATTGAATCTCAGTCGTGAACGCGTCCGCCAGTTAGAGCATCAAGCTCTGGCTCATTTGCGTCGTCGTCGAGCCAATGTGAAAGAGTATGTTGCTAGCTAAAAATATAGACGTAGCAGTGCTACGTCTGTATAGGGTGAATCGCCTCCTGAATTCAGGGGGCAATTTTTTTGGTCAGAATTCAACGCAGATGGACGCAGATAAATTTGTAACTTATTAGACTAGAAAACGCTGTGTATTGCACCCAGCTAAGAACCGCTATAAGCCAGAATCAGGGTTTTGAACACCTACACCCCAGCCTAAACGCCCTTAATTTTCAGGAAATTGTGCCTGAGTGAATTTTGAAGTGTCAAGGATTGTAGTATAGTCGGCCGTGGTAAAGCCATCTATTTATTCGATATTTTAGGAGTTTTGGGAATGACAGGAACAACAGACCCCGTTACTTTGATGAAGCAAGAAGTTGGTAAAGCAGCCGCAGCTTTGGTAAAATCAGGCTCAATTGTGGGGTTAGGTACTGGTTCAACTACAGCTTACACGATTCAATATTTAGGCGATCGCCTCAAATCTGGGGAACTGCAAGATATAGTCGGTATCCCTACCTCATTTCAGTCTGAGGTGTTGGCGAAAAAATACGGCGTTCCTCTCACTACACTAGACGCTGTTGATCACATTGATATTGCCATTGATGGAGCTGATGAAGTTGACCCCAAAAAGAACTTAATTAAAGGTGGTGGTGCAGCCCATACCCGCGAAAAAGTAGTTGATTACTTGGCGAATCAATTTATTGTTGTGGTAGACAGTGGTAAATTAGTAGACCGCTTAGGTTCGGTTTTTGCTGTCCCAGTAGAAGTGATTCCAATGGCAATTACTCCTGTTACCAATGCAATTAAGGCACTCGGCGGTAAACCAGAACTGCGTATGGGTGTGAAAAAAGCCGGGCCTGTCATCACTGACCAAGGTAACTTTGTCTTAGATGTCAGATTTGACTCAATCGATGACCCAGTTAACCTAGAAAAAACCTTGAATAATATTCCTGGTGTTCTAGAGAATGGTATCTTCGTCAACTGTGCTGATGTAGTTTTAGTTGGCGAAGTTGTAGATGGTCAGCCAGTAGTGCGGCAACTATAAAGCATGGGGTATGGGGCATGGAGAACTAATTGACCTTGTTATTAATTCCCCATTCCCTACTCCCTACTCCCCACTCCCCCAATACATATGCAGCTTTTGATTACCAAGTCCATCTAGTATGCTGCTCATCATAGTGTTAATCTTGTTAAAATTATCTTCTGCGCCCAGCATCTGTTCTGGCTGCTGGATGTATTTCCCTTCAAGAAGTTCATTAGCACAATTTTCAATTATCTGCTGTACACTTTCCTGAGTTGATTCCAAGTGAAACTGTAAAGCTAATACATTCTGTCCATAAATAAACGCCTGATTTTGACAAGCTTCACTATAAGCTAATTGAATTGCGCCTTGAGGTAGATCAAAAGTGTCACCATGCCAATGAAACACGGTAAACTCTGGCGGTAAAGCATCGAAAATCGCTAAATCTTGGGCTGCTTTTGTAAGTCTAATCGGGAACCAACCTATTTCCTTATATCGTCCTTGGTAAACTGTTGCACCTAAAACATCTGCGATTAACTGCGCTCCCAAACAAATGCCGACAACTGTCTTATTTGCTGTGATTGCTTGTTCTATAAATCGCTTTTCTGGAGTTAACCAAGAATACTTGTCATCCTCATAGATATTCATGGGGCCACCCATGACAACTAGCCAATCAATATCTGCAATTTTAGGTAAAGAGTCATCATCATAAAATTTAGTTACTGATAGAGAATGCTGATTTCTGATTGCCCACGCTTCAATACTCGCAAGGTTTTCAAAAGGAACGTGTTGCAAATAATGGATTTTCATGTCTGTAAAAATAGGCAAATTGGCAATTTAAATGTTCAGGATTCATTGTAATGTTAGAACAGCTTGTTTAGTCTGTTTCATTGGGTTGAATACTTATCTATTGACAAATGTCTTAAACCATGTTTTCGTGGCTTTGACTAATTGGTGTCAGCTTTCTTGAATTGGCATTGGAACTATTTAATTATATGAACGTCTCGGTGTCGGTTAAGAAAAATAATGACCTCCTTGTTAAATATTTTCCGGAAAATATTTAACCGTCTCAGAAAATCTTGCAAACGCACTATATCGCTGTTCACACCTCACACGCATGAAATCACCTGTTTTATTTCTCGGCTTACTCAGCAGTATCCTTGTATCTTTCCCAGCCAACGCAGCTCGCTTACAATCGTGGAACTTTAACCCAACTAAAAATCAATTAAGTATCACGACAGATTCAGGAGTTAAACCAAAAGCCTTTTTAATTAATAACCCTACTAGACTTGTCATTGATCTGCCACAAACAAAACTGAATAGTAGTACAGCACGTCAAAATTTCGGATCAGGTATACAAGAAATTCGGGTAGGTAAATTTGATGGGCAAACTACTAGGATAGTCGTTGAGTTAGCCCCAGGTTATACAGCTGATCCTGAAAAATTAGTGATTAAAGGAGATTCTGCTTCACACTGGATTGTTGATTTATCTGCTATTGAGCGAGGTATTTATCAAGCTTCATCTAGTGAAGACAAAGTTTTTATCCCTATACAACCTGTAAATTTTGCTGGTGTTGTTCCCTTAAACCGAGAGATATCACAGCTTGATTCTCAAATTAAAAGTTTAATGGCTCGCTACCGTTCTCTTTCACCAGGAATGTTTTTCTTAGATATGGAAACAGGTGAATATTTAGATATCAACGGTGAAAAGATATTCCCTGCTGCTAGTACCATTAAGTTCCCGATTCTTGTGGCTTTATTCCAAGAAATTGAGGCTGGTAGAGTCCGAACAAATGAAACATTGGTGATGCGCCGTGATTTGATGACTGGTGGTTCAGGCAATATGCAGTATCAAAAGCCAGGAACTAAGTTTAATCTCTTGGAAACTGCTAATAGAATGATGATTATCAGCGATAATACCGCTACAAATATGATTATCGATCGCTTGGGTGGTAAGAATCGACTCAATGAGCGTTTCCGCAGTTGGGGATTGCAAAATACTGTCATTCGTAATTTGTTAGGAGATTTTAAAGGCACTAATACAACCAGTGCTAAAGATTTAGTACGACTAGCGGCATTAATTTCTAATGAAAAGTTGCTCGGCTCTAGCGGCTACACACAGGTGATGAATATCATGAGTCGCTGCAAAAATAGAAGTTTGTTACCAGTGGGTTTGGGTAAAGGTGCAGCGATCGCTCATAAAACAGGTACACTGGGAAGAGTCTTAGGCGATGCCGGAATTATCCAAACACCATCAGGAAAACGCTATTTGGCTGGTATTCTAGTAGCCAGACCTTTTCGTGATGCCAGAGCCAGGAGTTTTATCAATCAAGTTTCCCGTCTAGTATATGGCTACATCGAACAACCAAGAGCAGTCAGCCAAAAGTAATTTTTCTATCCAGAATTAAAGTGAAGTACCGGCAGTGATTTATTCATTCACTGCCGATTTTTAATTTATAGCAGGTGACAGGTGACAGGTTACAGGCTCCAAAGCCTCTTAGTGTAACGGTTTTATGATTGCTTGATGTCCTAATCTATATGGCGACTGCTATAAATTAAACAATACCTATCAAAAGATAGATGATACATAGTTAAAATCTAAGCGGTTATCTATTTTGAATTATGATATTTATTTAGTCCTGATATTGAAATGTTTATTATTTTTGTCAACTATTTTAGTGAATATTTACAGATAGATTTATATAAGTTAACAGTCATCATTTTGATGGATTTATCAAAAAAAAGGACTTAAATCTTAATAGATTTTGAAAATTAATAATTGATCCCCGCAGGACACAATAACAAACTTAAGAAACCCCAGTTATTGACTAGGGTTTGTAATCCTTAACTGGCAATAATTATTGATAAAACTACCAAAAAAATATGTGGATTGTTGTGATATTTCCGGTAATTATATCGGAAAAGTAGTCTTATAAATTTGTAATCAAGAACACTATTGACTGTTGAAAAAGTTAGGATTAGCGTTATAGGTAAGTCCTGCAAAGGACGTTCTCTAAGCATCAGCAAATCGGAGATATTTCCTATGATGATGATGATGACTGAATCCATGACTGCGGAAATGCAAGCCTGCATGAAAGCTTGTATGGACTGTCAGAAAATGTGCATGGAAACCATGACTTACTGCATGAGCCAAAGCGGTAAGCAAATGGATATGAACATGATGGGCATGATGCGCGACTGTGCGGAAATGTGCATGATGTGCATGAATATGATGATGGGCGGTTCTGAGTTTATGGGACGCACTTGTATGCTATGTGCAGAAATGTGCGATCGCGTGGCTATGGCTTGTGAACAAATGAGCAATGATGAAATGATGATGCAATGTGCTGCCGCTTGCCGCAAGTGTGCAGAATCTTGCAGAAGTATGCAAATGATGCCCGCTTAATTTCATCAACTAGCAGAAGTTTATCTGCAACCTATGATTCAAGCGCCTAGACTTTTTTGTCTGGGCGCTTGAAGTTTTAATAGCAAAACATTAACTTTAAATTTGGCGCTAAACTTTGGCCAAAATGCCTGACTGTAGATGAAACACTTAAAATCCCGTTCCCAAGACTTACGGAGTTTATTTGAGAACAATATCACCATTGAATATGTCGCCGAAGCTCTCAAATCTGTACCAGCAGAGGCAAACGTGGCAGAAGTGCTGCATTGGATGCAGGTACAAGATTTTGATGTGGTGGGAATTGAAACGGGAAATACGATCACCGGTTATATTGAACGCTCTCATTTAATAACAGCTAAATCCGGTAAGTGTGGAGACTATCAGTGTGTGTTTCATCCTAGAGAACTCATTGCCATTTCTACACCACTCATGAAGTTACTACCTATATTGCAACAAAGTCCTAGATTGTTTGTTCTAGACTGCAATCAGGTAAGTGGAATTATTACCTGTGGCGATTTGCAAAAAGCACCAGTCAGAATGTTGCTTTTTGGTTTAGTAACTTTATTAGAAATGAATTTGCTGCGATTGGTAAGGCTTTATTATCCTCAAGATTCTTGGCAGAAATTTCTTAAACCTGAACGTTTAGAAATTGCCCGCAGACTATGGCGAGAAAGCCAAGAAAGAAACGAGGCTACAGATTTGTTAGATTATCTCCAGTTTTGTGATAAGCGAGAGTTAGTTTTACATCATCCAGAACTGTTGCAACAATTGGACTTAAAATCAAAACGTTCTGGTGAACGATTTTTCAAGTCTGCCGAACAGTTACGCAATAGATTAGCCCATGCTCAAAATTTAGCCAGTGGCTCCTCTTGGACAGATTTGATTTCTTTAGCGGAGAATATGGAACAGCTGTTAATCCGTTGTGAGGAAATTGAGTAAAAAGGCAGTCCCAATGAAATAGGTTTCATCCCTATTTCTAAGCCGATATATAGGACTCCTATTTGATTTTTGTTGCGTAGCCTGCGCTGGCGTATAAAAAACTCAGTACACCTCTACTTCCTTCTTTCCTATTGCCTATTGCCTATTGCCTATTGCCTATTGCCTAGCTACGCAGATAATTTTAGAAATTAAATCGGATTGCTATAAGTATGTTTCTTCAGAATCTATCTACCCACTAACACTTCTTCTTTTACCACTACTCTATGAACTTTGTAGTTAGTAGCTAATTCGCGGTAGACATTTAGGGTTTCTTCATTGACGCGTGCAGCTTTGAATCTTTCTAAATGTTGTTGAGCGCGACATTTCCATTTATACAGTTGTTGAGAATCTCTGAGTAATTGTGTCAAAGTGTCTGCTAACGTTTGACTATCTTGGGGTGGAACCAGAATCCCAGCCTGTCCATGATCCAAAGTTTCGGGAATACCATCTACATCACTAGCGATGATCGCACAACCAGCTTCTCGCGCTTCTGTCAGCACTAAACCAAAGGATTCGCAATGGGAAGCGAGGACAAAGATATCCGTTCCTAGCATATAGCGTTGTGGCTCTGGCTGGAACCCTTCAAAATGAATGCGACTACTAAAGGGTGTGTTGTTCACCATTGTCTCAAACATGGGGCGATCGGGTCCGTCCCCGACTAAATATAAGTGTGCTTGGGGAAATTCAGCCGCAATTTTGATGAAAGCTGTGATTAATTCGGCGATTCCTTTGCGGGAATACATCCCCGCTACAGTGCTAATGGCTGGATGATGTAATGGTAATGGTTGATAATCTTGCAGCTGGCGATGGCGAGGACTACCCAATGTGCCGTTAGAAACGATTCGTAGTTTGATTTTGGGGATACCACGTTGCACCATTGAATGAGCTACGGCATGACTAACTGCAATGACTCTATCAGCTAATCCCATCAGCACTGCACTACGTTGAAACTCATTGTGGACTGTAGAAACTAAACCATAATCACAGCCGTTTCTTAAAATCCCTGCTAGCACAACTCCTGTCATCATATGTGCATGAACGATATCTGGCTGGAATTTTTGGATGATCTCCCGAAACTGCCACGCAGCTTTGATCATATTCAATGGTTGTCTAGACTGATCTAAATCAAAATGTCTGACACCATAACTGCCTAGTAATGCTTCGTATTCGCCTCCAGCAGAAGCCACAGCAACCACATGACCATTTTGTGCTTGTAAACAGGCTAAATCTACAGCTACATTAACAATTCCATTCCCGATTTTTTGTACATGATTAGTAATATGTAATATTTTCATTTAAATGTCTCCAGAATATTTAGAGATAATTAAAAATACCAATTGATTGCTTTATTAAAACTTTGGAATTTAATTGTAGTTTGGGGATGCGCCCTAATAATTTTAATATGCTCAGTAATTTGTCTCTAAACCTGAGTTTTAAAGAAAATTTCATAGGAATTCAAAAACTGCTTAACAAAGCCTGAAGGCAAGCTTTGGAGTTGTGAGTTGTAGGAAGCGATCGCCTGACTTTTCTTCTCTTGTACCGACGTAATAGAGAATCTATAAGCAGCAGCTATATCCTGAATTTTCAGCAGAATAAATAACGGCGCTCGCCAAAATAACCAAACGGGATACTGAAGCAGTTCCACTTTGATTTTAGCCTCATTAATTGCTGTCTTGACTAATTCAAATGTTGCTTCATGGTCTTTATGGCAATCTTTTTTATGGGGAACATAAACTTCTTCTGGCTGATAAGATTTTAGCAGTCCGGCTAACTGTTGAATTATCTGTTGATACTCTTCATTTTTCAACGCATTTAAACTTCCATCTGGTTTAGCTAAAAAGTAAATATCTGTTGCAGCTACACCCAAAATTTGTAATGCTGTTATAGCTTCTTGTTTGCGAGTTTCAACGATGTGGTTTTGGTCATCTGGATTTAACCATCCTAAACCTTCACCATTAGTCAAAAATACAACTATAACTGGTATTCCAAGTTCGCGTTTGTGAGCAATCATCCCTCCACAGCCAAAAGTTTCATCATCTTGATGAGGAGAAAATACCATTGCTGATTTGTGACTCAAAGCCAGTTGTTGACTACCACCTAACAAAAGCCATTTCCATAGTAATTTAGAGTGCAAATATTGGATCTTTTCTAGCCACTGATTAGGCATTAGCTTTTGTAATTGTTGTAGATAACTTTTAATGAGCATACTTTTGGGTGTTGTACAGAATCAAAGCTATAATTTTTTCATCATAATATTATTCTCTGGAAAACAATTAAAGCTATAAAGTCCTAACCATCAAGAATCAGTAAATTTTGCTTAGGAAGAATAGTGCTTGATTCTTGATGAGATTGTTAGATCCCCGACTTCTTCAAGAAATCGAGGATCTAATTTGTATAGCTGTAGCCAATGAGATTAGGACATTAGGAAATCATAAAACCATTACCATCACAGGCTTTTAAACCTGTAACCTGTAACCTATCACCTGTCATACCAATTCACAATTCGCAATTCGCAATTCGCAATTAAAAAACTTAGATGCAGCAAAGCTTTCAGGGTTTACATCTGTATCAGGTTTTTCGTGAAATGGTATCACCTGTCACCTGTCACCTGTCACCTGTCACCTATCCCCTGCTATACAACAATTTATGAATTGACACACAGAAACTTAAATCTTAGAAAAGCGATATAAAATCACCTTTCCTTTCCAATTTTCTTCAACAAATACTAGATATTCGCCATTAGAACGACGCACAGCACGGATACCTTGAGGTATATCAATCCAACCGCTTTCATTTGCCACTTCTGGTCCAGGTTTTAAGGTTTTTACTAAAGTACCTGTCTTGGCATTATAGACATTAACTTCGGCAGTTTTAGATGTCACTGAAAATACATAATCTCCCGCTACACTCATGGCTGCGGTGACAATTTCTCGCTTACCTGTGGTGTCGTGAGGGACAACAATTCGCCAACGGGGTTGGCGATCGCCTTTACTCCAGTTATCAAATCTGGCAATCTCCGAGCCGGCAGCTTTGGCATCGTCACCAATTGATGGATGTTCAGCTGTGAAGCCTGACAAATACATGGTGTCGGTTTCGGGAAAATACTCGATGCGTCGCAAGTCTGTAAAGAAGCTGGGAGTTTTGTCCTTTTTCATGGCACTGTAACTATAGATAGGATTGCCATGAGTATCTAGTCCTTGAACGGGATAGTGGCGGATACCATCTTGAGTCCGCAAGGTTTTCCAGACATCGCCTTTACTGTCTACCCACCAACCACCCATGTAAGGATAGTCTTGGCTGTTTTCATATTCACCTTTGTCAAAAGCGCCGTTACCATTGCGATCGCGCCAGATCCATTCTCCTTTTTGGGGTTGATATGGTGGCCAATTGCCACTAATTGATTGTTTTCCATTGCCATTTGTACCCACAAACATCCCAGCAGGAATTGCTATTTTGCCATCCTTAGCAGGATTAAAACGATAAACTTGCAAAAAGCTGGTGTACATATCTGTGAGGAATAAGAAAGGCTTACCCTTGATGCGGCGGAAAAAGCTAGCATCTGGTGAGGTATGCAAACGGGGATCTTGGGGATATTTGAATGGATTTAAGGTGTAGGCTTTGTAAGTCCACTGCTTACCAGCCGGTTTACTATAATCCATTGCAAATTCTTCTTGCTTGGTGAAAACACTTAATCCGTCACTTTTGGGATCAGCATCAGCATTTTCGACAAAGAATAATCCTAATAATTGCCAAATTTGCTTACCGGATGGCGAAAATTTTCTTAAATCTGTCCCAGAATTATTAAACCCGTTACTATTAACGTAAATATTGCCTTGATCATCTGCACCTACACCAGTCAAACCATAAAATTTTAAGCTTTGCACTTCCCCAGGTACACCGCTATAGATACCGCCTTTGTTACCGAAGCTTCCCACCTGCACAGGCTGGTTTTTGATGTCGTAAATTAATACTTGCTGGCGAGTGCTGTTGTCTGCAACTAAGAGTCTGTTTTGGTTATCGATCGCGATCGCCCTTGGTACACTCACATTAGTAATCTGTTGTGGCAATTGCTTGCCGGCTGGGGTGTAGCGCACAATCTTAGCAGGGTTACTAGCATTTTTGCGTTGCATAATCCAGAGATTACCTTGTTTATCAACTGCGATCGCGCCTGGATTAGCAATACTAAAACTGCGTTTTTCCTGCATAGTTTCAGGGTTGTAAACGCGAATTTTGTTAGTAGCAGAATCACTCACAAATAACTCATTACCTAAAGTTGCTAACCCAGTAACTTCACTTTTGTTACTGACAATTAACATACTTTTATCCCAACCACGTCCCTCAGCAAAAGGTGCGGGTTTACCTGTTAAATCATAACGTCTGACACAATACCAAGTTGTGCCTTCGGCGGGATAATCTTGATCGATTTTACCTACTGCGCCTTGACGCATAGCCATGTAAATATATTTGCGATCGGCTGTGATGGCTTCGCCACCTGCACGACTCCAACCATGAGTATCACGCAGAATCCCAACAATATCGCCATCCTTATATATTGATGCTTCTGCTCCTGCTTCATCCCAGTGACTATTAGTATAAACTGTGCCGTTAGGAGCAACATACATTGCTTCAATATAATTCTGTACCCACTTATTACCACCACCAAAACTATTACCAATCCAAGATGTTTGATAAGTATTGGTAGGAACGCTACTTATCGTCCCGTCTATGGGCATACAAATAGTAGCCAGAACTAATCCCATCATCACAGCTAGGGAAAAAAGCAAAAATTTCAATTGGCGAAATTTTCTCTTTGATGAGAACTTTTTGATGCTTTGTTCTAATTGTTGCTGAAATCTACGTAAATGCTGGAATATTTGGTTTTTCATGCAATCAATTTCCCAGAATTTTATCTTTTTATAGCTGTGGTAGATTTATCTGATAAATTCATGATGAACAGATAAGAATCTGTCACATCCAGTAGTTAATATCTATATAAATGAACATATTTAAAATCTTAATTGGTTATTTTGATAACAATAGTCTACGTAAATTCTAAGATGTCATAGATTGAATTGAATTTATAATCATATTTTTGAAACTAGGACATATACATAGATAACAAATAGTTGTTGATAAAAATTCCATGTTCACCAAATTTTTATCAAACCCACATACTTTTTAAACTATAAAACTCCTATTTGATTTTTGTTGGCGTAGCCTGCACTGGTGCATAAAAAACTCAGTACACCCCTCCTCTCTCCTTTCCTATTGCCTACCTAAGCAGATAATTTTAGAAATCAAATCGGATTGCTACATAACAGTGATTTCGCCAAGAAATTTTTATTTAGTATTAATATTTACTTGAATTTAGAAAATCTAGGTAAATATTAATACTAAACCAATCAAGATTTTATTAGTGATAACTTTTTGCTACATAATTATTATTCATGCTTGAGGCTGAAAGTTTTATTGATCACTATTTTTACTCTTACTGGATTTATGATTCTCAGTAGTTGATTGTTGCTATCAACACACAATTGACAAAGGTGTTTAAACCAGTTATAAATCAAAGTCTTGTGAAAACAGATAATTCATATCTAATTTTGCCATTTTAAAGTTTTGATTAATAAAATTTTTAAACCGTAGATAATTTCATACAAAATCTCCATTTGGTAAGAACCGAAGCTTACTGATTAACTAGAGAATAACAGAATATAAATACTAAACAGTATTCATATACTGTTATATGTAAAAAATAACCTTAGCTTGGTATAAAAATAAACTTATCCATGCCAAATACCAATTAGGAGATAAGTAGTGGAAGATAAAAAAACTAATTTTAATTCACAATCTGCTTCTATTCTGACTCTAGGAACAGGCTGGTTTCCTAAAACACCTGGAGGATTAGAAAGATATGTTTATGAGCTAATTCATACACTAGCAAATCATCAAGACCAGGTAGAATTATGTGGAGTTGGTCTACCAGAAACAGAGGTAAATTTGCCAATTAGGCTGACTAACTTAGCATCACCAGATAGTTCAATTTGGCAACGACTTTGGTCTATTCGTACTAATTTCCAAAAGACTAGAATCAGCAAACCGGATGCGATTAATTTACATTTTGCATTATATAGCTTTCCGATTTTAGATATTTTACCCCAAGGAGTGCCGATTACATTTAACTTTCATGGGCCTTGGGCTTCGGAAAGTAAACAGGAGATGGTTAATAATCAACTGAGCATTTTCCTCAAGCGTCGGTTGATAGAACAAACTACTTATAATAGCTGCGATCGCTTCATAGTTCTTAGTAAAGCTTTTGGCAATATTTTACATAAACAATATGAAGTTTCATGGAATCAAATCCATATTATTCCCGGTGGTGTTAATATCGATAAATTCCAACCGAAACTGCCACAAACAGTAGCACGTCAGCAGTTAGGCTGGCCAGAGGATCGCCCAATTTTATTTACATCCCGGCGTTTAGTTAATCGTATGGGACTAGATAAACTGTTGGCAGCTATAGCAATTATTAAACCAAAAATAGCTGATGTTTGGTTGGCGATCGCAGGTCGAGGTCATCTACAAACTATCCTAGAACAACAAGCTAAAGAATTAGGTTTAGAGAACAATGTCAAATTTTTAGGCTTTCTCCCAGATGAACAGTTGCCAATAGCTTACCAAGCTGCTAATTTAACTGTTATGCCTAGTCAATCTTTTGAAGGGTTTGGATTAGCAATTCTGGAATCTTTAGCTTGTGGAACTCCCGTATTGTGTACACCAATCGGGGGTATGCCAGAGATTTTAAAACCCTTCTCACCAGAGTTAATCACCACTTCTACCGAAGTCTCAGCTATTGCCAAAAAATTAGAGCAGATATTGCTAGGACAAATACCAACGCCTTCACGACAAGATTGTCGTCAGTATGCTGCGACTCATTTCAATTGGCAAAAAATCGGTCAACAAGTGCGTCAAGTTATCTTGGCTTAAAAAGTAATTGTCTCAATCACAATTTAATAGCTAAGTAACATCTCTGGAATTTTCACCAAGTAGCTGAATTTTACACTGGAGATATAATCCCTATGCCTGTGAGAAATACACTTGCGAATCAATACTATATCTATCTCAAAAAAGGTCAAACCCCAATTCCTTGGGATATATACGACAACAAGCCACCAGTTCAATTTGGTTTAACTGATTATTTTGGTAAAGTATTTCAAGCTATAGAACAAAGTTCAGCTATTAGTGATTTAATCTTTTATGTCACCTGGGATGAAATGGATGAACTCCCATCATACGGTCAAAATGTAGTAGTTTTTGTCATTGGAGACGAATGGTATCGTACACCAAAGTATTTTCATAAAGTCAGAGCTGTATTTAAGTGCATAGGTACACGTCCAATTTTAGGATGCAATCCTTTACTTCAGCCTTCTTTATTGAACTTGCTCACATTGATGCAATTTCTCAGAATCTTAGTTGTTTCCTTCCCTGGAGTAGCCAATTACCAATTCCAAAAGTTGAAAAGTTGGTTACTAGGTAAAGGTAAAGTTACACCAATTTATGACCTTCCTTTAGGGTACAACAATTCCAAAAATTTACCAATTAAGCCTCTAGAAGAACGTCTTTACGATACTTATTTTTCTGGTAGTGTTGTACACGTACCTTACCCAATTTGGTCTTTAAAATATTGGTTAGGAACTCCTAAAAGCTTGGCGCGAAAACTCATGATATCAAATATCAAGAAATTTCAGCGCCGCCATCGCCATTTTAATGTTGAATTAGCAGTCACGGCTGGTTTTCACAATAGAACCAGTGAAGATGAACGCAGCTATTGTGAAATTATGATGGATACAAAAATCTGTCTTGTGCCGAGAGGGACATCTTTTGAAACAACTCGTCTGTTTGAAGGGATGAAATATGGTTGCGTTGTCGTCACAGAAGCTTTACCTTCACGGTGGTATTTGGATGGAGCGCCTGTTATTCAAATTAAGAATTGGCGAGAGTGGGAAAAAGTTTTAGAAAAGCTATTACGTAATCCACAATTTATGCAAGAAATGCACTATAAATCTCTCAATTGGTGGCAGAATAAATGCTCAGAAACTGTTGTAGCAGAATATGTTGTTGAACAGTTGACTGGTAGTATTACACTCAGAAATCAACATACAAACAATAGAAATTTAACTCATTTGTCTATGTCTTTAACTCCACCCTAAGAGAGATTGAGGACTGGGGATTGGGCATTACGGTAAAATTCTCTCCCCTCTCCCCTGCTCCTCTACTTCTTTCTTTCTGCCTCATTTAATAATGAAAACATCAATAATTTATTTGGTATGAAAATTTTATTTCTAGACCAAAGTGGTAAACCAGGTGGTGCAGAATTATGCTTAATTGATATTGCCAAACCTTACCGCGATCGCGCTTTAGTTGGCTTGTTTGCTGATGGCTCTTTTAAAACCTTACTAGAACAGAATCATATCCCAGTTGAAGTTTTAACAACCCAAAAAATTCAAGTTCGTAAACAAAGTAATTTATTCCAAGCATTTAGCAGCTTGGCACAACTTGCCCCCCTCATCATCAAGGTAGCCGAAAAAGCTAAAAAATATGATGTAATCTATGCCAATACTCAAAAAGCATTAGTGATTGGAGCGATCGCCAGTTTTTTAGCTCGTCGTCCTTTGGTTTATCATTTACATGATATTCTTTCATCAGATCACTTTAGCCAAACTAACCTTCGCATTGCCATTAATTTAGCTAATCGTTTTGCTGCATTAGTCATCGCTAATTCTCAAGCTAGTCAAACAGCATTTGTCCAAGCAGGAGGACGGGCAGAACTGACTCAAGTCGTCTATAACGGTTTTGATTTAAAAAATTATCAAACCTGTGAAGATGATATTCAAAAACTGCGGCAACAATTAGGAGTAGAAAATAAATTTGTAGTTGGACACTTTAGCAGGCTTTCACCTTGGAAGGGGCAGCATATTTTAATAGATGCACTTGCCCAATGTCCATCTCAAGTGACAGCACTTTTAGTTGGTGATGCTCTGTTTGGTGAACAAGATTATGTTAAAGAACTACATCAACAAATTGCCAAACTAGGGCTAGAAAATCGGGTGAAATTTCTGGGATTCCGTTCTGATATTCCTCAGTTAATGGCAGCTTGTGATTTAGTTGCCCATACTTCCACTGCACCAGAACCTTTTGGCAGAGTGATTGTAGAAGCGATGTTGTGTGGTAGGCCTGTAGTTGCCGCTCAAGCTGGCGGTGCTACAGAATTAGTAGAACATGGGGTTAATGGTTTTTTAACTACGCCTGGAGATTCTCAAGAACTGGCACAAATTATTAATACTTGTCTACAAGAGAAACAGACAACTGCAACTATAGCTAGTAATGCCAGAACTAACGCTAGTCAGCGTTTTGATGTAGCTAATATCAATCAGCAAATTGCTCAACTTTTATTAAGCACATTATCAAGGCCTGCCAATTAAAAAGGGGGGAAATAGAATCAAAGTCCCCCTTTTTAAGCTATGCGTTACCCACATCTTTCTTTACAATCTTAAAACCCTTGCTCTATAAGCATCTTAAGGACTGAAACTTTAAGCATACTTGACAAATCATCATTTATTCTTCTCGCTAAAACAGTGTTTTTATTGAGAATGAAAAACGAACGAATCAGGGTTCTAGAGACGTGAGTTCATACTCTCGAAATGTTAAGAAAGATGTTTATAATGGATAGCTTTTTAAGGGGGATTTAGGGGGATCTGAAAGTATTTGATACATCACCAGGGACTTTTCAAACAACCTCTTAAGGATAGAGACCCCTATCATTTAGTGCTTGGGCTACTCTACCTACTCCCAGAGTATAGGCTGCTAACCTTAAGGGAACTTGCCGCACCTGAGATTGTTCAATCACCTGCTGATATGCTTGCACCATCAAGTGTTCCATTTCGCGGTTGACACGGATCTCATCCCAAAATAGGTAAGAAAGACCTTGCACCCACTCTAGGTAACTCACCACCACACCGCCAGCATTTGCCAGAATGTCGGGTAATACAGTCACACCACGCGCTTCTAAAATTCGGTTAGCTTCCAAAGTTACTGGGCCGTTGGCTGCTTCTGCAACAATTTGCGCCCTTACTTCGTGGGCATTTTCTTCTGTGATTTGATTTTCTAAGGCGGCTGGGATTAAAACGTCACAACGCAAAGTTAGTAACTCTGCATTGCTAATAGCCGATGCTTTGGGGAAGCCTACTACACTTTTACGATTATCGGCAGCATAAGCTTTTAATGCGGGAATATCCAGACCATGAGATGAATATACACCACCTGTAGCAGTTGAAACGGCAATAATTTTAGCGCCTGCTTGGTAAAGTAATTCAGCTGCTGCACCTCCCACATTCCCAAACCCTTGGATAACTACTCGTATTCCCTCCAGAGATTTGCCCATGTCCGCTAGTGCTTCCCGGACAATAATCATCACACCCCGTCCAGTAGCCATTTCCCGCCCCAGTGAACCACCGATAGACAACGGTTTACCAGTGACAACTCCGGGTACAGCATGACCTACATTCACTGAGTAGGTATCCATCATCCAAGCCATTTCACGGGCGGAGGTTCCCATATCTGGTGCAGGTATGTCTACTGAGGGACCAATATCTTTAATTAATTCGCTAGTATAGCGGCGAGTTATCCGTTCTAATTCACCTACACTGTAGTTTTCTGGATCGATCGCAATACCTCCCTTAGCACCACCGTAAGGTATACCCAACAGCGCACATTTCCAAGTCATCAGCATAGCTAAAGCTGATACTTCTCGTAGCGTGACAGCCGGATGGTATCGAGTTCCGCCTTTGTAGGGGCCTAAAACATCAGAATGTTGTACTCGATGTCCTGCTAGCACCCGAATGTCGCCATTGTCTAGCTTCACAGGGATGGAAACTGTCACTACCTTACGCGGGTGGCTGAGAATTTCTAGGACACCTTGATCTAGCCTTAATTCTTTCCCTGCTGCTTCTAAATAACTACAAGCTTGGTCAAATGGACAAATATGTGCTGGAGTAGCAGCTTCTAAAGGAGTGATAGGGGTTGAAACCATAAGATTTTCTCCTAATCGCGGTTTTTAGCGAACCGGATACATATATGCCTAGCCTACCTTGTGTTTTTGAGAAAATTCGGAATTTTGTAGTTTTTGTTACAATTTTATTTTGTGTTTAGAAAACCACAGATCCCAGCCAAAAATGATTGTTGGCTTTTATCTATGGTGCGAAATCATCAAGGGATCAATTTGGGGTAAAAATTTGTGAGGTAAAGTTACCGTGTAGACCATAGGGGATATGATGTTTTAGGTGTAGTCGAGCGATGGCACCTCTGTTCAAATCACGAGCATCTAAAATCACCACATCTGAGCGATGATGAGCAGCATCATAAACTAAAGCTAGTACGCAGCCATCATCTTCTGTTTGAGCATTGGGACGTGGTACAAAAATTGGCTCACCCATAAAACCACGGGGTGCAGCACTCCACAGTTGTCTTTCTCCAGACTCTAAATCAATTTTCAGCACTGCTTGCAGTGGTGCATTACCCATCTCTGCATGAGATGCCCCTATATACATATATCTATAGGTGCGTCCCACATGAGCCGGATGTATACTAGGAAACTCGCAGGAACGAGCCTCAATTAAATGACGTTCTACTTTCCCATCCTGAAGATTGACACGAAAACGCCAGAGTTGACCAGGAGAATTCGCATCAAAATCAACTTGGCGAAAATCGCTTTCTGGTTCTACTTCTGGTAATGAATCATAGCAAATGGAGTCAATAAATATTTCATTCCCCACAGTAAAAGCGTTAACGTGGTGAAATACAAAACCTGATTGTGTTTCTAAAATTTTTACTCCCGTATTTTCACCATTTGGAAAGCGAGGAATGATGATAATTTTAGTTGGTTGATTAGGCTGAAATTTAATACATTCCCCTGCCGCACGTATCCCTAAAGCAAAAGGTATAGGATTGAAAACTACAGGGTTTTGAAAGAAGATGCAGTGATGGGGAGTAATGACAAAATCGTGAATAAAACAAAAACCCGGAACGCTATGGGCTTGCTTTCTGATAACTTTACCACCTGGGTCTAACTCAAAAATAGTAATGGTAGTAGATAATCCCGGTTTAATCGAAAAATTGACTAGACAAGGGGAGCCGCCATCTTGAATGCAACTAGGATCAAAGCGGGGATGGGCGCTAAACGCTTCACCCTCTGCCAAAACTCCATCGAAATGTTCTTTCCCTAAAGTTTCGAGGGTGTAAGGATCAAGCAGGTGGGGTTCAGCAGCTTCCCACAATGCCAAAAGTTTATTCCCCCAATAAATAACATTTGTATTGGCAATGTTTTTGATTTGAAAATCAAAGATGTTAGCTAACAAACCACCAGGTTTTTGCGTACCAAAGACACCACGATAGAGAATTTTCCCAGCTTTTTGTTCTGCCAAATAACCTGTAGTTCTGACAAAGCGATTACGAAAATGAGCGCGTCCATTCACAAAAGTAATACGGCTAATCATCCCATCACCATCAAAAGGATGATGGATTGGTTGCCCATTGACATCAAATAATCCCGGCCCATTTCTCAACAATGTGCCTTGCAGTTCAGGAGGAATTTCTCCTTCTACCTCATCAATCCAATAATCAAATTCTTGGGTAAGGGATTCATAGCCTCTCTGCCAATCTTCACGAGTATATGATTTTTCTAAAACTGCTGTTTCTGAATTTTTCAAAGTTTGCATATTTTTAATGACAATCCATCAGAAGGTGTATCGTGTCTTTACAAGTGTTTAATGTGTGATTTTTTCAAATGGCTATAAAAAACAATCCATGAATATTGAGTTTTGCCAGCTTTATTGGCAAATTATGCACGGTGATATTTTTTTGATAATTCCCCTCTTAAGATGTTGAGATATCCTTACTCAACCGCTTCTGATTCTGCCTCTCTCACCATCAACCCAGAGATTAAATTGGATGTTAATTTCGGTTCTTCAGTGATTGATGTCTGGGTTTGTGAATCATCACCTGGTAGCCAATTCAGAAACGGTAAGGGTAACAGGGTACTAAGATTAGTAATCAATACCAAAAGCCATAGCAAATCAAAATTGGTTTCGGTAATTCCCAACCAGTGCATGATGATAGCTCCAAATTCGTAGGAAACCATCCCCGCTAAGTTAGATACTGACATCAACAAAGCAAATAGGGTGGCTTCTACTCCAGGGGGGCAGAGTCGCGCTGCTAGGACTAACACAGGCATATAGGCAATTTGCCCCATCACAGTGAGAATCAAGCTATCACCAAGACTAAACCAGTGATCATCTATGCCCAAAGCTCGGTTTGTATGTGTCACCAACAGTAGCATTGTCATGCCCAAAACGGCGGAGATGACTGTACTCCAAGCAAAAATGACTCTAAATGGCACACTTTTGAGGAAGCGTTGAAAAATCCAAATGCCAATTAAAGAAGCAATACTGGTTACTAAACGCACCCGCCCTAAAAATTCTGGCGCAAAGTGAAGTTCGTTAGTGGTGAAGAAGAAAAAGGCAGAGTCAGCTGTTGGGGTGGCTTGCCAGATAAAGACAAATGCGGTCGGTAGCCATATAGTTTTTTGGGTAATGGCTTGACGTAGTTGTCCTATTTGATGCTTGATGCTTAATGTGTTGGTGTTGCCGTTGCTATCTTTACTTACGGGAGATTCAGCAATTAACCAAGCGATACAGGAGACAATCAGGGGAAATGAAGCAGTAATCCCAAAGACAGTGCGGGTAGTGAAGTGTTCGAGAAGCAGACCGCTAAAATATGCTGTGATTAATCCGCCTACTGCGGAAGCACCCCAACATAATGACTGTAGAGAACCGGCATCTGCTTGTGATTCTACCCTTGCCCGTTCGACAACTAGGGAATCAACAATCACATCACTAACGGCGACGGAGAGAGAACCGAGAGCGATCGCGATCGTTGCCGCCCAGCGATCATGTACTATGGTGGCCAAACTCACCCAAGAAATAGTACCTAATAATCCCGATAGGATTAAGTAAGGACGGCGACGGTAGCCAAATATGGGCAAGCCATCTGAGATAAAGCCAAACATTGGCTTGATAATCCACGGTAAGGCGACAATTCCCAATAGGGCTGACACCTGAACTGGACTCAGTAACAATTCATCTTTGAGGAAAAAGCTGACAGCTAAACGCGCCAACCCTAAAATTCCTTGCACAAAGTAAACGGTCAGAATAGCAATTAACTCGGCAGTTGGTTCATTGCCGAAGAAAATTTTTTCTGTTACTGAGTCTTTCACCTTGGACAAGCCAGAGGAGTCAATCAGCATTTGATGAATATTTTTTAAGTTTTATCGACTTTTCTATCATATCGATTTCTTCTAATCTCGGTTTTGTAAAAAAATTCTTAAATTCCCAGATTTTTGTGGGATTGATGACAAAACTGTTAAAGTTAAGATTTGCTTAACACAATCACTGCATTTTGTCCACCAAAACCAAAGCTGAAACATAATGTTTGCCGGATAGGATGGTGAAGTGCTGTCCTAACTATATTTAAATCAAATTCTGGCTTATGTAATCCTACGCAGGGAGGCAAAATTTGCTGTTGCATAGCTAACAATGTAAAAGCTACTCCTAAAGCTCCTGATGCCCCTAGAGTGTGACCTGTAGCTCCTTTAGTAGAACTAATTGGTACTTGATCAGGAAATAGCTTTTTTATGACTTTGCTTTCTACGCGATCGTTGAGTGGGGTAGCTGTACCGTGAGTATGAATGTAATCTATATCCTGGGGTGTGAGGTGAGAACGTTCTAAACTTTGCTTGATAGCAGCGATCGCACCCCTACCTTCCAAGTCTGGCTGATTGCTATGATATGCGTCTGCGGTGAAACCAAAACCCAGCACTTGACCATAAATTTTGGCTTGACGCTGCTGGGCTAACTCTCTTGATTCCAAGACAAACACAGCCGCCCCTTCACCTAATACCAAGCCTTCACGGTTGATATCAAAGGGATAAGCTCCTGTTTTAGCTAAAGCCCCCATCTGTTGAAATCCTGAGATAGTTAGGGGTGTAATTGGTGCTTCTACAGCCCCAGCGATCGCTCGTTGACATTGCCCTGTCTGAATCAAAAAAGCTGCTTGGGAAATCGCCCAAATTCCTGTAGCACAAGCTGCCATCGGTGCTAACACTATTCCTGTTGCCCCAATTTGCCTTGCAGTTGCGATCGCATTCATATGGGGTAAAAATTCTAACCAATCCTCTAACTTCTCTTCCGTAGCCCATGAGTATTGGTTGAGATATTTCTCATTTGTTTGCCGTGCCAAATTTTCCCATGATGCCTGATGGCTACGACTTGAGCCAATAACTACAGCACAATCAGGCAAAGGTAAAGATAAACCAGCATCTTCAATGGCTGCAACTACAACCTGTTGGGTTAATGTTTTCAACTTAGCTGGTTTCGTACCAATCAAGCCTAGAGGGATAGGTGCTAACTCTGGAAATATTTGATGCTGTTGAATTCCAGATTTACCAGCAATTAATTTTTGCCAACTCTCCTCTAAGCTTTTACCCAAAGCGGAAACCAGTCCAATACCGGTGATAACAACTTCAATCAATTTTAGATTTAGGGAATGGGGAATGGGGAATGGGGAATAGGAAATTGACAAAAATTGTGATATTACTTCTCTCACAACTCCCTACTCCCTACTCCCTATTCTCCAATCACTATTGCGGAGTTTTTAAATTTTCAGCCCCTTGAGTGACTTTCGCCGATTCAATGCGATCGCCTTGCTGAATCTTGTTAACTACATCAAAGCCATTGGTGACATAACCAAAAACCGCATAGTTACCATCTAAAAATCCTAAGTCAGCTAAAGCAAAATAAAACTGAGAAGAAGCAGAATCTGGTTGCTGCGATCGCGCCATTGCTACCGCACCTTGTTTATGCTGTAACTCTGGTTGCTTGGTCACACGAGCCGATTCAAAGGTTTTACTATAGATTGGGTTTTGTTCTCCTTTGGGCTTAATTTCCAAAGGAATATAACGTGCGCCAGTTTTTGGGTCACTATAACCACCAGTTCCCAAAAGTTGCACAGGAGTTTTCGGGTCTTTACTTTGAGGATCGCCCCCCTGCACTACAAAAGGTTGGGGATCTCTGACAACTCTATGGAACATTGTGCCATCGTACACACCCTTCTGCACTAAATCAACAAAGTTGCCGGCTGTAATCGGGGCATTAGTACCGTCTACTTCGATAGTAATTGGCGAGCCATTCACCCTCATCTCCACGGTAGCTTTGCCATCGAGGCGTGGTAGATTGTTCATTCCTGGAATACTCTCACTTATTGTTTCCGATACAGATGTTGCTTCAGTATTTGTTGTGGTTGTTTCGGTTGTTGTTGATGCTGGGGAAGAATCAGAGCTTACTTGCTGTGGAGAACAGCTTCCCAACATCAAAGAACCAATCATCAAAAGCGCAACTAAGAATTGTGAAACTTTTAACCGCATTGCCAGTTACTGACTCAACCAGTGTATCTTAGCCTCTTTTTGATGTTAGGGATTGGGGATTGGGGATTGAGGACAATATTCTCCTCTACTCCTCTGTCACCTGTCACCTGTCACCTGTCACCTGTGCTTACAACCCTTCCAACGGTACACCCAAAAAACGAGCTAACTCTGCACCTTGGGTTTCTAACTCTGCTATGGGTAACGGTTGTCCTACCCTTGTCAAGGGAATATCTCGGCGACCTTTAACACGGAGATATAGGGCGCGACGAGGATTTAAACCTTCTTGGATATCTATCCGCACAGCTTGTGCATCTTGAATGCGGGAATCAATTTCAATCCGGCGATTTTTGCCAGGAAAGCCCCAACGAAAGATTTTGATGTAACCAGTTTCTTTATTGAAATCGTTGTAACCGCCGCCTAAGTCCCAGAGGATAGCTAGCCACAGGTACAATGCTAAAAGCAGACCAGCCGAACCATATAACCCCATCACCAGCCCTTGAGGGACAAAGACTAATTGAGATGGATCGGTAACTATGAGTAAATTTACGTTTAAATAACTCGATATCCCAGCCAATAAAAAGCCACTAGCTCCCATTGTGACAATAGTTGCCCACCAGTAGTTGCTAAACCGACGAGAACCGAGAACCTTTTGATGTAGGAGGCGTGAAGCGGAGCTATCGCCGTTAGGTGAATCGCCTTTGTTAACTGTTGTTGATGCCGTCATTGAACTACCTTGGCCTGTGAGTGCTTCCCTTTTCTAAAAGTCTGCCATTTGAACAGGATGTCTTGCAAGTTAAATGTTGGGCATAAATCAATTCAAAATTCAAAATAGTCTACGACTAGGCTAACGCCTCCGTAGGGAAGGCTTGCGCCTACAAAATTCAAAATTAAAGAATTCTTGCCAAAAAATCTCCTCTGCTCACGTACTCCCCTGCTCTCCTGCTCACCCACTTCCCACTCCCCAGTCATAAGATTTCTGAGAAAAGGTGTGTCAAATTGTTAAAATTCTGATATTGATAGTATTTAATAGGTTCGTGTTAAATACTGGATTCCTCTACGTGAATTGAGCGAAAACCCGAACAATGTGATAAGTTAAGAAACATTAAGTTACCACAAGCTAGGTAACTAGCTCGTGATACGTGTAACGATATATCTCTGAGAAATGCCAACTTGATCAGGCGGTAGCATCTCAGGAACTCAGCAATTATAAACCTGCTGAGGGTGTCTAAAAAAACGTTATTTCCTCGGAAACGTTGCAATTTTAGTAAAAAGAGGATTTTAGTTAGATGACCATCGCAGTAGGACGCGCCCCCAGTAGAGGGTGGTTTGACGTACTAGACGACTGGTTGAAGCGCGATCGCTTCGTATTCGTAGGTTGGTCAGGGATATTATTATTCCCCTGCGCCTTCCTCGCACTAGGCGGTTGGCTCACCGGCACAACCTTCGTCACCTCCTGGTACACCCACGGACTAGCCTCATCCTACCTAGAAGGCTGTAACTTCTTGACAGTAGCAGTATCTAGCCCCGCCGACAGCATGGGACACTCCCTGTTGTTGCTGTGGGGACCAGAAGCCCAAGGGGACTTCACCCGTTGGTGTCAACTAGGTGGATTATGGCCCTTCGTAGCCCTACACGGAGCCTTTGGTTTAATCGGCTTCATGTTGCGGCAATTTGAGATTGCGCGGTTAGTAGGCATCCGTCCCTACAACGCCCTAGCATTCTCAGCCCCCATCGCGGTATTCGTCAGCGTGTTCTTGATGTACCCCTTGGGACAATCCTCCTGGTTCTTCGCACCCAGCTTCGGTGTAGCAGCCATTTTCCGGTTCTTGTTATTCCTGCAAGGTTTCCACAACTGGACACTCAACCCCTTCCACATGATGGGTGTAGCGGGTGTACTCGGTGGGGCGCTATTGTGTGCGATTCACGGTGCCACCGTAGAAAACACCCTATTTGAAGACGGCGACGGTGCTAACACCTTCCGCGCCTTCAACCCCACCCAAGCAGAAGAAACCTATTCCATGGTGACAGCAAACCGTTTCTGGTCACAGATTTTCGGGATTGCTTTCTCCAACAAACGCTGGTTGCACTTCTTCATGTTGTTCGTACCAGTAACTGGTTTGTGGATGAGTGCTGTCGGTATTGTCGGTTTAGCACTCAACCTGCGGGCGTATGACTTCGTATCGCAAGAATTGCGTGCGGCAGAAGACCCCGAATTTGAAACCTTCTATACCAAAAACATTTTGTTGAACGAGGGTATCCGCGCTTGGATGGCTCCTCAAGACCAACCCCACGAAAAATTTGTATTCCCCGAAGAGGTACTACCCCGTGGTAACGCTCTCTAATAGAACTGCCGTCATGGGCGGCGGACGCGACCAAGAATCCACCGGTTTTGCTTGGTGGTCTGGTAATGCTCGTCTCATCAACTTATCTGGTAAACTACTGGGCGCTCATGTTGCTCACGCTGGTTTGATTGTATTCTGGGCTGGAGCGATGACCCTGTTTGAAGTCGCTCACTTCATTCCAGAAAAACCAATGTACGAGCAGGGACTAATCCTGCTGCCTCATATTGCTACCCTCGGTTGGGGTGTTGGCACCGGTGGTGAAGTGATCGACACCTTCCCTTACTTCGTAGTTGGTGTACTTCACCTGATTTCTTCCGCAGTCTTGGGCTTCGGTGGTATCTATCACGCTGTTCGTGGCCCAGAAACCTTAGAAGAATATTCCTCTTTCTTTGGTTATGACTGGAAAGACAAGAACAAGATGACCAACATCATCGGTTTCCACCTGATCATCTTGGGCTGTGGTGCATTGCTGTTAGTCCTGAAGGCTATGTTCTTCGGTGGCGTGTACGACACCTGGGCCCCTGGTGGTGGTGATGTTCGCGTTATCACCAATCCAACCCTAAACCCTGCTGTTATCTTCGGTTATCTGATCAAAGCTCCTTTTGGTGGCGAAGGCTGGATTGTCAGCGTAGATAACATGGAAGATGTCATCGGCGGTCACATCTGGATTGCCTTAATTTGTATCTCTGGTGGTATTTGGCACATCTTCACTAAGCCTTTTGGTTGGGCGCGTCGTGCGTTCATCTGGTCTGGTGAGGCTTACCTTTCCTACAGCTTAGGCGCTTTGTCCTTAATGGGCTTTATCGCTTCTTGTATGGTTTGGTACAACAACACCGTTTACCCCAGCGAATTCTTCGGCCCCACTGGCCCTGAAGCTTCTCAAGCCCAAGCTTTAACCTTCTTGATTCGTGACCAACGCTTAGGTGCTAACGTTGGTTCTGCTCAAGGCCCCACAGGTCTAGGTAAATACTTGATGCGCTCTCCTACCGGTGAAATCATCTTCGGTGGTGAAACCATGCGCTTCTGGGATTTCCGTGGTCCTTGGTTAGAGCCTCTGCGTGGCCCCAACGGTCTTGACCTAGAAAAAATCAAAAATGACATTCAGCCTTGGCAAGCTCGTCGCGCTGCTGAATATATGACTCATGCTCCTCTGGGTTCTTTGAACTCTGTAGGTGGCGTGGCTACTGAAATTAACTCCTTCAACTATGTGTCTCCTCGTGCATGGTTGGCAACTTCTCACTTCGTATTAGGTTTCTTCTTCCTCATTGGACACTTGTGGCACGCTGGACGCGCTCGTGCAGCTGCTGGTGGTTTTGAGAAAGGTATTGACCGTGAGAATGAACCAGCAATGTCCATGCCTGACCTTGACTAGGTTCTAAAGTTTATTTCATCACTGACAATCGAACGCTTTTGAGGCTCTTGTGTAACAACAAGAGCCTTTTTTTTTGAGGTAATAGGAAGTAGGGAATGGGGAATTTGCACAGAGGAAGCTTTTGATGTCGATGAGCGTTATGCGCGTCTAGTTGTGACACAATCAGATATATATGAAAAAATTTAGAAGCTTTGATTGATGAAATAATTCACAGGCATCTGAATTAAGTTTTGTTAAGAGCTTGGTGTGATCAAGGCTAATCGAAAACTTCGATTCAATAAAGGGGGATAAGTAATATGAGAGAATCTGATTTTACTGATGCTTTGCGCTGGACATCTGAAGCTAAAGTAAAGTTAAAAAATATACCCTTTTTTGTCCGCGCTCAAGCTAAAGCTAGAATTGAGCAATTGGCGCGTCAAGCAGAACAAGATATTGTTACAGCAGATTTAGTTGAACAAGCTAGGCTGGAGTTTGGCCAGTAAAATTTGGGCTAGGTTTAACCTAATTGATTAAAATGGCGATCGCTAACATTCTCTCAGATAGTGGTAGGCGATCGCTTAATGATTGGCTAAATCAACCGCCTCCCACATTCATTGCTGCTAACATAGCCTTCTGACTAACTTCTTTGTACAGCGTCTGCAAATAGTTCGTGACTACATCACCAGAAGTGACATTTTTCACCTCATCTTCCGTTTTACTAAGCGGAATTGGCCCCAATACATCTAAAACTGTTTCACTCATAGATGGCGTAATTACTACCAAGGAAGACTCTAGCGGCTCATGATATTGCCAGAAAGAATCCAGATTGACACTATATTGGGGATGGGAAATCGGCTTTTGTTCTTCGGGCTTGACAGTGGTATTAACTTCTAGTTTCTCACCACGTAGCTGACGTAAATCAGTGATAATCTGTTCTTTAGTACATCCCCGTAATTGAAATAATACAAATGGGTCTTCACTGAAGCGATCGCCTAATTGATAGTAAACTGCACCAATATGTTTACAAGGGTTGGCTTTATCAGGACAAGAACATTTACTGTGAACATCACCTAGGGTAAATGGAAACAAAGACAGCCCATTTGATGTGAATACTTCTTCAATATTTTGGGGCATTTCTCCTGCTAATAATTTAGCCGGAAAAACAGCTTTTTTTGACATAGTTTCAATTACATATCCCCATTCTTCATCAGTAAATGAATCAAGGTAAAGTGAAACTGTGTAAGGCTCTACTTCACTACCTTGGACTTTGGCTAATACTTTCGCGCCTTTGAATTCAATGCTGAGAACATTTCCTTGACGCGAATAATTTCTAGCACGTTCTAAGCGTTTTTTAAAGCGGTAGGAATCGAGTAATTCTAGCCATCTTTGTGACCACCATTCACGGCTTGCTTGTAATGTTGTGTTTGTCATAATTAGGGACTGGGGATTGGGTGAATAACTTATGATTATTGTTTGTTTACCTAGTCTATTTTCACACCCTGTATTCTGTTTTTATTCTGAATCTTCTTCGATGACGGCGCTACGATCTAATATTAGTAAGTTACGAAGTTGGTCTGTATCTAGTTCTGTTAACCATTCTTCCCCTGCATCAACTACTTGTTCTGCTAGTTGTTTTTTGCTTTCAATCATGTCATGAATTTTTTCTTCTAATGTGCCGGTGCAAACGAATTTATGTACTTGCACATTACGGGTTTGACCAATGCGAAATACCCGGTCTGTGGCTTGATTTTCTACGGCTGGATTCCACCATCTATCAAAGTGGAATACATGATTAGCTCTGGTTAAATTTAAGCCGACACCACCAGCTTTGAGTGACAAAATCATGATAGGTGGCCCTTGGGGGTCGTGTTGGAAACGGTCAATAATTTCCTCTCTTTGCTTTTTGGTGGTACTACCATATAAAAACAATATTTCGCGTCCGAGTTGCTTTTCTAAGTGAGGTTTGAGCAGTTTACCCCATTCAGCAAATTGGGTGAAGATTAAAGCCCGTCCTGCTTTAGCAGTGCCGTAGGCATCGCCTTCTGCTAAAACTATTTCTAACATCTCTTCTAACCGTTGTAATTTAGCTGAATGATGTTGTGCTAAATTTGCTGCTTTCAAATACTGGGCTGGGTGATTACAAATCTGTTTCAGCTTCACTAATAAAGCTAAAATCATTCCTCGGCGTTGCAATCCTGTCGATGAATCGATTTCTGCTAAAGATGCTTCTACTACTTGTTGATAAAGAGTAGCTTGTTCCGTAGTCAAGCCACAAAATACCGTCATTTCTTGCTTTTCTGGCAAGTCTTGAATAATATTTCTGTCAGTTTTGAGGCGACGTAAAATAAAAGGTTGCACTAAAGAACGTAATTGATTTAAGGAAGCTGCATCACCATACTTTTCAATTGGCATAGCAAAACGCCGTTGAAAGAATTGCCGATTGCCTAAATAACCGGGATTGAGAAAATCTATAATAGACCACAATTCTTGTAGTCTATTTTCTACTGGTGTACCCGTTAAAGCAATGCGAAATGTGGATTCTAATTGCCTGACTGCTTGTGATTGCTTGGCTTCGGAATTTTTCACATTTTGGGCTTCATCAAGCACAATTATTTGCCAATCAATCCCCTGTAAAGATTTCAAATCACGATGAATTAATGAGTAACTGGTGATGACTAAATCATGCTTTTTGACTGCTTCTTGAAAGGCCTTACCTTTAGGTCTTTTATCACCGTGATACTGCATAGCTTTTAGCGTGGGAGCAAATTTTTTAACTTCTCGTTCCCAGTTACCTAAAACAGAAGTTGGGCAAACAAGTAAAGTTGGTTTTTCTATTGCTTCCTGTTCCTTCAGGTGTAGCAAAAAGGCAATGAACTGAATCGTTTTGCCCAGTCCCATATCGTCCGCGAGACACGCACCTAAACCCCAACGTTCTAAAAAAGCTAACCAAGCCGCACCCCTTTCTTGATAAGGGCGTAACTTTCCTTGGAAACTGGCTGGTGTAGGTAAAGGTGCAATAGCCTGATTATTAGTTAAAGCCCCAATTAATTCTTGTAAAGCTCCAGAGGCTTCAAAGCTGACTACTGGTAATTTTTCAATCACCTGAGTATCCCCGGTACTCAGACGCAAAGCATCTTCTAAAGACAGGGACATTTGTTCTTTGCGAGAGGCGAAAAAGTTTTGGGCTGTCTTAATATCTTGGGGACGCAATTCTACCCACTCACCGTTAATTTCTACCAATGGGCTATTTAAAGCCACTAAGCGATCAAATTCAGCTTTAGAAATTGTCTGCCCACCAATAGCTAATTGCCATTGAAAATTCAGTAAACTTTGCAAACCCAAACGCCCCTGCTTTTTCTTAGAGGTTTCAGCAGAAATTTTTAAACCCAAGCGGTTTGCCCAACCTTCCCGGTTTGCCAAACTCGGAGGTAAAATTACCCCCAACCCACTATCTTCTAAACGCCAAGCTACAGACTTGATAAATTCATAGGCTTGGATAGGGGTGAGGCGACAAAATTGGGGAGATTCAGTTTCTAAACTGGGTGCAATCGCAGGATACAATCGAGAAGCTAAACCCAAACCCCGCAAGAAAGTTTCTTGGGGTTGTTCAACGATGCGATGTTGATAAACTAATTGCTCAACTGGATTTTGCCAAATTGTCGCCCCATCTACTAAAAATTCTGGATTATCAGCTGCTTGCAAAAAATAAGCCAGTATCCAATCAGTTTCTCCAGAATCAGGCTGTGGCGATCGCAACTGAAAACAAGTACGAAATTGATTTTTGCTAGCTAACTGATATTGTAGCGGCATTGTCCAAGCTTTCAGCGCCGCTTCTAATCGCTCTACACCAATCACATCGGCATTTACTGCACCGGATGTACCAGTCAACCCTTGTAACCACTGACGCACAGCCAATGGTAAAGAAGCCATTACCCTAGGTTCTAACAAAGTTTGATTACTTAACATCTCCCGCACTTGGGTATCTATCACACTGTTGAGGAACGATAAAATTAATTCTTGCGGGTTAATCGGAAAATCCACATAATTCGGTGAGTAGCTAAATTTTCCCCCAGTTTCTAGTCCCCGATATGTCCGACAAACCAATGGCATTTTCGCCGCAAATTTTTCTAAGCGAGTTCCATCTATAGCACTGTCTAACAACACTTGCCATTTAGTATCAAAAGTACCATGATCTTGGCGTTGGATAATTGGTAAAAACTTAGATCTAGAAATTAAATCTAAACTCCAACGAGCAATTTGTGACCAAAAGCCTAAATCTCCACCTAAAAAACTATTTTCCCCATTCACAATGTTTAAGGGGAGAGAAGTTAGAAATTTAATAGTGTCTAGGGGATTGAGGCAAAAACCTTCAATTCGCCAAGGCTGCAAATATTCTTGAGCTTCTGTTTCAGAACCTAATGCCGCAGAATGTACAGGGGCAATTAATATTTCACCTGCTTTTTTCCCTCCTAATATGTAAGTTGGTAAAGTAACTATTTGGGAATTAATTGACCACTCCAATTCTTTAGCATTACCTGCTTTAGTTGCTTTAGGTGATGACTTTTTCGCTGGCTGAGGTAGAAAATTAGCAATTACCTGATTCTCTGTACACAAACACTCACTTAACTCAGACTGATTCATAGAGAATGGATTGAGGGGAATTTCGTTATATTCCCAATTTATTTGTGATGGTCGCCAAGTCTCACCCCAAATAAATAAATTACTACCCTGTTCTTTGACTAACCAACTACCATGTAAAATTGCCATTTTCAAACTACTCAGACTTTAATGAAATTATTAATCTTGCTTACAAGAGCTTAATGTTTAGATTGAAATAATTATGCACTAGAATCAATATATGCAATTAAAAAATATTCAATACTATTAATAATGAATTTTCCTGTGTATAAAATTCTTAAAAAGGGAATAACAGTAGAACTAGATTATATAAAACCTCAAGAATATGAAAATGTCAGAACACTACTCAACTTGATAATTGATGAAGGTAAAACCTATCCGCAACAGCATCCATTATCACAAGCAGAATTTGCAGCTTACTGGTTGAGTCATGATACCTTTGTAGTCAGGTTATCGGGTCAGGATACCATACACAAACCCCCAGAAGTATTGGGATCATTTTATGTGAAACCAAACTTTCCAGGGCGGTGCAGCCATATTTGCAATGCTGGTTTCATTGTACAACCAGGGTGGCGAGGTCAGGGCATAGGTCGCTTGATGGGAGAATCAATGCTAGAGATAGCAGCTAACCTAGGCTACGCAGCCGTGATGTTTAATTTGGTATTTGAAACTAATATACCCTCAATTACCCTGTGGCAGTCTTTAGGTTTTGATATCATGGGAAGCATTCCACAGGCGGCAAAACTAGCTGATGGGCAGATGGTGAATGCGCTGATGATGTATCGCGCTTTGCGTTGAGCAACTTGTTGCTCTTTGTATGTAACAGAAGTCAGCCATAAGGCATAAATGTTAGGATTGCCACAGAGAGAGAATAAAGAAAGAGAAGGAAAAAAAGCTGAATGGCAGAAGTTGATAAGTCAATATCCTTCGATGGTAGGGATATTCGACTGAAGGTAGGCTTACTAGCACCCCAAGCTGGTGGGTCTGTGTTGATAGAATCAGGGGATACAGCTGTTTTGGTGACAGCTACGCGATCAGCAGCCAGAGAGGGCATTGATTTTCTTCCCCTAACAGTAGACTACGAAGAAAGACTATACGCGGCAGGGAGAATACCTGGCGGGATCATGCGCCGGGAAGGCCGTCCCCCAGAAAAAGCAATTCTCACCAGTCGTTTGATTGACCGTCCCTTGCGTCCTTTGTTCCCTTCATGGTTGCGGGATGACTTGCAAGTTGTGGCATTTACCCTGTCGATGGACGAGTTAGTACCACCGGACGTGTTAGCGGTGACAGGTGCTTCGATCGCTACTCTAATTGCTAAAATTCCCTTTAACGGGCCGATGGCAGCAGTCAGGGTAGGCTTAGTTGGGGATGATTTCATCATCAATCCCACCTATGCAGAAATTGAAGCTGGAGACTTGGATTTGATAGTAGCCGGTTCCCCACATGGCGTGATCATGGTGGAAGCAGGGGCTAACCAATTGCCAGAGCGAGATATTATTGAAGCGATTGATTTTGGCTATGAAGCTGTACGCGATTTAATCAAAGCCCAGCAAGATTTAGTAGCAGAACTTGGTCTAGAAATTGTGCAGGAAGCACCACCAGCAGTAGACCAAACTCTGGCAAATTATATCCGCGATCGCGCCAGCGATGAAATTAAGAAAATCTTGGCTCAATTTGATTTAGGCAAAACCGAACGCGATACCGCCTTGGATGCCGTAAAAGAAAATATTGCCACAGCGATCGCCGATCTGCCAGAAGATGACCCCATTCGGGCTGCTGCTAGTGCCGATAATAAAGCCTTGGGCAACACTTTTAAAGACATTACTAAGCACTTTATGCGCCGTCAAATCGTTGAAGATAACGTGCGCGTGGATGGCCGCAAACTTGATGAAGTCCGTCCCGTATCTTGTCAAGTCAGTGTCTTACCCAAGCGCGTCCACGGTAGCGGTTTATTTAACCGGGGACTAACCCAGGTATTATCTGCTTGTACCCTCGGTACTCCCGGAGATGCCCAAAATCTCAACGATGACCTGCAAACAGACCAATCCAAACGCTACCTACATCATTACAATTTCCCTCCCTTCTCAGTGGGAGAAACCAAGCCACTCCGCGCCCCAGGTAGACGGGAAATCGGTCATGGTGCATTGGCAGAACGAGCCATCCTACCAGTGCTACCACCGAAGGAGCAATTCCCCTACGTGATTCGCGTAGTCTCGGAGGTATTATCATCCAACGGTTCCACCTCGATGGGTTCTGTGTGTGGTTCTACCCTAGCTTTAATGGATGCTGGTGTACCAATTATCAAACCCGTCAGTGGTGCTGCTATGGGTTTGATTAAAGAAGGGGATGAAGTGCGAGTCCTCACAGACATTCAAGGCATTGAAGACTTCTTAGGTGACATGGACTTTAAAGTCGCCGGGACAGATACGGGGATCACTGCCTTACAAATGGATATGAAAATCTCTGGTTTGTCTTTGGATGTGATTGCCCAAGCCATCCACCAAGCTAAATCAGCAAGATTGCACATTTTAGACAAAATGTTGCAAACTATTGACACACCACGCACGGAAACCTCACCTTATGCTCCACGCCTGCTGACTATCAAGATTGATCCAGAAATGATTGGTCTAGTCATCGGCCCTGGTGGTAAGACAATTAAGGGCATTACCGAAGAAACCGGAGCCAAAATTGATATCGAAGATGATGGCACCGTCACAATTTCTGCGGTCGATGAAAATAAGGCTAAAAGGGCGCGTAATATTATCCAAGGCATGACCCGCAAGCTCAATGAAGGTGATGTCTATGCTGGACGCGTGACTCGGATTATCCCCATTGGTGCTTTTGTCGAATTTCTCCCTGGCAAGGAAGGAATGATTCACATTTCCCAACTCGCTGACTACCGTGTTGGCAAGGTGGAGGATGAAGTAGCCGTGGGTGATGAAGTCATTGTCAAAGTGCGCGAAATTGACAATAAGGGACGAATTAATCTTACACGTTTGGGTATTCACCCAGATCAGGCAGCTGCGGCGCGGGAAGCTGCGGCAGTAAATCGTTAATACGATTTGGATTTTAGATTTTATCTAAAATCCGCGATGCCTTTTAGGTAGGCATCGCCGTCAAATTTTTATTAATTTTGAATAGAAGACGCTCAAGGACTGGAGTTGTAGCTACCTAGAGTTAACCACACTCAAAGTAGCTAAGACGAAAGTTGCAACTTTGCTGATTTGTCGATCGCGGTGAAGTTTGGTAAATAAAAGAAAGAGCCTACATAGTTAGGACTGGTTCCATACTTAACACCAAGCATTGTGAGTGCTAAACGTTTGCCAGAAACTACCGCCCATGTCAAAATTACCCGCCAATCCTGGCAGCAAGGCTTCCTAGAAGGCGAAGTCAGTGCAGGGGATTTTGAGTGGCATTTTCAATGGAACTTTCGCTTAGGAGAACTTTCCGTTAAGCCATCTCAAGGAAGGGCGCTAATTAAAGAACCCCTTGGTCGCTTCTTGGAACAGCAAGATTACCAGCTAGAACCAGGCGGTGACTACGCTTTTACAATTCGAGCGCAGTTATGATTTTGATAGGAAATACGGTCTTTGACCCTGATTAGAAAGAAAACACCAGAAAATAAGTTATCCAGAATTGACAGTTTAGTAGAGTACGTCAGTGTCAGAAAACCTAACTACACCAAGAGATTATTCATACTGACGCACCCTACATTTGGAAGTTTTTTTCTGGAAGTCCCCTATCGGTTGATTATCTCATTTTTTAGTTCATTATCTCCCTGGGGGTCACGATAGCCATAGAAGTTAATACTATATTCGGTAATTTTGACACCTGTTTTTTGTTCAACTTCACGGATAAATGCTTCTGGTAGTTCTATGTGAATGTCGAGAATTTGATTGGTGTCTAGACAGTTAACGTGGCTGTGAGAATCACTAATATTGCCGTATAAACGTCCATCACAGCGTTCGATACACTCAATGATCCCCTGACTAGATAATGCTTCTAAATTTTGATAAACAGATGTATGACCAATTTCTTTGCCTTGTTGGTTGAGGCGATCGTAAATCTCCCTGGCAGAAAGGTGTTCATTAGCTTGCCATAACAGTTCTAGAATAAAGCGGCGTTGGCGGCTAACACGCATACCTAGTAGTTGACACCGCTCTAGTGCATCTTCTAAAGAACGAATCGGTTTTGTTGATACTGCCTGTTGTTGCATATTTAAGTCTATTTACTATCGGGGTAATTTTCCCAGTTCTCTGTTTGTGGCTGCTTTGTATATGCAAGGAGATTCGATACTGCTATTACACCTTTGTCACCCTTACTGTTGCTTTTGATTGTTGCGAAATTAAAGTCTGAGGTGATGTTTTATTTCGTTTTTTGACGTTTGCTTTGCCACACTTTACTCTAAAACAAACTCATTACAACTTTAGCTTAAAATTACTAGAAATGTCCACCTCAAGGATTGCTGTTAGCAGAGCGGGGCGTGAGCAGCGTGCTGAGTAGGGGTGTAGGAGAAAAGGTCTTTGCCCTTAACATACTCTGTCATCAATGTTTTTGTTTAAGGAATCTATAATGACTTGGCGTTTAGCCGCTTGGGTATTATAGGATGGACGGAGTGTTGTAAGGGGTGGGGCTATTATGGCTCGCTATACCTGTTCATTTACTCTTTCTATTCATGTTGACCATCTCCAGCCATTAGTTCTAGACCTTCTCCAGGACTGTGATTTGGAAATTCAATACTATACACCCGATTACATTCTGGCGCGTGAGATTCCAGGGAATGTTCCTTTTTCTAAAATGGTGAAAGTGGAAGTGCTGATTGATAAATCAATGGCTACTGAGACAGAAAGCCGCATGAGTATTGTTATTAAGAATGAAGAATTACCACTCCAAGTTTATAATCACTGCCGACAAATGTTTGATTTTATTAAACAGTCCATTGAAGAGAGTCGCCATTGGCATTTAATTGAAAGTCTGGCTGGATAGACGCGATTTATAGCGTCTATACATGAGGATTTTGGGCTGATTCTACACAGTATTTGGCTACAAATCCTCTATATCCTCTGTCATACCTGGATTGATGAGTGTAATGTCATATTCACTGGCATCTGTTTGCCCAGAACGCTGAGAGTTTTTCAACAGATAATAAATGGCACGAACTTTAGGGCCAAAAACGATTTCATCTTCGTTTTTTAAATCGTGGGCTAACATTTTGCGGCCGTTAATCATGAAACCATTGGCACTAGGTTTTCCTTTACCATCACCATCGACAATCCGATAATAATAGCTATGACTGTTAGGGTTTCGTGGCAATCTTACCAAAGTAGCATGGCGACGGGAAACGAATTGAGACATTAAACGAATACTACATTCCCGTCCTCTGCCGATAGAGTAGAGAGAACTTTCTAAAGTAAATTCTTTACGACCCTGATCGTCTTCAAGAATTAGTAAATGATTTTCATCAGTTTCTGGTGCCATTGATAAATTGTTACCACAATTGTTGAAATTTTGATTAATCCCAATTTGTTGAATATTGTTGCCTGCCATTCTCGCCCACTGTTATCTGTGATATTCGATGTTATGCAGCATGAAAGTCAATAAAAATTTATATACAAGAGTAGAACATTTGGCTTCTACTCTGTAACTACAGTTACTCCAGTCGGAGTTACATCAGACTTGATGAGATGCCTAACATCTAACTAACGATATAGTTTAACCTGAGATTGGCAAAACTAACATTCATAATTTTACCAACGATTAGCCGCTCTACGTAATAATACAGAGTTTGTCACTACACTTACTGAGCTAAAAGCCATTAAGGCCGCAGCACTAGCAGGACTGAGGACAAAACCGGAGTTTGGTAATAAAACACCTGCGGCGAGAGGAATACCAATGGTGTTATAGGCAAAAGCCCAGAATAAATTTTGCTGAATTTTATTGAAGGTGGCTCGACTCAGTTGAATGGCTTCCACAACGTCACTGAGGCGATCGCGCATTAGGACGATTTGAGCTGTTTCCATGGCGACATCTGTACCTGAGTGTAAAGCAATGCCAACATCTGCTTGTGACAAAGCAGGAGCATCATTGATCCCATCGCCAACCATCGCCACTTGCTGGGCAGATTGTGCTTGCAATTCTTGGATAATACCGGCTTTTTTGCTGGGGGGAACGCCTGCCATGACATCAGCACTATTTATACCCAATTTTTGTGCGATCGCACTGGCAACTTCTGGGCGATCGCCACTGAGTAGCATCACCCGCAAACCCATCTGACGCAACCTTTCTACGGTATCGTGGGCATCTGTTCTCAAAGTATCTTGCACACCAATCAGTCCAGCTAAAGTGCCGGCAATTGCCACACCCACAACTGTTTTCCCCTCTGCTGCTAGCTTGTTTGCTGCTTGTTGGGCTGTTTCCGCAATCGCAATGCCATGCCAGCTTAACCATTCCCAGTTACCCAAAAGTACCGTTTCACCTGCCACCACCGCCGATACACCCAATCCTGGCTCTGTGTGGAAGTCTACAGCCTCTGGGATAGATAACTCCAGGCGTTTTGCTTCTTGCTGAATCGCTTTAGCTAAGGGGTGATATGTACCGCTTTCTACAGCCGCAGCGAGTTGAATGAGGGAGTGCTGAGTTGTGTTAGCGGAAGCTGGGCGTTGAGCAGCGTGCTGAATGCTGAGTGGGATATTGGATTTTTCTTCCCCTGCTTCCCTTGCTTCCCCTGCTTCTTCCCAGTCCCCAATCCCTAAACAATCAGTAACTTTGGGATTACCTGTGGTGAGTGTGCCGGTTTTATCGAAAACAATTGTGTCGAGCTGATGTACCTTTTCTAGAACGTCGCCGCCTTTAATCAATAAACCCCGTTCTGCACCAATGCCCGTACCGACAAGAATGGCGGTTGGTGTAGCTAATCCTAAAGCGCAGGGACAAGCGACAACCATGACGGCGATCGCTAGTTTTAAACTAATCACCAGTGGGGAGTGGTGAATGGAGAGTTGGGAATGGGACATAGTATGGGCGGCGTGACTCATCATGGCTAAACCCTCTGAGAGAGTGGTATGAGGCCAAATATGAGTGCCGCAAAAGTACCAAAAGATAAATGTCAAGACAGAAGCAGTCAATACACCATAGGTAAAGTAACCTGCTACGGTATCTGCTAATTTCTGTACAGGGGCTTTGCGAGTTTGGGCGGCTTCTACTAGGGCAACAATATGTGCCAATGTGGTATCGCTGCCAGTACGGGTGGCTTGAATAGCGATCGCACCTGATTGATTAATCGTACCTGCTGCCACTGCATCGCCTACTTGTTTGATGACTGGCACTGCCTCCCCTGTCAACATCGATTCATCTATCGTTGTTTGCCCAAAGCGCACCTCACCATCAACAGGGATTTTATCTCCTGGTAGCACTTGCACCCATTCTCCCACTCGTACCTGTTCTGCGGGAATTTCTACACTATTTGTTCCCAATCCCACCTTTTCTAAGTCTGGGTTAGGAATCAATCTCGCTACTTGTGGTTGGAGTGCCAGCAATTGCCGAAATGCTGCGGCAGCCCTACCTCTAGCTTGTTGTTCTAAAGTCCTACCCAACAAAATAAAGCCCAGCATCATGACTGGCTCATCAAAAAAGCACTCCCAACCCAGTTGGGGAAACAGTAGTGCTATCAAGCTGGCTGTGTAAGCGGTGACAGTTCCCAATCCCACTAACGTATTCATGTTGGGGGCATTACGTCGCCAACCTAGCCAACCATCTACTAAAATTGAGCGGCCTGGAATTAATAGTGCTACTGTTGCCAGTCCACAGTGGAACCAGATATTAGTTAACGAGGATAAGATGGGACTGCCAAAATTACCCAAATGTCCAACACTAGAAAACACTAGCAGCAACCCAGCAATGATCAATTGCCGCCATGCCGCACGCATTTGTTGTTGCTGTCGTTCTCTGGGATCTGCTAGTGGAGATTTGTCTGTTACTTGATGATTAGCTTGCCGGAGTTGAGTAGGGAATCCGGCAGCTGTTAATTTCTGGGCTAATCCCTCTGGATCTACAGCACCAGTTTCTGACTCTACCACTGCTACCTCTGTAGCCAGATTCACACAGGCACTCTTGACACCTGGATATTGGGTTAACTGTCGCTCTACGGCACTGACACAGCCAGCACACTTCATACCCCCAACATCCAGCAAAATTTTTTCTATAGTCGGGGTTGGTTCTGGATCAAGCTGAGTTTTCGGGACAAGTTGCATGGCAAGTGTTTTAGATTCGCTACGAAGATTCTGACGTTTGATGAAAAGCGTCTCTTATTTGAGCGTAGGCGAAATCTGAAGCAACGACTGTATGTCAAGAGATTAATTTTATTAATTTCTAGTAATTAGTTCGGTTTTAACTGCGATTCCAGCGTTGAAAAGTCACATACATAACAGTTCCTATCTGGATTGGCATGAAGGCAATTAGACTTTTCCAAAAATAATGGATTTCTAAGTTAGACATAGCACTGAAGTAACCCACACCTACCAACAGGAAAATTATCCAGGCGAGCTGTTTACGTTTCATAGTGAGCATATCAGTTTGGATAAATCGCAAGTATTTGGTTAGGGAGCAGGGGAGCAGAGGAGAGATTTTCTTTCCCAGTCCCCAGTCCCCAGTCCCCAATCCTCAATTCCCAATCCCCAATCCCTATCTTCTAAAACCAACCCTGCTTATTTACTATATAAGTATCAACAAATTCTTCGGGGGATTTGTTTAAATAAATCATGCCTTCAATCAAGCCGACGAGTTGCATAATTAGCAATGTAATTCCGTAGGAAAAAGAACCACCAACTAAAGTTATGACTAGCATAATAAATCCTTCGGGAGCGTATCCCAAAATGAATTTATGTATCCCAAAACCTCCAAAAATAATGCCACAGTATCCAGCTAGTAATTGTTTGTTAGTTTGACTAGGATTGAGATTTGCCATATGGTTGCTGCTCCTTGAAACTAATTATAGAATTAATTTTTTTTAGGTGATGAAATAACATCAATATATTTACTTAGTAAATATATTTTTATTCCTAATTTCCAGGCGTAAAATCAAATTTTTACAATTACAATTGTAAATTCAACAATATGTAAGATAAAGAAGTTTATCTCAATATTGAAAAAACTTATGATGTGCATTGCTGGCTACTAAATCATTGTGATTACATAACCTTAGACAAGAGTATTACAGACTTTTAGGAAATATTCCTCTTTCAAGAGAATTATCCCCCAACTATGGTGAAAGTGGTACTAGCATACCAGTTTCTACGATTACATCAGTGTTATCTCCGGATTTTTCGAGGAGACGGTTACAGTCTTCAAGATATCTTTAATGGAATTTACCTATTTTAAACATTCAGGTAATTTTTCTTCTAGCTGCAAAGAAAATTACCACTACTTAAACAGGCAAAAATTACTCAAACGACACTTATTTATTTGCCGATCGCAGTTCCCATCCATCAAAGTGGAATTAGCTTGTGAGTAATTCCGGTTTGGGAATGTTAATGAAGGCAGTCAAAATTGCAAAAACGGTTCCATTTCCCCAAATGATACTAAATTTTTACCTAAAATTTTTGTAATTTAGATGACAGTATCATTGGTTATTCTTTTAAAGATGGCATATTTGCCATAAAGCTACTATTGATTTTATCTATGTTGGTCATTGCAATTAACCAACAAATTAATCTGTATAGGCAGATATAACCAAATATTTTAATGATTTGCAACAGTGTGGTTAACGTTGTCTTAATTACTGCTACCTAAGAGAAACAGACTGAGTAGAGTACCACTATTCCAGAGGCTGTGGAGTAGCATCGGTGCCAGGAGATTGCGCGATCGCGTGTATACTACTCCGAGAACGATCCCCAATGCTGTCAGAGGTAAGATTTCCGATAAACTTAGGTGAGCGATCGCAAACAACAAAGCACTGGCTAGAATCGATCCCCACACTGGTAAATAGCGAGTCAACGAGGGCAGTAAAAAGCCGCGAAACAGTACCTCTTCAAATAAGGGAGCTGCGATCGCCGCAGTCAAGTAAAATATCCCCAAGGCTATAAAGTCTTGGCTTTCCAGAGCTAACTGTAATAAGGGGTTACTACCACCCTGTCCTTGCCATAGCTGCTGATTAATCAACGACACGAGGATAACTATTGGTAGAGCCGCGCAATATCCCCCCAATCCCCACCACAACCAATTATCCAGCCATTGCCAGCGAAACCATAATCTTGGTAAGGGAAAAAATCGTTTAATGGAGAAATAAAGCACTGACAGCGCACCGGATGCTACCAAGATGTAACTGATTAACACAGCAACCGCTTGCAGGCGTACACTGGCAATGGGACGGGGGATAGGAAGTAGCAAGAGCAAAGAGGGTACAATCACCTGTCCCATGAAGAAAAAGCCGACGACAAAAACCTGTAAAATGGTTTCTCCATCCCAAGGTGTTGTCCAAGCTAAATCAGCATTTTGAGCTAATAGAGCTTCTTTTCCCTTCAATAAGCGTTGAGCAACTAAGAAAATTAACAGCACCAGCCCAATGAAAGCGGCTAAAGTCGGGACTGTACCAATGACTGCTAACTTAATCACCGCTTGGCTAGCAGTTTCTTGTTGTGCGGCTTGCACTGTTGATAAAGGTTCTTGTCGCTGCTGGAGTTGGTAAAGTTTAGTTAAGGTTGTAGAGCGAAACCAACCATCTAAATTTTGCGTAATAAATTGTTGAGCATCAGGCAAAATGCGTGGGGGATCACTCCATAATCCACTCAACACAGTAGCAGTTGTCGCAATTTCTGGTTGAATATCCGAGCGTTGTTGTAATTCGCTCCAAGTTTTGAGGGCTGTATCCGTCTGTCCTTGCTGTGCTTGTAAAATGCCTAGTTGTAAGTCTAGTTCCCCCAAGAATTTTTGCAGTTGCTTAAGGGACTGCTGCAACTGTTGTTCTTTTCCGGAACTAGAGATTTGAGTTGTGGGAGATTCTGTTGGTAATGGTTTAGGAGGTGCGGGAGTGGGAGGGACAGAACTTAGTTGTGCAATACGGTTCTGCACTTTTAGCAAATTAGTTTGTACGGATTCACGGGTTTGCTGATATTCCTTGGTAGCACTTTCTAGAGGTTTTTCCCCTAGTATGGCGGCTCTAATTACCTCGTAGCTTTCATCATCTTGACTATCTGTTGGTTGCCAAGCTTGTGCTTGGAGAGCCAGATTAGTTTGGTACAGTTCCAAGCGAGTTTGAAACTGTGGTTCTTGCCAACTACTGTATAGAGATGAAACTGCTAACAAGCCTGCTACCAGCGTCAGAAATATTAAAACCAGTCGCTTAATTGTCATCTGTCCCCCTTTGACAAACCAGTGAAGAGCGCATCCCCTTGGGAATTATCGCAAGAAAAAGCTAAAGGTGGATCAATTTTCTAGGTCTGCGATCGCTTTTACCATCCTAAAAGGGTGTAGGGGTTTTGGTAAAAGACTTTTTCATCCTTAATCCCAACTCAGCACGCTGCTCAACGCCCTGAAGCTCAAAGAGCAATTATACTTAACTCTAACGTAGGAAGTAATTTTGTTAGCGATCGTGCGAATCTAATTAGGTAAATCCTCTAACGTAAACCTATGACTCAACAACCACAGCCAGATTTGAGAGTTGCCGCTACCACTAGAATTTGGGGAATCACAGTTGGGATTTTAGCAATTTGCATTCCACTCTCAGCTGTCACCAGAAGCGGCCCCATTCTACCTTTAGCAGCTCTTGGCGGTGCAGCTGCTGGGACTTTTGCCGTTTGGCGTTCTGATGATCAAAAAGCTCCATCTCCCTACTTATCAGGGCAGAAGGTGGAACTATTAGAGCAAAGAATTGCTAATTTAGAAACAATCATCAGTAGTGATGAATTTGATTTACATAGAAAAATTAAGCAGTTAGAATCTAGCGATACTCACGGTGTACAGACTCTACCTACGACACCGGAACATAAAACTTGAAATTTGCCGATACATATCATTGATCACAAATTGCAAGTATCACCATCAGCTTCTGTAACACTACGTTACTATTAAATAACTTTTTTAATTTAGCTGTTCTACAACCTTGGCAGACTTTTTTAAATCATAATCTTCTTTAGGAGGATAACTGTTTCCTAGAAACAGTATCTCATTGGGAAGGTTAGTTAGAATTGACGGACATCATTATAAATTCTCAATACCTCAGTCGCATCCAGCAATCAAAGGTTTCAATCCTAGCCTCTACTGGTGGATATTCTCTGCAAACTATATCTTTGATTGTGTTCTATTAGACTGCGAGGATTACGGAATTTTTAATTAACTAGAAGTTATAAACTTGAGTCATTGCATTGGTATAACCTACCTTAAGTATGCAACATTGTGCCGCAGGAATGCAGATGGATTGGATTAGCTTACTCAAAGCTCAACAGGCTGACTTCCTTCAACGTGTGAAAAAGCCCAAAACTTACGATCTATCTTTGTTAGAAAGTCAAGTCAGAGGGTGTCACAGTGAAGTGATGGCATTTTGTGGAGAGCAATTGGCAAAAATTCTGGAATTGTCTCGCCAACAAGCCGAAATTCTTGCTAAAAATCCGCCTCCCATACCCCCTGAATATCCAGAACCCCCTGATTGGACGATTCCTTTCCCTAAATACTTCCAGCAGCAAGCAGAAGACTATATTCTGCGGGAGCAAATTGTTGAGCGCATCATCACAACGCGCTTAGGCAAGTTACTCAAGAAGTTTCCCCAAGACACCGTAAAAAATATGGTGTTAGATGATGAAGGTAACTTGCGCGGGGAAAGTAAATTTACTTATTTGCTGGCAGACAACCCTAAACTGAGTGTGCAAGTTTATGTAGCAGATGGAGAAAGTTTTAATGGGATCAAGAAAGATAAAATTAAATGGTCCGTTACTTTAGATGATTTAAGAAAACACCAAGTATTAATTTTTTTGTGTTTATTTTATCCATCTACAGGTAAGTTGGGTTATGAAAAACAAGCTGTTATTGCTGGCTTTTTACCCACAAATCAAGTCGGATTGACAGAACCCAAAATGCACGTCACCCCCAGTCATTTGTTGTATTGTGGTGGTTTGAGTTGGTATTTAGAATCACTAACCATAAAACAAGATATCCAAAATGATATTTTGCCCATCGTGGTTGAAAGAACCATACCAGAAACAATTCAGACTGTAGCATCAGACCATCCGAAAAAAGAAATTATTGGGGATTGGGAGTGTTGGCAGACATTAAAAGGACACACCAGAGGGATTAATTGTTTAGCTTTTAGTTCCAAGTGTGACAACGACACAATTACACCCATATTGGCAAGCGGTAGTCATGGAGAAACGAAGCTCTGGGATTTAAGCAAGGGTGATTTAATTGATACGTTGTCAGAATATCCTTGGGTATTGTCTGGATTAATAGATGAAGTCAGTTCCTTAGCCTTTAGTGCTGACGGACAGATGTTTGTAACTGGTGGTGCAGACTCCACAATTAAACTTTGGCATACAGGTGCATTAGATTTAATAGATATTCTGCACAAACATCATGGCGTGGTGCGTTGCGTTACTTTTACTCGTGATGGCAGAATGCTAGCCACTGGCGGCGATGACAGAAAAATTTTGTTTTGGGATTTGATGAGTCGTCAGGTAAAAGCCATCTTGTCTTTAGATGATACAGCTGCACATTCCTTACTTTTAAGCCGCGATGGACAAACTTTAGTGACTGGCAGTTATCGCAAAATCAAAGTTTGGCACACGACAGAACCGTGGGGTAGTAAGAATCTCAAAGACAAACAACCATTGCATACTCTCATGGGTCATTCTCACATTGTTCGGGCTTTAGCGATGAGTGCAGATGGCCAATGGTTAGTGAGTGGTAGCTGGGATCAGACAATTAAAATTTGGCACTTGGAGACTGGTAAATTAATTCGCACACTCAAGGGACATACAGATAAAGTGTATGCGATCGCTATTAGTCCCGATGAACAAATTATTGCTAGCGGTAGTGCTGATCAAACGATCAAATTATGGCATCTTGACTCTGGTGAGTTATTGGCTACCTTTACAGGCCATACTGATATTGTGACAGCACTAACTTTTACCAGTTCTGGCGATATGTTGGTGAGTGGCAGTCTAGATAAGACCATTAAAATTTGGCAGAGGAGTTAAGAGTCATCAAAATTTCTTTTTCCCATTCTCTGCTACCCATAGTCATTGCTGAATGGGAATTTCAATGAAAAGGTCGGTTTTTTCTACCCATGAAGAACGAAAAATCAATCTACCTTCGTGTTGTTCTAGTACAATGCGGATCAGGATGATGTTGTAGGTATTTACGCCTTAACCGTTACACAACAGCGATTTCAGGTTCAGAGTTTTAGCTAGAGTATCTGGCTTATCTAGACCATAGCAATGTAAACCTTATTTACCTGCAATCTGCTGTATTTTGATCAAGAATTATGGGTAAGCGATTTAGTAGACGAAATTTCTTAAAGTATTCACTAGCTACCAATATTGTTATATGGACAAGTGAAGCAATTGCTAGGAAGCTGAATATCAGTTTAAAGGAAATGCAAATATTTGATATTGCTGCTGCCTCTGCACCTTCAATAACTACATTTCCACAAAGCGTAAGCTCTGGAGAGCCTCAAACTCATGGCATTACTTTATGGACACGCATCATAGCTAAATCGGAAGTTGCTAAAGTTGCCTTTGAAGTGGCTGCTGATTCTGCTTTTAGTCAAGTAGTTTTACAAGGTTTTGCTAATACTAATAGTCATTGTGATTATACCGTTAAAATTCCATTAGAATCAAATGTTCTGAAACCTTACACAACTTATTATTATCGATTCATATTTAACAAAGCTGTTAGTCCTATTGGTCGTTTTAAAACTTTACCATCTCCTCAAGATCAGACATTAGATAAAATAAAATTTGCTTATATCAACTGCCATGATTATATTAATGGCTATTATAATGCCTATGAATTTTTAGCAAAAGAGGATATAGATTTTGTTGTATTTTTAGGTGACTATATTTATGAGACGGTAAATGATACTACTTCTCAAAGAGAAATACGTTCTCTGAATTTGCCTAGTGGTGAGTTAATAGCATCAACATTAGAAGATTATCGATTTCTCTACCAAACTTATAATTCTGATCCACAGCTACAAAGACTGCGGGAAAAATTTGCCTTTATTACTATTTGGGATGATCATGAGTTTGCGAATGACTGCTTTCAAGCAAATGCTCCTGATCAATTCCCTTTCTATAAACCCGAATTAAGGCAAGCAGCCACTCAAGCATGGGCTGAATATACACCTATAAGTATCCCTTTTAGTATTAACAATAAAAATTTTAACTCATTACAAATTTACCGTACATTTAAGTTTGGAAATTTGCTTGAGCTTGTGTTGACAGATGAGCGTCTATATCGTGATGAACCTCCATCTTGCGATGATTCTGTCACACAAAAACAACGTTATGAGACTAGAAAACGTTATCTTGTATCGGATAGTCCCCAGAGGAATGACGCTCATCGAACCATGCTTGGACACAGACAGCGTGACTGGTTGATCAAACAAATTTGTAATTCTTCCTGTATTTGGAAGATATGGGGCAACGAAGTGATGACAATGCAATTAAAACTTCTGTCAGTCTTTGCAACCCTATTTTTAGGGCAGAAAACTCCAGATTTGTTCATTAATCTTGATCAGTGGGATGCTTATCCTGCGGAGCGGACTTTACTATTTAAAGCGATAAAAGCAGCTAAAGTTAAAAATTTCGTCACTATTACTGGTGATCTTCATACATTTGTTGCAGGATATCAAAAACTAGATTTTGATGATCAGAGTGATCAACCTATGGGTGTAGAGTTTGTAGTTGGTTCGATCACAGCCTCTAATCTGGCAGAAAGAATTAATTTGAACTCATTTAATCTACCTTTACCTTCAATTGAAACAGTTACTACTTTAATTCAACTCAGTAATCCACACATTTGTTATTTCAATTCCAATACCCACGGCTACAATATAGTAGAAGTAACGCCAGAAGCGTTAATTTGTACTTTCAAGGTAGTCAGTAATATTATCAAACCAGGAGGGAGAGTTTCTACTCTAAAAGTTTTTCGTGTTCCCCGCGATCAAGTATTAATTGAAGATATAACACCTACTTAATCAAAGCAAATTAAGAGAATCTTTTCAATGCTCAAACAACCTCTAAAATCTATTTGGGAATTATATATTTGCAAGCTTCATTAACATTTGTATCTTCATTCAACAAACCTGTTTTGTTTAAAATTTCTAAAGCTACTGGTAAATTTATAACTATTCGTTCACTGGGATAAGCTTCTAAAAGAGAGATAATTCCTAAGCCTTTTGGTGCTTTTGCTCCTAGGACGATAGCGGAACGTAGTGCTTGTATACCGGCATGATCACGTCGTGCGATCGCGGGGGCAATAAAATTTAGAGCTTTTTCCCCAGTCTCTGAGTTTACTAGCTGATCTATCGCTACAGTACCTAAAGGTATTTGGATCTGAAGTACCTCTAGTAATCTCTGCTTTTGCTTTGGGCTTAAGTAACCTAAAAACGATGCTAAATCAGAAGAAACTTGCTGTGTTTGTGCATACTTACGGATATTGGCAACTGTAATTGATTGTTCAAATAATCCATACCTCATAACAACTTGCTCTGCTGCCAGACTAAAAGATGAATCAAAAATACTACTAAAAATTAAAAATATTGAAAACCTAGATGTACAAAAAAGGAGATGACGGAAATAATTGCTAATTGCAGATTGTAAACCTAACATTTATAGTTGTTACGAGCTTTTTGTAATAAATTTACCACTAATGAGTAAATACAGAGGCTTTAAAAAAGCTAACTTTGGCAAAGCTTTTAAACTACGGTAAGGTGATTGATCACATATTGATCACATTGTCGGATGCGATCGCACATAAAAAAGCGATCGCTCTGGTATCGGGCGATCGCTTTTTTAATTCAATCTACAATTGTTAAACCAGAAGTGTTTGCAATAATGGTTTATCTGGTGATAGCTTACCTGTCCGTAACCATTCTGCTAGCTCCTCTGGTACTTGAGCTTGGTTAAGACGTTCTCGCAGTGCAGCACCTTCGAGGATTTCTTTTTGTAACAAGTCCTGGGCTGTCTCTTCTAACAACTCACGGTTATGTTGCAAAATACTCAAGGCGATGTGGTGAGCATTATCCACAATCTGCTTCACTTCGCGGTCAATTTCCTCAGCCACTTTCGGACTAATAGAACGGCGAGGATTACCGTAACCTTCAATAAATTGCTGTTGAATCTTCTCAAATGCTACGGGGCCGAGTTGATCACTCATGCCGTATAAAGTAACGTAGCGTTCTGCTAAATCGGTAGCTTTTTGAATGTCGTCACTTGCACCTGTGGAGACTTTACCAAAGATAATTTCTTCGGCGGAACGTCCACCCAAAAGAGTAGCAATCCGGCCGCGAATTTCATCTTCAATCATCAAAAAGCGGTCTTCTTCAGGCATTTGCAGTGTATAACCCAAAGCGCCAACACCACGGGGAACTACGGATATTTTTTCAACTCTTCCAGTACCAGGCATCAATGCACCGATAATGGCATGACCAACTTCGTGATAGGCTACGGTCTTCTTCTCAGTTTCATTCAACACACGAGAGCGTTTTTCTAAACCAGCCACAACCCGTTCAATGGCTTCGTTGAAGTCTGCCATCACAACGGCTTGGCGATTTTGTCTAGCTGCTAACAGTGCGGCTTCGTTAACTAGGTTAGCTAAATCTGCACCAGCAAAGCCGGGAGTTTTGATGGCAATGTTACCCAAATCCACATCATCAGCTAATTTGACGTTTCTGGCGTGGACGTTAAGAATCGCTTCTCGACCAATTTTATCAGGGCGATCAACCACAACTTGACGGTCGAAGCGTCCAGGACGGCGCAAAGCCGGATCAAGCACTTCGGGACGGTTAGTAGCAGCGATGATGATTACCCCTGTGTTGGCATCAAAGCCATCCATTTCTGTGAGTAACTGGTTGAGGGTTTGCTCACGTTCATCGTTACCACCAACGAAACCACCAGCACCACCGCGTGACTTACCGAGTGCGTCTAACTCATCAATAAAGACAATACAGGGGGCTTGTTTTTTGGCTTGTTCAAACAAGTCACGTACACGGGCCGCACCTACACCGACAAATAACTCGATAAATTCAGAACCAGAGATACTGAAAAATGGTACACCAGCTTCACCTGCGATCGCTTTCGCTAACAGTGTCTTACCAGTTCCCGGTGGTCCTACTAGCAACACACCCTTGGGAATTTTTGCCCCTAATGTGGTGTATTTTCCGGCATTTTTGAGGAAATCAACAATTTCTTCTAATTCCACTTTGGCTTCATCTACCCCAGCCACATCGGGGAATTTTACCCCAGTGCTACCTTCGGAATAAATTCGGGCTTTGCTTTTACCCACAGTCAAAGCAGCCGGGCCACCACCTTGACGATTGATTAAAAAGCCCCAAATACCGAAGAAAATTAATGGCGGAGCCACCCAACTCAGTAAAGTCCCAATCCAACCGTTTTGGTTTGGTGGTGGTGCGGCAAACTCAACATGATTCTCGCGGAGAATTTTGGGTAAGTCTAAATCAATAGCTACAGGTGTAGTAGTAAATACCTGCTCAATGGGATTGCCTTCTGGTGTTTGAGCCTTGATAGCATACTGAATGCGATCATTCCCGACAACTGCCCGGTCTACCTTACCTGCCTGGACTTGAGCAATAAATTCACTATAGGGAACTTGTGGCAACCGGGGGCCGAAAAAACTAGGAACAATAAAATTAAGCAGTAACAGCAAGGTTAGCAAAATCAGGAAACTGCCGCCAAACTGCCTTAATCTAGGCGGTTTGATTGGGTTTTTATTATTAGTTTCTACAGGCATTTTGATTTATCCTCAAATGAATTAGTCAATAGTCATTAGTTCTTTTCGGTTACCTCCCAGTCCCCAATCCCCAGATTAAGACAGAATGTGAATTGTAAAGGTTTGTGTAGTTATAGGTATATTGTAGAGACTGGGTATTGCAGCTTAAATTAGTGGACACCCTACCGAAGAATGTGTATTGCCGTACTTTTATGGAAAATCAGCTAGGTTTTATGGGGAAATTACTTTTAGTCTCAGCGTTGCTATCGGGAGTCATTAAGTACGCGGCTCCAAGTTTCCCGATTCCCGCTACAGATGCTAATGCCTTGATAATAGTTTTGTTACCTACTGTGATCATAGCGATCGCGCTGTTGTGGCGATTCCAAGCACAAAAACAAAATTAACTAAAAACCCTAGGCGGAAGAGACAAAAATCAGCTAACCTAACTGCATTGTTAGGAATTAGCATCACGCCAACAGCTGGGAGACAACCTGTGAATCTTGGTCAATGGATCGGCTTAATCGCCATAGTTCTGTCTTTATACATCCTGTGGCAAATTCGAGAAGTGTTGTTGTTGATGTTTGCCGCAGTTGTTTTAGCTACTACTTTAAATCGGTTAGCAAGGCGTTTCCAACGGACAGGTGTCAAGCGAGGATTTGCTGTTTTCCTATCAGTGGCTATATTTTTTGCTGTGGTAATCGGCTTTTTTTGGTTGATTGTCCCACCTTTTGCCCAGCAGTTTAACGAACTTACCTATCGTGTACCCCAAGGCTTTAACCGTTTTAATACTTGGTTAGATGAATTTAGAACCCGGATTCCACCACAGCTAGTTCCCTACATACCAAATATTGACAGCCTCATCCAAGAAGCACAGCCGTTGATTAATAGAGTATTGGGTAGTTCTTTCGCCTTTGTCTCTGGTTCCTTGGAAGTTGTACTGAAGGTGTTGCTAGTCCTGGTTTTAACAGGAATGTTATTAGTTGATCCTTTGGCTTATCGGAGAGTTTTTGTCAGGCTATTTCCCTCTTTTTACCGCCGCCGAGTCGATGGGATTTTAGATAAGTGCGAACTCTCTTTAGAAGGATGGGTAACAGGCGCACTCATCGCTATGGGTGTAGTGGGACTGATGAGTGTTGTCGGGTTATCTATGTTGCGCGTGAAAGCCGCTTTAGCTTTAGGAGTTTTAGCGGGATTTTTAAATCTAATTCCCAATCTTGGCCCCACATTGAGCGTAGTTCCAGCAATGGCGATCGCGCTCCTAGATAATCCTTGGAAAGCTCTGGCTGTCTTGATTCTCTACTTTATTATTCAACAGGCAGAAAGCAATTTTATTACACCTGTTGTCATGGCGCAACAAGTATCTTTGCTCCCCGCAGTAACGTTAATTTCTCAATTATTTTTCGTGACTTTCTTCGGCTTTTTAGGACTATTTTTAGCCTTACCTTTAACTGTCGTTGCTAAAATTTGGGTGCAAGAAGTATTAATTAAAGATGTTTTAGATGAATGGGGACATAACCATGATCAAGATACAGAGTTAGTCATAGTTTCTCACTCTCCTGAAATTGATGAAAAATGGTCAGAGGAGAAACCAGATAATTATCTGAATGATGATGCTTTGTCACCAGAAGATTAGTTAATTTACTCCATGTACTGTTCTTTTAACATTCCCATTAATTTCCGCTTACGTCCGTGAACTTCCATCAACCGTTCTCGATAACTTACCCAATCTGCTTGTCGCCCAGATGCTATATAGGCGGTGCGTGCTTGTTCTAACCATTCAATAGCTTCACTATAATATTCAGCTTTACCCTCATCCATAATTCTTTCGGCGCGGCGGCTGGCGTTGACAATCACCCAGTCAGGATTGTGAGCAATAGCAGCTTTCATAACACGGTGAATTAAGGGTGCATGATAATGACTCAGTTCGCTCACAGTCGTAATAGCATCATCAATTAGCCCTTCATGTAAAAATATATCCACCTTGGCTGATTGTATGCTCCAATTGTCAGAGGTACGGATTATTCTTAATAAGTCTGGTTTGATCCTCTCCCAATCTTCCCCAGCTAATTCTGCTATTTTTTGATAATCAACAAAGTGGGGCTTGACTTCAAAAGCTGCTTTAAGTGCTAACAAAGCAGCTTCATGATTACCCAATTCTAGGGCTAAATCACTTGTCCAAATTCCTAATTCGTACTGACAATTACCCCATAACCTAAAACCAGTTTGAGCAATTTCCAAAGCTTGGGGTAATGAACCTTGTTCAGCCAAGGTTTTGCCTAAAGCGAAAGCTTCTTCCATCGAACTCATCTCAGTTTGGGCAGCTGTAACCGCATCTTCTACCCTACCTAAACGTCCTAGCATGGTGAGATATGCTTGAGTTTGTCCTTCTGCCTGGGCTAAATACAGGTATTCTTGGTAACGTTCCTGACGTTCCAGAATTTTCAGGCGAATTAGGGCTAAATCATCAGCATAATCGGGGATGTCTTGCGCCCAAACACCTTTTTCACTGATATACCCCTGGAGAACTCGCACCAGTTGCGGATCATCCCAGCCTTGGCGTAAAGCTTCTAAAGCCATACTAAATTCAGTATTCCATTCGTCTTGCCAAACTTCCAAATTCACTTGAATATCAACTTTTTCTTCTGCGGTGAGTTCGGCTGAGAGAATCACCTCACACCAAGCAATGTTTAATTCCCAGGCGATTTCATCGTTATCAGCACCGTATTCTAATACCTCGTCCCAATTTTCTGCACAGGTAGAGGTAATGGCTTCGAGAATAGCGATCGCATTATCACTTTCTCCGCTTTCACTAAATTCTAAAGCCGCTTGTACTAAACTAAATAACTGTTCTGTCAGGGGATCTTCTTCATATCCCTCCTCAAAGTAATCCACCGCATCCCGGAGAATTTGCTTAATTTGTCCCCGAAAAACAGCCAAATTCACGGTAATTTGTCGTCCAGTTTTAGCCGATAGAGGTTTAGATGCAGGGTTAGTCATCCAACTGACGTGCTGATCGATAATATCCACCAGTTGGGGTTGTTCTGCGACTAATTCCTTTACCAGCCTTTGAGTCTGGACATGATCAAGACGATTTAATAAATGTTCTAAAGTAGGACGCTGTTCAATGATCTCTGGTTGACGGGTAAATACCAAGATCGTTGCCACAATATGTTTACACCAACCCTCGAAACTGTAAGCACAATTACAGTTTGCCGCAGCTATACCTTGATCATCAAAATCCAAACAAACATGATAAGGCTTGGCTTCATGACCTTCAACCTCAGCCTGTATCTGTTTGCCACGTTGAGTAATTTTAGTAACAGCACCCGATTCAAAATATGCCTCACCGCGCTGAAACGACTTAGAGTTAGCGTAGCGGCGGACTGTAAATTCACTAATATTCGGAAAAGACATTAAGCGATCGCCCGGCAAAATCCTATAAGTGATTTTAATTCCAGATTAAGTGTTCAGTCATGAAGCTGCAAATACTTTTATGGTCATAAGGAGGCTGGGGAGCAGATGGGCAGGGGAGCAGAGGGGCAGGGGAGGCAGGGGAGGCAAGGGAGAATTTTTACCCAATCCCCAATCCCCAATCCCCAGTCCCCAGTCCCCAATTCCCCAAAAAGGGGGTTGCACTCATGGCGAGTGAAGTTGAGAATAGATAATGCGAAGCACACGGGGAAACTAACGTGAGTCATGACTTTGATTACGATTTAGTAATTATAGGCGCTGGTGTAGGGGGACATGGCGCAGCCCTACACGCCGTAAGTTGCGGCTTAAAAACAGCGATTATCGAAGCAGCTGATATGGGTGGTACTTGTGTCAACCGAGGCTGTATTCCATCTAAGGCGCTGTTAGCCGCATCTGGACGTGTGCGGGAATTGCGCGATGCCCACCACCTGAAGTCTTTGGGAATTCAAATTGGCGGCGTGGAATTTGATCGCCAAGCGATCGCTGATCACGCCAATAATCTTGTCTCCAAAATTCAAGGGGATTTAACAAACAGCCTCAAACGTCTGGGAGTCGATATCATCAGAGGTTGGGGTAAAATCGCCGACACGCAAAAAGTGACAGTGATTGGCGATGGTGGTGAAAAAACTATCACCGCTAAGGATATTATTCTTTCTCCTGGTTCTGTACCCTTTGTACCTCCAGGGATTGAAGTAGATGGCAAAACCGTTTTTACTAGCGATCAAGCGGTGAAGCTAGAAACTCTACCACAATGGATAGCCATTATTGGTAGTGGTTACATTGGTTTAGAATTCTCGGATATTTACTCAGCTTTGGGCTGTGAAATCACTTTGATTGAAGCCCTCGATCAACTCATGCCTGGGTTTGATCGCGATATTGCTAAACTCGCAGAACGGGTACTAATTACACCCCGCGACATTGAAACCAAGGTGGGAATATACGCAAAAACAGTTATTCCCGGTTCCCCTGTAGTGATTGAATTGGCAGATTTCAAAACTAAGGAAGTTATCGATGTCATCGAAGTGGATGCTTGCCTAGTAGCAACAGGGCGCATTCCCTCCACCAAAAATCTCGGTTTAGAAGCTGTTGGTGTAGAACTTGATCGCCGTAATTTTATCCCTGTTGACGATCGCATGGCAGTGTTATCAGCAGGGGAAGTTGTACCCCATTTATGGGCAATTGGCGATGCTAACGGCAAAATGATGCTGGCACACGCAGCTTCCGCACAGGGCATCGTCGCTGTTGAAAATATCATCGGACGGGAAAGAAAAGCAGACTATCGTAGTATTCCCGCCGCCGCATTTACCCATCCCGAAGTCAGCTATGTCGGCTTAACAGAAACAGCCGCAAAGGAATTAGGACAAGCCGAAGGTTTTGAAGTCGCCACCAGTAGAAGTTACTTCAAAGGCAATTCCAAAGCTTTGGCAGAAAACGAAGCCGATGGTATAGCCAAAGTCATCTACCGCAAAGACACCGGAGAAGTTTTAGGCGTACATATTTTTGGTTTACACGCCTCCGACTTAATTCACGAAGCGTCCGCAGCAATGGCTAATCGTCAAACAGTCCAAACCCTTGCTCATTTAGTCCACGCCCACCCAACATTATCAGAAGTATTGGATGAAGCATATAAACGAGCAATTGTTTAGATAGGGGTGTAGGGGAGCAGGGAAGCAGAGGAGCAGGGGAGCAGAGGAGAAAGACTTTTACCCAATCCCCAATCCCCAATCCCCAATCCTCAATCCCCAATCCCCAGTCCCCAGTCCCCAATCCCCAGTCCCCAGTCCCCAAATTATGCAAATCCGCCGCCGTCAACCAAGTCCATCTGTAAATGTCTCCATCCTGTGTTATCAAGTTGCGGTGCCAGATGCCCAACCGCAACATATCCTAGAGGAAATTGTCTGGCACAAGGAAATAGAAGTTACACAAATGCGCGACAGAGTGCCTTTGCGAGAGTTGCAAAAGCAAGCACTCTCAGCACCACCAACTCGTGATTTTATCGCAGCTTTAAGACATGGTAGAACTCAGCCAGCATTGATTGCGGAAGTGAAAAAGGCTTCTCCCAGTAAGGGCATATTTCGGGAAGATTTTGACCCCGTAGCGATCGCTCTATCCTACCAACAAGGTGGTGCTAGTTGTCTTTCAGTTTTAACTGATACTAAGTTTTTTCAAGGTAGTTTTGACAACTTAGCTAAAGTCCGTGCTGCTGTAGATTTGCCCCTACTGTGTAAGGATTTTGTGATTTATCCTTATCAGATGTATTTAGCTCGTTTGCAAGGTGCAGATGCAGTTTTATTAATTGCGGCTATTCTCAGTGATCAAGACTTGCAATACTTCATCAAAATTGCTAAATCTCTTGATATGGCTGCATTAATTGAAGTTCACAATCTAGAAGAACTTGACCGCGTATTGGCTTTAGATGGTGTATCTTTAGTAGGCATCAATAATCGCAATTTAGAAGATTTTTCTGTGGATTTACAAACAACTTGCCAACTTTTGGCGGCTAGGAGTAGCCAATTACAGGAAAAAAATATTCTCGTTGTGAGTGAGTCGGGATTACATACCCCAGAAGATTTAAGCTTAGTTTCGCAAGCTGGCGCGGCTGCGGTATTGATTGGCGAATCTTTAGTTACACAACCAGATCCAGAATTAGCGATCACTAGTCTATTTTCCCAGTCTCCTTAAAAAGAGGCAAGGGAGCAGGGGGACAAATAAAGATGAGGATTCAAGGGCATCTGATTTGATACACCCCAACCCTAATATTTAAGGTAAATATTTATTTATTGTGTCAAAATTAACTTGACAGCCAAGAAAAATTAGGCGTTAAAAAAACTACCAAGTTGTTAACTACATGGAGCAAATTCCCCTACCATCACCGATTCACTACGAACTTATACTACAACTATTAGAAAGACAAACTATGTCAGCAGTCAGTAATAACCCTGAACTGCGACATCAGGTTAATCAACTAATTATTACTCTGCGTAAAGCCGCAGCCCAACAAAAGCAATTAGAAGAAGCTTGTCAAGGTTCTTCTGCACTTGTAGAACACCGTTGGTCAATTAATCATAGTCAATAGTTATTAGGCAATAGGCAATAGGCAATAGCTCCACTGCTTCCTTGTCTCCCCCTACTCCCTCCTCTCTCGTGTTCTCTAAACCAGAAAATAACTGTAAGCGGATGTTAATGATGCCTGGCCCAACACCAGTGCCAGAAACTGCTTTACTGGCATTAGCCAAAGAACCAATTGCACATCGCACCAGTGAATTTAGTCAAATTCTGCTAGAGGTGACAGCAAACCTCAAGTGGTTACACCAAACCCAAAATGATGTCCTGCTATTAAATGTCAGTGGTACAGGTGCGGTAGAGGCGGGAATTATTAATTTTCTTTCGGCAGGCGATCGCGTTTTGGTCGGCTCTAATGGTAAATCTAGATTTAGGCAAATACCGCCAAGCCGCAGCGAACAATACTACTCCTTTTAGTCCACCTGTAAATTTGATAGTGGCATTGCAAACCACCTTACAGATGCTGCAAAAGGAGGGTTTAGAATCAATATTTACTCGCCATGAACGGCTGAAAAATGCTACCCGTGCAGCGATGAAAGTGATGAATCTACCTTTATTGGCGGCTGATAATTATGCCAGTTCCGCACTGACATCTGTAGCACCACAGGGAATTGAACCGGATAAAATTCGCTATGCGATGAAACAACGCTTTAATCTTGAACTTGCAGGCGGGCAAGACTATCTCAAAAATAAAATCTTTCGGATTGGTCACTTGGGTTTTGTAAGCGATCGCGATATTCTTAGCTGCATAGCATCCCTAGAAGCCGTCCTCCCTGAACTCGGTTACGAAAATTTTACTTTGGGATCTGGTGTAGCGGCAGTAGCTAGAATATTCACATCGAGATGAACTACTACATCCCCTCCGTGCTAATGCTGTTAGCGTAGCGTTTCCCACAGAGGAAGGGGAATTACACGAAATTTGTTAAAAATAAAAGAGCGAGTTAACTAATTAACTCGCTCTTTTATGGAATTTATATTGCAATGAATCTCTATCTGTCAGCCCTGACACAAGACAGAGTAAATATGGCATATTTTGATTCTCCTGTATGAATCTCTCATACTCTACGCTGATTCCATCCAATCGTAAATTTGTTCCAACTGGTCTAAAGTAATCAAACCGTATTGCCAAAGAATCATGGGTAAAGGGCCTGGGTCTTGTTCCCGATGGCGTAACGCTACAGCCAAAGATGCTGCTGAAATAGACAAATCTTCCTGTAGGAAATGAATTAGCCGTGAATAAGTTGATGGTGACATTTGTAACTCACCTCCTTGCTTAGTATGTATGGTCATATGTTGGTTTCCCATTGCTGTGTAGGCTGCAACTATTACTTCACCCGTGAATATACGATTACCGGATAAACGACTTTGTAAATCTACCTAATAATCTGAAATAAAACGCTCTAACGCAGAAAACTAGAAAAAATCTAGCTGATTCTAGCTATAACAGTATTTCTCTGCTGAATTCTCAAGCTGCAAGTTATTTTCAGGCAATGGGCTTGATATTTCTTACTGATGTGAGCTATCTAGTGTCACATCTAGTAATAAAGATTCCATAGCTAATACTGCCTTATGAGCGACTAATTACACTTATGTCAAAAGGAAGATTTTCAGCAACTAAATTCATTAGGATGTGATTTTACCTGATAAACAACAGATTTGACTATTTTTGACATCATATTAAATAGTAACCTCAGAATTTACTATTTTACGTACATTTGATATTTTTTTTACGCAAACCTCATGAATTCACAATGCCTCTAGGCTGACTCCACAAGCAATACAAAGATTTATTACCGCGAAGCTTCTGTGTCTAAAAACTCAATTTTTATACTGTCACCTATTTTGAGATTTAATTCCGCAGCTCGTCCTGAGCGTAGTTCAATCACTTTGTCGATGGGTACATTAGGGCCATAGGTAGGGCAAGGCTCGCTAGCACAAGGAGGTGCAGCAGTTTCAATATACTTAACTACGCCATTTTGTAAAAAGACCATATCGAGAGCTACAGGTACATTCTTCATCCAAAACCTCGCAGGTTGTGCTGTTGGGAATGTAAATAGCATTCCCCGATTGTCTGGTAGGGCTGGGCGATACATCAAGCCCATTGTTTGCTGTTCAGGTGTCTTTGCTACTTCCAACTCAATCTCTATACCATTAGGAATTTTCGCCTTGGCAGAAATTGGTAGAGTTTGCCCAGATGGTGCTTTTGTCTGGGAAGTAGCAGTTTCTGTAGGAGGTTTAGCCGTTGTCTGCATTGAACAGCCCATCAGTAAAATACTCAGCAGCATGGGAATTAAATTTAACCAACGCATCATACAATTCTGAATTTGGTAATTTAGATTTCGATTTTACAGAAATTTCCGGAAAATGGCTGGTGGTACATACTGGGGATTGGGAGCAGAGAGAAGTCCGAGCAGAGGCTTCCTCCGCTCGGAACTTCGGAGGGAGCAGAAAAGAGAAAATAAATACTCCCTACTCAGCACGCTGCTCACGCCCCGCTTCTCAAAATCCTCAAGCGGAGATAGGATAAATTATGTCTCTACTTGACTTGATGAAAACATCAATAAAATAAATACTTCCACCCTTTATAGGATGGAAGTATGCAATTTGTTTGTAATTTTTGCTACTTTATTTTGAGCTTCTAGGATTCTCTGAGGACGTAACCTACACCCCGCACTGTTTGAATAAGCCGCTTTTGACCTTCATCTTCTATTTTTAAGCGTAGGTAACGAATATAAACTTCGATGACATTAGATTCACCCATGAAGTCGTAACCCCAGACATTTTCTAGAATTTGTTCACGGGTTAAGACTTCACGGGGATGTTCCATTAAGAATTTTAAAAGTTCAAATTCTTTCATGGTTAAGTCAATGATTCGCCCGTTGTAAACAGCACGACGGTTAGCGATGTCTAAAATCAGTTCCCCAAAGCGTAACTGCTCTGTTGTATCAACCTCTGGCTTAAGGTAGAGGCGAATCAATTTTAAAAAGTCTTCGGAGCGATAAGGTTTGAGGATATAATCATCAGCCCCAGCTTCTAGACAAGCTACCCGATCATCAACTGTATCCCTAGCCATAAGTACCAAAACAGGCGATCGCATTCCAGCATTTCTCAGATTTTTGCACAACGACAGTCCTGACTCGCCGGAAAGCATTCTGTCTAGAACTACTAAAGCAGGCTGGCGATCGCGACAATATTGTAAACCACTGGCCGCATCATTGGCCAAAACAGCCTCATAACCAGCTTCTTGCAAATCAAAGGAAAGCTGAGTGGCTAGGCTATCATCTGTTTCGATTACCAAAACACAGGGACTGTGAGCAGATGTCATAACCATTGGATATTGGGGGCTGGGGATTAGGGATTGGAGACTGGGATTCAAGCCTTAACCATGAGAGCTATGTCAGGCATGATCTATTGCAATTTTAATTATTAATACCAAATTCCGTACCTGTACCCTCAATTCTGGAAAGAAATCACCAAAATATTTAAAGACGTTGTATGCAACATCTCTACGTATGCAACGTCTCTACGGCAATTCTACTGAGGTTGGTTTGGCGATATGTGGTAAACCCCAGCCTAATTTTTCTCGGAGAATGCGGAAAAATTCTGGTGGTTGTAGGCGCATAAATTTGACGCTGTAGGGCGATCGCTCCAAATATACCCGATCCTCTGGGAAAATGTAGCAACCGCCATTACCATCCACTACCATGACTAACCGAGGAATATTCACTGGATAAATATTCACTGGTTCAGTGTCTGGAAATACTAAAGCCCTGGAAGCTAAAGAATGGGGACAAATTGGTACTAATTGCAATACAGGTACACCAGGAGTCACAACCGGGCCACCTGCACTTAAAGAATAAGCTGTAGAACCAGTAGGTGTAGAAACAATCACACCATCAGCAGCAATATCCACGGGTGCGTGGCGACCTACAGCAATTTCAAAATGGCACATCGAGGTTAATGGTTCTCGATGTAACACCATTTCGTTTAAGCAAAGGGCTTCCCACAGCACTGAATCGCCTCGCAGTACCTTAACGGTGAGCATGGCGCGTTCTTCAATTTCATATTCACCCACCATCGCCTGTTCTATGGCTTGAGGCAATTGATTCAGGTAAGTTTCTGTTAAAAACCCCATGTGTCCAGTATTCACTGCTAATAGTGGAATACCACAGGGAGCGACCTGTCGCGAGGCTGCTAAAACAGTGCCATCTCCCCCTAGAACTATGACAAACTTCATTTCTGAGTCAAATCCAGGGGGTGTCAGACCATCAAGGGGTGTGTGACATACAGGGCTTTCAGGATTAGAGTAGCCCAGTATACCACCGATACTTGATGTCATACATACATCCCAACCGGCTGCGGTTAGCTTGTCTTTCAGCTCGATAGCCACACGAACGGCTATCGGTTTCACGTCATTGTAGATAATGCCTGCTTTCGGCACACTCAAATATCCAAGTATAGTAGGCGGTGCTTTTTCTTATGTAATCCTTACACATTTTGGATCACGAGTCATTAGTCAAAAGTCAAAAAGAAAGGCAGGGGGCATGGGAGCAGAGGAGAAAAATTAACGACTATTGCAAGAGTGCCTATTGCAAGAGTGCCTATTGCCTATTGACTATTGACTTTCTTAAACGGTGTTTTTTTGGATTTCTGTTTTTTAGTTTTTTCGTAATCTAATTCCTTCAGCTTTTTCATGATGCGGCTGAAATACTCTTGTAGATAGCCTTCTAAAGTAGTCGTCTGTTCTTTTTCTAACCCAAATACCTGATATACCTCGTCCATTGGGGCGTTGAGAGGGTTACCACTGGCCAAAACTTCTGTAAATGCTAGTCTATCTGCAACATTCAATCCCCACTGAAAGAATCGCGCAATTCGGCGCACGGTACGCAGGAGGTTAATTGGCATTCGTCTGACTTTTGCTTCTTTCCCAGATAGGCGCTCACACAGATTAATAATTTCTTCTGCACTCCAAGCACGAGTTCCTACTACTGGGAAAGTCTGTTTTTCGGTGGCTGGTACACTTAAAGCCCGCACAGCAAACTTGGCTATGTCTTGGGTGTCCATGTAAGCTACAGGCGAAGATTCACCTGTCACCCAAACTGGTTGTCCTTCTAAGATGGGTATGCCATATTGACCGATTAATCCTTGCATGAAGCCAGCCAATCGTAAGATTGTATAATTTAGTCCAGACTCGGCTAAAAATAGTTCAGTACACCGCTTAATCTCCATCAGTGGGACTTCTGGGTACTTGTCAGCATCAATAATAGAAAAGAATATAAAACGTTCTACACCAGCAGCTTGCGCCGCTTGAATTAAAGCTACTTGGCCTTGCCAATCTACTTGTTTGATTGTCAATGAATCTGTAGCACGGGATGTAGCCACATCAATTACAGCTGTTACACCTTCTAAAGCTGCTGTAAGAGTTTCGGGGTAACACAAATCCCCTCTGACAAGTTCAGCTCCCCATTCTTTGAGAAAAGCGGCCTTTTTAGCACTGCGGACAAGACAACGTACTTTATATCCCTCATCGATCGCACGACGAGCTACTTGTCTTCCTAAAGTGCCAGTGGCACCAACTATTAATAATGTCATGAGGTTTGTAATAATTATTTAACTTTTATGAAAAGAATCTTAACAGAATTATCTTCTCTCAACAAAACTTTACTTTTTTTTAATGCTCTCGATTGAGATCGAGGGAATGTTGGAAACAGCGTTGTCCGGTGTGCGGACACGCTATTTTTCTAGGGAGAGTAAAATTTTTTGTCTCTCGCCAAAGGTTCTTTCTGAGGATTATTCTTCTGAACCTTGGATTTTCAGTAATAAAGCACCCAAAGCCCAACCGACGAAGATTAGACCGAAAGACAACAGAGCTGCATTGAAAATTTCGCCGCCCATTGATTTGATTCTCCTTTGCGAATGGTGGATCTGTAGATTTTTCTTTTGAAGTTGTTTCAGCAGACTAGACTCAATGACTCAAACCTAATCTTTACTAATCCTACGACTCAGGCAAACTCAGATAAACTATGTCTACCAGAAGCTCTGTAACGGCTACTGTTGGATTAGACCCGTGTAAATAATTCTAAACCAGTTTGATGGTCAATAATATTGGAGAGTGGGGAATAGGGCATGGGGAATTCTGAGTTTGACTTCATCAAAATAAATATGTATCAAGTTCATTTACATCAGCAACAGCGTCCGCGTTTAGCGATTAGTTTGGGAGATCCAGCCGGAATTGGCCCAGAAGTGATTTTGAAAGCTTTGGCAGATCCAGAAATCATTCAACAATGTGACGTTGCTGTGATAGGCGATCGCAATGTGTTGGTACAAACTTATCAAAAACTGAGTGCGACTGAGAATTTACCACTCTTGGCAAATCCTGATCAATTCCCAATTATTGATGTACCGGGGAATGGGGATACGAAAGGGGAAATTATTGTAGGAACTGGGAATGCAGCTAGCGGTGCAGCGAGTTTTGCTTATATGGAATATGCGATCGCTCAAACTCTAGCAGGTGAATTTGATGGGATTGTTACCGCCCCCATTGCTAAATCTGCGTGGAAAGCCGCAGGATATCATTACCCAGGACAAACGGAACTGTTAGCTGAAAAGGCTGGTGTTGATCGATTTGGGATGTTATTTGTGGCGCGATCGCCTTACACTGGTTGGACACTGCGTGCCTTATTAGCAACTACACATATTCCCCTTTGTCAAGTGGCTGAGACGCTGACACCCCAGTTATTAACAAAAAAATTAGATTTGTTGGTGGAGTGTTTAGAGCAAGATTTTGGTATAACTCAAGGAAGAATTGCGATCGCGGGCTTAAATCCCCACAGTGGTGAACAGGGACAATTAGGAACTGAAGAACAGGATTGGTTAATTCCTTGGTTAAATACAGAACGACAAAAACGCCCCAATTTCCATCTAGAGGGGCCAACTCCACCCGATACAATGTGGGTTAAGCCTGGTCAAGCTTGGTATGGTAATTCTCATGTTCAAAATCCTGCCGATGCTTATTTGGCACTTTATCACGACCAAGGTTTAATTCCTGTCAAGCTAATTGCCTTTGACCGTGCTGTTAATACTTCCATTGGTTTACCTTTCGTTCGCACTTCCCCCGACCACGGAACAGCATTTGATATTGCAGGTCAGGGAATTGCTGATGCTACGAGTATGAAAGCAGCGATAAAGTTAGCGGCTGAGTTAGTGAATCAACGGTTAGTGGCTAATAAATTATGATTAGTTATTCATTAAGAATTGCACTTTTTAGTAGCTCAAATTCGCTCTTTTAAGAGTTGTTATAGGTTTGATGAAATTAACATCAAAGCTGTTTTTTATTTAAACTCAAGGTAATATTCCCTCCTCAATTACGTGTTTACTCGGTTATGTACAATATTTCAGTTATGTTAAGTTTGCTGAATATATTCTTCTTAAAGCAGTTCCGCCTGAAGTAAAACTACAAATATTTATTAGCATAGAATGAAAAAATTCTTAATAAGTATCCCTATTATTCTTATAACCTCTAGTATTTCATCATTCCATGCTAATGCTCAATTTTCACAGTCAGTAATGAGAAATATGAGATTTTTTATTACTAGGGAAAATTTATTGATTGCTGCAAATATTCAAAGTGGCTCTGCTTGTTCTTTAAATCGAGGTATTTCTGTAACAAAAATGTCTGGATTTACAACTATAAACACACGTAATAGTAATGTAAAAATTTCAGGCAGAGTAGAAAGTTTTCTATCAATGCACAAAAATGAGATATCAACAGTTTCTGGGAAATTTCAGAGTAATGCTAGAGTCCGTAGTGCTGACTGGTTAATAAGAAATACAGAGTTTTACCCAGAATTTCTGAGTCAAATGGCAGATTGCACAACTGAAGGAGGATTAAAAAGAATGCAGTTGAATGCTCCTTCACCTTGAAAAAATGATGTACACCGTCAGTGAGGCACGCATGCAATACTACAATTAGGCAGCCATCTCCAGAATTTTGTTACCTATTTTTGTAGCTGATTGCTTGATATAACTTTGTGCTTCTCCCACGTTTTTCATACAGGGTCAATATCGGATAAATTAAAACCCACATATCTATTGTTAGAGGCTTGAGCAGACACAATTTTCCCTGATGCTTTTGGTATTAAAACCTCAAACCAACACCTATCTAAACACCCAAGCCTCAGTAAAATTCTTTATAACCAACTTATCCAATTATTTGCTAATTTATTGCAACTATCGACTGCAACTATACTGATAGTATATAGCAATGAGCCTGATAATAGTCACGTTGCAATAATGGAATCTGATTTAAATTTCGGATATCTAAACTGTAGATTATTCAGGAATTTCAAACTTGTAGCCGTAGCCGCGAACAGTTTTAATAAACTCCGGTACACTGGTATCGGCTTCTAGTTTCTTACGTAGCTGACCGATGTGTACGTCTACTACCCGCCCATCTCCCACATAGTCGCAACCCCAAATCTTTTGGATAAGTTGGGGACGACTCCAAGCTTGTCCGGGGTGACTTGCCAAAAAATGGAGAATATTAAATTCTAAAGCCGTTAAATTTAGGGGTTTATCGTTAAGTGTTACTTCCCTACCATCTGGGTTAATAGCTAGGTGTTTAAATATGAGGCGCTGTGAAGGAGAAGGTTTAACAGAGCGGATGCGTCTTAGCAGAGCTTGGACTCGAACTTCAATTTCAGCTAAACTAAACGGTTTAGTAATAAAGTCATCAGCGCCAGCTGCCATGATCCTGATTTTATCGTCTTCCTCTGTCCTGCCAGTCAGGATCATCACCAAGACATTATTCCGATTCTGCATTTCTTGGCATAGTTGATAGCCACTGGTATCTGGCAGATTCCAATCCAGAATGACTAAAGCTGGATCAAATTGCTCAAATAACGCCAGAGCAGTTTTACCATCTGGTGCAGACTCTATTTGATATTTTCGGCTTAAAAACCGATACATAAGATTACGGACACCAAAGTCGTCGTCTACAACAAGAATCTTGGGATTTGAAGCAGGAAGCATCACCATAATGTTTTAGCCTATTGTTAATTGAGCGATTGATTTTCTGTAAAGCTGCCCTGAAAGAAGTTGCTCTTAAAGCATCTGTGCTACACACACTTCTTTTGCGGAGTGTTTATTCCTGTCTACTTCAGAAATTGCGTAGACCAGCAACTAATCGCCTGATATTGCCGTTGTTTTACTTAGCTACACCTAATTTTCCATTAAATTTATAAAAAGTTCAGCTATTACACTGCCTGCCAAAGGCATAACTTTTGTATGAGTTTGGTATGTTTTGCTAATTAGTGGTAGAATTAGAACTCTTAACAGTTGAGAGATATCTCGGTTTTTCAGTGTGTTCCCCAATTTGTCAATAATTCTCTAACTGGAAATGGCTGGTTTATAAACTCAAGCCACAAAACAATCCTAGAAAAAACATCTACCATATCCTTCTCTGAACTACCCAAAGCAGCAACTGCCTCTGGGTATATACGAATATTTGTTCAGAGTGCGTCTACGTGCCATCAAAATATTACAAGTATATAATCAAACATTTGTGCTGGGAGCATGACAAGCAAAGGATTGAAAGCCTCACCAGAAGGTATTAGAGCTGCAAAAACAGCTTTAACCGACAAAACCTTAAGTCAGCAAAAACTGGCAACTGCTTTAGGTATAACTCGCCAACCAGTATCCAAATTTTTTGCGGGTGAACCCATTTCTCGCAGTTGTTTTGTGCAAATTTGTCAACAGTTAGGACTTTCTTGGCAAAAAGTCGCAGCTTTACATGAAGAGTTAGCATCTGAGACTACTTCTCAAGTAAAGTCCCAGATAGTTGATCTGGATGTATTAGTACGAGAAGTGCGCCAAAAGCGCCAAGATAAAATTCAAGACCAGTGTAACACTCTGCAAATGTTAGATATTGCACGGGCAATACCACTTGAGGATATCTACACCCATGTCAGGGTTTTAGAACAGATCACCAGTCAACAATGGCGAGAGATTTCTGATTTGTTGTCAGACTATGGCTGTGAGTTTAATTTTTATCGTTTGGGACACAGCCACCATCAGCAAACATTACCAGGGTTAGAAGCAGTGTTACGCTACCCGAAGTTGATGGTGTTGGGTAAACCAGGATCTGGTAAAACCACATTTTTACAGCATTTGGCTATTGAATGTAACCAAGGCCAATTGCAACCTCATCATGTAGCGGTATTTATTAGATTGAGGGAATTTGCTGAAGACGCAAAAGGGGAACAAGAATTTAATCTTGTGAACTACATCAGCCAAGAATTTCACTGTTGTGGAATTCCAGAGGAATCAACGTTGGCTGTACTAACTCAAGGTAGAGCCATGATTTTACTTGATGGTTTAGATGAAGTGCCATTAGATCATGCAGATCAAGTTATTAGGGAGATTCGCAAATTTACTCAGGCTTATTACAAAAATCAGTTTGTGATTAGCTGTCGAATTGCCGCCCATAAATATAAATTTCCGGGATTTACTGAGGTCGAGTTGGCAGATTTTAATGACCAACAAATAGAAGTATTTGTGAAAAACTGGTTTTTAGCCGTTGCTTCTCCAACGAGCAATCATGGCGAAGCAATGAGTAATTTATTTGTGCAGCAACTGAATTTATCAGAAAATTTACGTCTCAAAGAATTGGCGAGAACACCAATATTATTACATCTGTTGTGTTTGGTATTTCAGGTTAAGGCTAAATTTCCATGTAAATTAGCTAACTTGTATGAGCAAGGATTAAATATTTTATTGGTTCGATGGGATGAAGTACGAGGTGTAAAGCGAGATGATTTTTATTCTAACTTGACATTAAATAATAAGAAAAAGTTACTTGCTCATCTTGCTGCTAACACTTTTGAGCAAGGAGATTACTTTTTTAAGCAAGAAAAAATTCCTAAAATCATAGGGGATTATTTATTAAGAAATTCACAGGGTATTGGGCAGTTCGCACAGCATCCAGTAGGGAACGTAGAGAAGGTAGGAAGGCAAACTCTTTCCCCTGAATTTCCCAACTCTCTGACGATACAACAAGATACTGAAGATGTTTTACAAGGTATTGAAGTGCAAGATGGTTTATTGTTAGAACGCGCCCAGGGAATATACTCATTTTCTCATTTAGCATTACAAGAGTATCTCACAGCAAAAAATATTATTGAAAATGACCAAGAAGCAGCTTGGCAATCATTAATTCCCTACTTGAGTGAGGAGCGTTGGCAGAATGTAATTTTGCTAACTGTGAGTATGTTAACAAGTGCTGATGAGATAATACGGACAATGAAAAACCAGATTGATACACTTGTAGCTGGGGATGAAAAAATCCAAAATTATCTAATTTGGCTGCATCAAAAAACAAATTCAGTTTCTATTGGCTATAAACCTGCTGCTGTTCGTGCTTTTTATTTAGTTTGTGCTTTGCCTTTTGCGTATACACCTAATTGCAGACTAGAATGGGATTTTTTAGAGCATCTAACGGTTAACTCTGAACTTGCTGTTGATCAGTTGCTGTTTAATATTATTCACTGTACTAATGATTTGGAAGTTGCCTTTGAGCATCATCTGAGCGATTCTCATCTGGTTAACCATGCTCGCGCCCTGAGTATTAATTTTGAAGAGGCAATTGATTTGGTATGGAATGTTGATTTAAGACAAGAGATGCAACAACTCAAACAACAATTACCTAGTACAGAAGGCAATTTTCATAATTTTTATGCTTGGTGGCAAAATAATAGTAAAAATTGGGTACATCAATTAAAGGATTCCCTAATTAATCATCGAAATATTGGTTATGACTGGCAATTTAATCAGCAACAAATAGAATTATTATACAAATATCTCTATGCTAATAAATTATTGATGAATTGTCTCAATATTGCTGCCAATCTTCCTTCTGGTTTGAAACAAAAAATAGAAGATGACTTATTTCTGGCGATCGCCGAAATCAAGCCTTAAAAAATCTGGCTATTTTCTTAGTAATAAAAAACGTGTTTATTTACCCAGAAAAACAATTAATAGTTGAGTGAAAAATAGGTAAAAATCTACTAAAATGCTAATCTACCCCAAGAAAGAATTTGTGGTTTTTCATACCATAGCCAGAGAAATTTAATGAAGTTCATTAGTTAAATTGCTGTTATATAGCAGTTAAAAAGAGCAATCATTAAGTTATGGATAGCAATCTACTAGGTGGTATTATTCCCTCACAACCGCCCATTGAGCCACAATCTGATGTTTATGCACTGAAGTCTCGTTTAGAATGGGGTGAACCTGCCTTTACCATACTAGATGTACGCGATCGCCCCGTTTTTAACGATGGTCATATTATGGGTGCAATGCCCATGCCAATGGATGAATTGGTAGAGCGCGCTGCACCATCTTTAGATAGAAGCCGTGATATTTATGTTTACGGTGCTACTGATGAACAAACCGCCACAGCCGTGAAAACGCTTCGTTCTGCCGGGTTTGAACACGTATCAGAACTCAAAGGTGGTTTAGCTGCATGGAAAGCAATTGGTGGCCCCACAGAAGGCATTATTGAATCTAAAACCCCAGCAGGTGCAGATGATTATAATGTAGTGTCTCGACTCCAAGATTTCTCGGAGACTCAACATAAAGATGTGTGAGTGATTAGTCAATAGTTATAGCAGGGTACAGGGGACAGGGAACAGGTTTGAAACTCTCTTGCTATATGACTTGGTTCTTAAAACTTGTCTCTCATACCGATTCAAAAAATGTTTGCGACAGATACCCCTCCCCAATCTTCCCCTTGCCAAGGGGAGGGTTAGGGAAGGGTATTTTCCATGTGTCGCATTCTTTTTTCAAAGTGGTATCTTTACCTTTAACTATTGACTCTCAGACTTAATGTTCAAATAAGTCCTTGAATTGTAATAAGTCCAAAGACACAATTGTTGGTAGAACTTGAAAGCATTCTTGCGCCAGTTGCCAACGTTCTTCTCGTTCTAGCATGGCGGTTAACTTTTGCTGAACGCTGAGTAAATAGCGCACATCATTGGCGGCGTAACTTAATTGCGCTTCTGATAAGTTAGCGGCGTTACCCCAATCGGAACTTTGAGCAGTTTTATCGAGTTCTATCTTTTCTAACTCTTGTACTACATCTTTAAGTCCGTGACGATTGGTATAAGTACGGGCTAACTTACTGGCAATCTTGGTGCAGAACACTGGTTGGACATGAATACCCAGATGATAACGCAAGGTGGCAACGTCAAAACGAGCAAAGTGAAATACTTTCAGGACATTTGTTGCCTCTAGCAGTGTTTTTAAATTTGGCGCTTGAGTTTGTCCTTTGAGGATGCGAATCGCAGTCACTTTACCTTCGGGATTACATAGCTGAACTAAGCATAGGCGATCGCGCTGCGGTAATAACCCCATCGTTTCAGTATCGACTGCGATCGCTTCGGATGCTAGGTACTGGGTTAAAGCAGCGTCACTCAGGTCGCGATCGCTCACTTGAAAGTCTTGTAATGTCATGAATATTGTAATAATAAATGCAGTATCTTCTCAAGAAGCTACCATCAGACACTACATTATTATGCACATCTACCGAGTCCGCAGGAAAATTTGTGTGAGATAAACTTCGCCTTGCTGATTTGTCGCCACACCAATCCCTGTGAGATTGTAATTGCCTTGGATATTCTTCAAATGCCCAGGACTTTCGATCCAACCAATTACAGCTTGATTTGCAGGATCACTATACCCCCGATTGAAAGCGAGATTTTCCGCCGCACTCTTGTAGCGAAGGGGAATAGCATAAACTCGCTGCTCAAATCCCTGATGACTAAACGGTGCTTTCCCTCTAGCCATATTCTGACTGTGGATTCTGGCTTGTCGAGTAATGTTGGCATTCAAAGTCAACTTTGGCAGTTTCTTTGCTGCTCGATAACGATTAATCTGCTCAAACACTGATTTTTCTAAAGCAGTAGTTTGAAAAATCGTCGAGCTAGCAACCTGAGTAGAACCCTGTGATAATTGCTGATCATTAGTAGTTGTGTTTGTAGAAGTATGGCCTGGTATGGGAGGAGCCATTAATCCTCCAGCAAAGACAAGCGTACTTAAAGCGATGCCAAAAGCAGTTTGTCGGGACATGAAAAATTACTTTGTGTACATACTATTAAGACCTATACTCTAACTTCTCCCTCTTAGAATACATAACAGGATACTTTTAGAGATTCATCAATAAAGGTTGGGGAGTGGGGAGTAGGGAGTAGGGAAGCAGGGGAGCAGGGGAGCAGAGGATAACAACTTTTACCCAGTCCCCAGTCCCCAGTCCCTTCTATGATTTCATGAAAATCTGTGTGAGGTAAACTACACCTTGACCGTTTACTGCTACACCAATTCCGGTGATGTTGGAATTGCCTTTAATGTTCCTTAAATGTCCTGAACTGTTCAGCCAACTTTGCACAGCGCGTGTAGCAGGATCTCTATCTTGGTTGTAAGCAACATTTTCGCTAGCTGATTTGTGAGCCACACCACTTGCTTTCACTCGCTCATTAAATCCCTGATGGCTAAATGGAACTTTACCGCTAGCCATATTCTCACTGTGAATCCTGGCTTGCTCATCAATAGCAGAATTCCGTGTTAGTGCTGGCAAGTTTTGAGAAGCTCTGTATTGGTTAATTTGGTCGAAAACTGACTGTTCTATAGAAGCAGTATTGGAGTTGGATTGTCTACCGGAAGAGCCAGGATTTGATTGTCCAAGGGAAGAGTCGGGATTTGATTGTCCACTGGAAGAGCCGGGATTTGATTGTTCACCGGGATAGCCAGGATTTGATGTTCCTCGATTATATGGTCTTTGAGGAGAAGATTGTCCTGGACGATTGTATCGTCTGGGACGACGATTATATTGTCCAGGAAAAGATTGTCCCGGAAAATATTGTGCTAGATGATTTTCTGTTGTTGAAGACTTTGGCTGAATAGATGGAGATTGTAGAGAAACAGCACTCGCTCCACTGGCGAGAACAAAACTGCCTAAAGCAAGACTGTAGAGTGTTGTTTTAATCATTTTTCAAGCCATGTAGTTGTTGCAACCATCTAACCAGACTGTAATCAATTGAACAACTTGGCTCTTTGGTCATATATCTTTGGTTATAGTCTTTTGGCTATGAATATTCTCTGCTCACGTTTAAATTCATAGATTTTCATAAATGAATAGGCGATCCCTTTAGGATCGCCTTCTATCATTGGTGTGATTTTTATTGATATTACCTTGCCAAAGGCTCACCAGTAATGGCTTTGCCAATGACAACTTGTATCAGGAGATAGATTTATTCGTGGGTTAAAAATTTAGCCACAGTTTGTACATCTTTGTCGCCACGTCCAGAGCAGTTAATGATAATCTTGGGACTACCGCTCAGTTGAGGACAGAGGGTTTCCAAGTAAGCGATCGCATGAGATGTTTCTAAAGCTGGGATAATCCCTTCCAACTTAGATAATCGCTGGAATGCTGCCAAAGCTTCTGCATCTGTGACACTGTAATATTCAGCACGACCCATATCTTTTAAATAACTATGTTCCGGGCCGACACCAGGATAATCTAACCCCGCACTAATTGAGTGCGCCTCAATCACCTGTCCATCTTCATCTTGCAACAGATAACTCATTGCTCCGTGTAGTACACCAACTTGTCCTTTTGTCAAGGTAGCAGCGTGTTTTTCTGTATTAACACCTTCTCCGGCTGCTTCCACCCCAATCAATCTGACAGATGACTCATGGACAAACTCGTGGAATAATCCCATCGCATTAGAACCACCACCCACACAAGCCATGAGAATATCGGGTAAACCGCCCCACTTTTCTAAAGCTTGAGCGCGAGTTTCTTGACCGATGATTGCATGGAAATCACGTACCATCATCGGGTATGGATGGGGGCCAGCTACCGAACCCAGAATATAGTGAGTTGTTTCGACATTTGTCACCCAGTCCCGGATAGCCTCAGATGTGGCATCTTTAAGCGTACCTGTACCTGCTGCTACTGGACGAACTTCCGCACCCATTAGCCGCATTCTAAATACATTCAACGCTTGACGTTCCATATCGTGAACGCCCATATAGATCACACATTCTAACCCAAAGCGAGCGCACACTGTGGCTGTAGCTACACCATGTTGTCCAGCACCAGTTTCAGCAATGATACGCTGTTTACCCATGCGCTTCGCCAATAACACCTGACCAAGAGCGTTATTAATTTTGTGAGCGCCTGTGTGATTTAAGTCTTCTCGCTTTAAGTAAATTTGCGCCCCTGTACCATCTGGCCTAGCATAATGAGCAGTCAAGCGTTCAGCAAAATATAACGGTGTGGCGCGTCCTACGTAGTCCTTAAGTAATTGTTGGAGTTCTGCTTGAAAATTGGGGTCATGGCGATATTGCTGATAAGCTGCTTCTAATTCTGCTAAAGCAGGCATTAAGGTTTCCGGGACGTACTTACCGCCAAAGCGTCCAAAGCGTCCTTGTGTATCGGGAACAGTCGTAGTAGAGGGAGAACTTGGAGAAAGGGGAGTGGTAGTCACGGAAATAAATTTTATGATGGGATAGCTTAATTATTATATTGAAAGTCTGAATCAGAGAGAATATAGGTTTTGATATTAGCGATCGCCATACCCCTAGGGAACCGCAGGAAAGGCGGGGCATCGTCGCACTCTGGGATATGTGATGTTAGTCTAGAATTTGATTCTTAAACCCATGTGCTATTGCCGCTAAAGTATTTCTCCATCAAAATTTTATGTCTTCTTCCAATTCCAATTCATCTGACAAGCGTTTCGCTTACCGCGAGTTTGGTAACGACAACTCCGCCGCCACAGAAAGAGCAACTCCAGAATTACCTCCAAAACAACAAAATCTGAGAGTCCAAGCTACCCGTACTGGGCGCAAAGGTAAAACTGTGACGGTAATTACTGGTTTTCAAGCCAAGCCAGAAACCTTGGCAGATTTAGTGAAGAAGTTGAAAACTCAGTGTGGTACAGGTGGTACAGTCAAAGATAATGAGATTGAAATTCAAGGCGATCACAAACAAAAAATTTTGGAAATCTTAACTCAGTTGGGTTACAAAGCTAAAATTAGTGGTGGCTAGTGCCACTTCTCGGAATTCAAAAAGTTGAAAAAAGTAATTCAGGAATCAGCTTCATTTTTAGAGTAGTAATATATCTGAGCAGTAGTAATCTAGTTAGTGTATCCTCACCAGGAGGTTGACATGGATTTAGTGCGGATTTTATGTGCGATTTTCTTTCCACCTTTGGGAGTCTTTTTGCAAGTAGGAATAGGCAAAGATTTTTGGATTAATATCCTGTTGACATTCTTGGGTTATATCCCTGGAATTGTTCATGCTGTGTGGGTAATTGCGAGAAAATAATTATTCACATCTGGGTCAATTTTGAGTTTCCCTATTTACTGATACTGTTGGCAATAAAATAATACTTCAAAGCTCGATTTTTTGTAATTTGGCTTGATGACAGTAAACCCAAGAGTCTCAACCAAGCAGGGTTTATGAGAGATTTCAACATTAAGCACTCATGCGCCAACAGTATCCTTAATTACTGTATGAATCCTGTTCTATTTTTGCGAAGCTAGTTAAATCTCATCTCCCTTCTTCCCAGTCTCCAGTCCCCAGCCCCCTACCTACTTGGTAGCAATACCTTTGTAAAAATATCCACCTATTTTTGGGGTTTTTGGTGCGTAAAATTGCTCAACAGTTAAACTCTCAAACTTGGTTGCAACTAGCTGTTTGATGTCGCGGTTGATATTACAACCATCACCAATAACTTTATTGATAGGGTTGAGGCGATTCTGCCAAACTTGAATATTTGGCTCATCACTCAATCCATGTTCCAGAAAAAAGAACTTACCACCAGGTTTCAAAACCCGATGAATTTCTTGGAGTGCCTGGGAGACATTAGTAATACTGCACAAACAGAAGGTACTGACTACACTATCGAAGGTGTGATCAGGCATTGGTAAATTCTCACCATTGAGAACTCGATTATCGACTTGAATATTCGAGGATGCAATCCGTTTTTGAGCTAGTGCATTCATCCCTGGATTGGCATCAACTGTAGTCAGTTTTTGTAGATGCTTTGGATAGTAAGAAAGGTTGATTCCAGAACCAAAGCCAATTTCTAGAACTTCTCCGGTAACATCGGCTAAAATTTCCCGACGATATTGAGAAAATAGGGGTCGAGACATTGCAACATCGATTAGTCGTGGAGCAATAAGCTGTGAATAGAAACCCATATACTATACCTCTAAACGGAGCGATCGCCATTAACTACGATGTTACTTTGACCCAAATCCATAACACTGCACTTCCTCCAATGGTATTACCCAGATGGGTGAAATAGGAGTTTAGGCGTGTTCCCACTCCCCACTCCCCAAAAGCTGCTGTAAATACAATTACCATTTCAAGTAGAGAAAAAGCCTAGAACAATAGTCTTTTACACACCTGTTGCTTTAAGTATCATTCATACTTACTGGAATTTCATAAAGGTTTCATATAACAAGTTTTACCAACAGCAGAGTTGACATCTGTTGCTTGATGTTGATAATACCTGACAGGCTAAGATGGCAACTCAGACTATACCTGATTTTCATATTCATTGAGTCTTTCTAAAGTTTTTAATTTAGTCTGGATGAAGATATAGGTAAATTTCAGCCTAATCAGTTGATTATTAATACCTTTACAATATCATCTATCCATAAGAATAACTGGATAAAAAATAAGTGAATTCATCCAAGAATCAGTCAGAAAATTCTGTTATTCTGGCGTAGTTTAACTAAATAACCACATTTATTCATGAAAAGCTTATCGCCAGTTGATCCTGTTTTTAGAAAACGTTTTACTCAAATGACTCCGGAAATAAAATATAGTTTTACGGAAGAGCAGTTAGTAGCGATAGAAAGGGTTTTTAGCTCTAATCCTTGGACTCGCAATCATCCGTTAGATATGCGAATAGCCATTCCCATTCCAGGGATGAAATTTTATATGGTGTTATTAGCAGGTTCAGAAAGTAGAGCAAAAGAGCGTTTACGAGCTGCAAAAAGCTTATACCCTATTTGGACTCCTAGCAACATCATATTTTTAATAGTCTTTGCCATCACCCTATCACTCTGTAGCTTCTCTACGTTCTTATTTATAGCAAATTTGTTTCCTTCTCACCCCAATTTTTCCTCGTCCCCAACATCTATTCCCTGGATTTTTGAGCAATCTGAATGTGAATACACAGGGAGAACCTGGAGTGAAGGTAAATGTTGGGACAAAGAACATAATTCCATGTTCTGAAGTGTACTGATAGCAATCCCTAGCCTCTGAAAATAGCCATATTAAAGTGACTTATAAAAGCCTAATTTATAGCAACAAAATTTTTGCTCTTCTCTATATATCTCCGTATATCTGTGGTTAAATTCATTATTTTTTACCACAAAAAACAGCGATTACCTCACTACAACTAAAAACGCCACAATATGCCACCAAAAGATTTTGCTCAAACTGATCCTTTCGTCAAAAAATTCTTGGCACAGATGCCTCCACGCACAGCAGCAACTTTTAATGAATCCCAATTATTGGAACTCAAAAGAGTATTTCATGATCGGATAGATAGACGGCATACTGTAGATATGAGGATTTCGTTCCCATTGCTACAACGACGTTTTTATCTAGTTTTTTTACTGGGTAAAGACAAGCGATTATCTCAGCGTGTGGTCAATCCAGGTGTGAAATCTACAAATAGAATATTACTTGCAATATTGGGTTTGGTACTCATCACTTCTGTACTGGGTGCGCTACAAAAAGTTAATAGTCTGTGGGAAATCAATACCTTACCCAATAAAGGCAATAAGGAATTGGGAATTGGGAATTGGGAGTAGGGAGTAGGGAGGTAGTGCGTTGCGTAAACCATGTACTTGTAGTCCATCCCCAGCAAGGCGATAATTGACGCTGTTGGTTTTCATCAGGGCAACATGGGACACAACTTTTCAGCACTGGCAGCACTTTATAAAAATACCCTTCTCAACAACGTACTCCCATTTTGGGAAACACATTCCCTTGACTGGGAACAAGGCGGCTACTTCACCTGCTTGAATCGGGAAGGCCAGGTTTATGACACCGACAAATTTATCTGGTTGCAGAACCGCCAAGTCTGGACTTTTTCCATGCTGTGCAACCAATTAGAAAACCGCGAAAATTGGTTAAAAATCGCCAGTAATGGGGCTAAATTTCTTGCCAAACACGGCAGAGATGCTGAAGGTAACTGGTACTTTGCCCTCACCTGTACAGGACAACCATTAGTCCAACCCTACAATATATTTTCTGATTGCTTTGCCGCCATGGCATTTAGCCAGTATGCTTTAGCCTCTGGTGAAGAATGGGCCAAGGACGTAGCAATGCAAGCATATAACAACGTTCTGCGCCGCAAAGACAATCCTAAAGGCAAGTATACAAAAACATATCCCGGTACACGTCCCATGAAAGCCTTAGCCGTACCGATGATTTTAGCCAACCTCACCCTAGAAATGGCCTGGCTACTACCTGAAGAAACCTTAGAAAGCGTCTTAGCTGCCACTGTTGAGGAAGTTATGACCGATTTTCTCGATCAGGAACGGGGATTAATGTATGAAAATGTTACCCCTGATGGTTCTCACATTGATTGTTTTGATGGCCGGTTAATTAACCCTGGCCACGGTATCGAAGCCATGTGGTTCATCATGGATATCGCTAACCGCAAAAACGACAGCAAAACCATTAACCAAGCTGTTGATGTGGTGTTAAATATCCTCAATGTTGCTTGGGATGATGAATATGGCGGCTTGTACTACTTTATGGATGCAGACGGCCATCCCCCGCAGCAATTGGAATGGGATCAAAAACTGTGGTGGGTGCATTTAGAGACTTTAGTAGCCTTAGCAATGGGTTATCGCCTCACAGGTAGGGGCGAATGTTGGGAATGGTATCAAAAAATGCACGATTATTCCTGGACACACTTTGCTGATTCTGAATACGGTGAGTGGTTTGGCTATCTGAATCGTCGCGGAGAAGTATTATTAAATCTCAAAGGCGGTAAATGGAAAGGATGTTTTCATGTTCCCCGTGCCATGTACCTGTGTTGGCAACAGTTTGAGATGTTGAGAGTGTTGAATGACTATTGACCCTCAGAATTTTAGATTTTGGATTTTAGATTTTGGATTGAATCTAAAATCTAAAATCCAAAATTGATTGACCCTTCCTCTACGCTGTTGGAGGAAGGGGCATTTCACGAAATTTTTTTAATTACACTAATGCCATTTCTGGCTGTGTGGGAGACAGATTACCGAAAAAGTCGTAATGATCTAAAGCTTCTAAAATTCCCCAGGCATAGTTGCCTTGGGCAAAGTAAATCTGGGAATAACCCCGCAATTTTTGGATTTCTTTACTGTAATTACCTACAACCACAGCTAATGTATTACCAGTTAGCATTGTTTCATCGTTGCCTGATGCCCCTGCTACTAAGAACCGCCTGACGGGTAATCCCCATTTCAAAGCAATATAACGCAGGGCATCACCCTTAGAAGCGCGAATTGGCAACAAGTCAAGATACATATTATGGCTGTAAATGCCCTTGACAGGAAGTTGCTGGCGACGCAAATGCCGGACTATTTCCCGGAAGCTTGGCGCTTGGCTAGGATCTACAAAGTAGCTAATTTTAAACTTGCTTTGAGCATCTGGTGGTTGCAATTCTACCCCAGGGATACGTTCCATTGCATTCCGAATTGCCTGCGGTTGCCAATTGTAACTAATGTGTTTTTGCCAACTCGTATCTGTGACAATCTGAGGTCCATAGTAGATTTCGCTACCAGTGGAAGTGATGAGCAAATCTGGCATCGGAAATCGCCATTCTTCCAACATACTCAAGGTGCTTTTGAGACTGCGACCTGTAGCAATACCAACACCTGTGGTGTGTCCTTCGTTACGGATGCGCTGAATCAATTTTTCTAAGGCTTCGCGATCGCCTAACAGTGTATTATCAATTTCTGTCACCAAGAAGCGATCTGCTGTAGGTAGGCGGTTAGTCTTAGGTATATTCCAGTCTGGATGTTCCGCACCTGGAGATGTTCCCAAAGGACTTAGTAGAGATTGCACTTTTTGTTGCGGAAATAGGCGTACTTTCTCTAAATATTGCTCTACATGACTCTCCCATGAGAAATGTTTGCGGACATTTGTTAAGCCATTGCTAGACCAGGTTTGCCATTGTTCAGGATCGGTTAATGTCCTTCGCAGTGCATTCTGGATATCTTGAATATTTAGGGGATTAACCAACAATCCATTTTGACAAGCGGCGATAATATCCTGTGGACCACCGTCAGAGGTAGCAACAATCGGTACACCACAAGCTGTAGCCTCAATTAAAGTCAGTCCAAAGGGTTCGGTGAGGGCTGGATTAATAAAGACTCCTTTGGTTTTTGCTGTCATTCGATATAAATCAGGTACATCGTCAGATGTATGGTGTTTAGGATAGGCAATATGACCATACAGATCATAGCGATCGATTAATTGCAAGATTTCTAGCAATACTTGGCGTGGGCTTGATTCCATCGTGGTGATGTCATCTCGGTTTCCTAGTACAATCACCAAGTTAGCCAGTTTCCGAAGTTCTGGATCTTCACCATAGGCTTTGACAAGACGGCTCACATTCTTACGAATAGCCGGACGAGAAATCGCCGTAATCATGGGCTTGTGCGGATATTGAAGAAATCTATCTAATTGCTTTTGAATAGGTGGATTTGGCCAATTATCAGGTGCTGGGTAAAAACGCTCCAAAGTCACACCAGGTGGAATCACCACCATCCTTTGGGGTTGATAGCGGTCATAAATGCTGTATTGTTCTTCAACTTCTTGATGGGTACTGGCGATGACTAAGGCTGCACCGCCAAGGGTGATTTCTTCAGCTTCGATACGTGTACTGATATGAAAGTTTTCTTCAATAGCTTCTTGTTTAGTGCCATGCTCTAGTAATCGTTGTAACTTTACCCGTCCGAGGGAATGGCCTGTATGTACAAGAGGTGTACCTAACCAACCAGCAACACGACTACCCACATAGCCAGCGTCAGCATAATGTGTATGAATCACATTCGGTATTCTACCGACCTTGCGAATGTGTCTGAGCAATTCATCTGCAAAAGTATCTAAATACGGCCAGAGAACTTCTTTGCGGAGGTAACGACGAGGGCCACAAGCCAAGCGAATAATTTGGGCTTTATCTGAAAGCACTTCTACTGGTTGAGCGTAGTCAGTGCTGACTTTTGGATCTTGTACTAAGCGAGTTACTAAGTCAACTCTGTCTACTTGTGGATGTTTAGCTAATGTAGAGGCGAGTTCGACTACATATTTTGTTTGTCCACCCGTGTCAGCATCTCGTCCTAATTCTAAATTATGGCCCCTAATCAGGCCATGAACGCTGACCAGTAAAATATACAACCCTGAGCTTTGTGACATCATGTCTTCCTCTGTAGTTGACTTCATATAGTGCTATGTTTAGGTTTCTGACACTAAATGACTGTTGAGAGTTATAGACGAGATATCTATAGGGTAGAACAAATCTACGCCTTGCCAAACATCTAACGCATCACCAAATTCAGCATTCATTGTGTGAATACTTTCTCAGATGCCAATCAACGTCATCGACCTAAATTAATTAAATTAATTATTTTTTATATGCAATAAAATTGCCCTCCTGATAACAAGCAGGCTCTTGTATATGTTACCAGCAAGAGGTACCTTGATGAGATTTGATAATGTGTAAATAATTGAATTTAGGCTAATAACAATATTAAACAGTGTGAGTTATGTCAGCATTTAAAGACACGATTAACTAAGACAATCAAAGGTTTTCCCAGCCTGGGTGACGCATTTAGTTATATATTTTTGCAATGTTTATGGAATATCTCAACAATGTAATTTATCTATCTTTAGGATTAGAAATTTAGATAGGTCATCGCATTGAGTCTAGATAGAGGCACTCATCATTTTATCCATCAGATAGATGCAATGGAGAATGCGATCGCCTATATCTATTGATAACTAGATACTGTTTGTGGCAACCCAGACAACAAGAAAAATGATATTTATTGATCGGTCGGCTAGAGAAATTGAATGAACTCAATATTGTAATAACGGCAATTGGTGCGATTGTCTTATTTCTCGGACTACTATCAGACTATTTTCGCCGTCATTGGTGGACTAGCGACCCCTTAACAGCCATGCTGTTGGGGATATTACTGAGTCCCATCGGTCTGGGATTAGTTAACCCCACTGGTTGGGGAACACCAACAGAGGATCTTTTAGAACAAGCTGCCCGGTTGACACTAGCGATCGGATTAATGGGGGTAGCATTGCGTTTACCCAGGAACTATTTTCTCAATCACTGGCAGCCCTTAGCCGTCCTTCTGGGCTTGGTGATGCCCCTGATGTGGGGAATGAGTGGATTACTTGTGTATGGGATTTTAAAAATACCTTTTTGGCAGGCAATGCTAGTTGGTGCTACTGTAACCCCAACCGATCCGATTGTGGCAACTGCGATCGTCACAGGTGTTATTGCTGAAGAGCATCTTCCTAACAGGTTACGACATATTGTTTCTGCTGAGTCAGGGGCGAATGATGGTTTAGCTTATCCATTTGTACTATTGTCTATTCTCATGCTGAAGCGTACACCCACAGATGCACTATCTCACTGGTTTATTCATGTCCTTCTGTGGGAAGTAGGCGGAGCTATAGTTTTTGGGGTAATTCTAGGTTATGTATCAGGTCGCCTTCTAGAATGGGCTGAACGCAAACAAACAATCGAAAATTCTTCTTTTTTGGGTTATAGCATTGCTTTGTCACTTACAGCACTCGGTACTGGTAAATTAATCGGTACCGATGGCATTCTAGTTGTATTTGTTACTGGCATGGTTTTTGGTAATGTGATTCGAGGTAACGAGCGAGCAGAAGAGGATAACGTTCAAGAAGCAATCAATCGCTTTTTTACCTTACCAGTTTTTATCTTGCTGGGCTTGACAATCCCTTGGCAACAATGGTTGGCGCTGGGATGGGGAAATTTAGTGTTACTGGTAGTGACAATACTACTACTACGCAGAATACCAGCCATTTTGCTACTCAATCGCTACATTCAGCCTATTAGAAATATTCCAGAAGCAATGTTTGTAGGCTGGTTTGGCCCAATTGGTGTAGCTGCCATGTTTTACGCTGGTTATTCTCTGCGGGAAACTGGGGTAGAAGAAGTTTGGTCAGTTTGCAGTTTGATGATTTGTACTTCTATTATTGCCCAAGGCTTAAGTGCGACTCCCTTAACCAAGCTCTATGGTGAATACATTAATCAACAGCAGTATTCTCAAACTACAAATCAGTGATTAGCAAATTATTATTAATGAAGTTCTTTTTTAAACAAAAAATTAAACAACAAGCTCAACAATATAGTATATTTTTTAATCATACAAAAAACTAACTCTTAAGATAGAAGGCTGTAACAAATAACAGCATTAATCATAATTCATGCCTTCTTCCTGTGATATGACGATAATCTGGAACTTGTTGCAACTGGTCTATCAGATTCATACCTGTACAGCCATAGATGTTTCAATACTTTTATCAGTATTTTCATTTTTCTACGGCTGTATGAAACCACCCTGCTATTCTGCGTCCCCGAAGGACAAGTGACGAATAAGGATAACCCACCAAGAAAAAGGATAAAAGATTGTTACCCCTTATCCTCAAGCTATTCAACTATTTTTACAACTCGCCCGTGGCTAACATCTGGATGATGCGAGGTGTACCAGGGTCAAATCCTGCCAAGTCCCAAGATAGGGGATCTTTGGGATCTACTAAGGTAATTTGGTAAGGTGTCAGGGTGACATACACAGCCTTAACATCAGGATTAACCTTTTTACGGTACTGCGCCAATGCTTGACTAGGATGTTTATAACCCGCCCAGCTTTCGGAGTCAGTCCAAAAACAGACGACATCGGCTTTGAACTTATTTTTAATCATCCACTCATAAGCCACAGACGCATCTGTACCACCGAAGTTTTGGTTGCTAGCTTTCCGCACCGCAGAACTAAAACTATCTTTAGCAGTGATATTTAATTCCCGAAATTCGGTAGCAAAACCGCGAATCATGTAGTTTTTCTCAGCTTTGGCTGTAACTAATGCCATTGTGGTGGCGATTTCACAGCAGCTAAGTCCCATGTCTGCAACCAAGCTACCCATAGAACCAGAAACGTCTACGGCGTGCATGAACACTTTACCTGTGGGTTCTACCACATCAAAGGACAACTCAACGGCTTTTTCTAAGATGTCCACGATGCGGGGAACTGGACTCCAGGTTTTCTTACTGCGTCCCAGCCTTCCCCCAGACTCGTAAGTTTTGAGTGCTTTCAAAACATCGATGGGATGAATACGACCTTTACGCAGATGTTCTTTGTTATTGAGAACAGCTTCTACCCGTGACAAGTTAGCATCTTCATCAGCCCGCAATACACCCAGTTCAGTTAATGAACCCAAGTTACGCAACATCGCACTGATGGGCATTTCCTGAAATAGTAATTGCCAAGCTTCTTTATCCATCTTCCCCACAGGTGCAGCCATTTCGTGGGTTAAACGTCCTTGCAAAATGGCTTGGTGGGTTTCGCTGGGGTTGCGCTTGAGCCATTCGTACCACCAAATCTGCGCCAACGCCTCAGAAGGTATTGCGGCGGGTAAATCTGCCCAACCTTTCACTACCCACTCATATAGTTGACGGTGATTTTCTGTAGGTGGTTTGACGTGAAACAACCGTAAAGCGTCCCGGTTAGTAAAGCCTTGACGTTGTTGATATTTCAAAAGTTGATAAGCCAAACTTTTGACATCTTCACGAGATAGCCAGCTTTTACCAGCTTCCCGCACTATCTTACCGAAACCTCGTAGAGATTTGGTGTAGTTCAACCATTCATAAAAATGGCTACCTGTGCGAACAACTTGGGGAAATATTTCACCAAAAGCCTGTTTTGCTTCTGGAGTTTCACCCATTGACAGTAAAACCAAAGCAAAGATAGGTGCGCTGTTATTGATGGCGCGTCCGTCGCTAGCGTACAAAATTTCTTCCGCAACACGGCTGGGATTTTCAGCAACAGCTTGTTTCACCACCGTCACAAAATCTTCTGTGAGTTCTTGTTTACCAGCATAGTACGTGCTTTGGGCTGTGCCGACCAACAGACAACGCCGTAGCATCTGCCAAATACCAGCATTGAACATCCAACCGCCGGAACGTCCTTTCATCATCTCAGCTTCCCGTCCGGGGATGGGTTGATTTTGTGGTGTGGTTGTCTTATTTTTGGTGAAAAAATTATAATTCATAGTTTCATCTCCCAGCCCTTGCGGGCAAAAATGAAAGGTGGCAGAGCGGGACTCGTAGCTTGCTTCCCGTAGGGTACCCGCAACCTCTCGTTTTGCAGACGATAACCCTCGATTCTTCGGCCTATTCAGGCAAGTTGCGAATAAGGATAATAGCGTTCTTCCTTTTGAACTACCTGCCACATGACAATTCAAAATTAGTCTGGAAAGGTTGGGTGTGACGGAAAACGACAACGCCCAATTTCTACAAACTCTGAACTTGTTTTGGCGCGAGGAGCAGGATTTGAACCTGCGTCCGATGAATTAACGATAACCCTCAATTAGTTGGCCTTTTCAGGCAAGTTTGTAAACTAAGGACTATGGGTTTTAACCCTTTCACTGCTCTACCAATCTGAGCTATCCCCGCTTAATAAATAAAAATTCTCAATTTCAACTCAAGCAGGGGCTATGCCCTGCTTCCCTAACAGCACGAATATTGGTAGCAGAGCAGGATTTGCACCTGCATCTACAGAAATTTAATCAAGGGATTGTGAATTAAGATATTAGTTGTTTCGATAACCCTCGATAGTTCGGCCTTGACAGGCAAGGTGGGTGTTCTGGTATTTGAACTATCCGCTACACAAATTAGTTACAAGTTTTGCTTAACTCCTTTGGGAATGCCAGCTTGTATTATCAATGTAGTATGTGTAGTTTGTAGTGTCAAGAGTAGAACTAAATTTTTTTGCTGATTGTGTTTGGCAAGTTCGTAGTGAGGGCTTTAGCCCTCAAGGCAAGGACTAAAGTCCTTACTACAAAATTATTCATCAAGCAAAGTTGCCTGTTCAGACGACTAGAAGTATCAGCTAGAAGATTGGAAAAAGATTTTGCCGATTTTTGCCTATCTGATGAGCCTTTGGAGCTTTGGCAAATTTAGGTTAATGATGATTTTGCTTATTTTTTCCGTAACTTTGCCAAACTATACAAAAACCTGTGCCGATTTTTGCCAATATAATATATTATTTCCCAAAAAATTCGCTTGGCAAAAATCGGCATGAGTGAAAAAACAATAGAAGGTAGCGGGAAAGGCTTTCTCGTTCTCCTTTTGCCAATATCGTTTGTGATCATTTTCCTGGTTACTACCTGGAAATTTTTGCTGGCATTTCTGGTGTTGCTGATTGGGTTAAATGTTTGGCAACAATACCAATGGCAACAGTGGTGTCAGCGAGTTAACCCGGTTTTTAGTCAATTGGTTCGAGAAAATCAGGGCAAGATTACACCAGTAGATTTGGCAATTCGGGGCAACTTTCCCGGTACACAAGCAAAACGCTATCTAGATAGTAAAGCATCAGAATTTGGTGCGAGCATACTACCTGCTGGAGAAGGTGGCGAAGTATATTACTTCATCACTGGCAGTATTCTGGGTAATATTCTCGACAGTAGTGAGCCTGTCAAAGAACTAGCTGCACCACAAATAACCAAGGAGGCGCGATCGCTCCTAGCACCACCACCGCCACCAGAACCAGTTACGGTAGAACCAGAACCAGAACCAGAATTACCACCACCAGTAGTTACTGAAGAAGCAAAACAAAATTTAGCAAAACAGCTAGTTTTTGGCTCTCTGATTCAATCAGAACTGGCAAAACGGCTAAACGTTTATTCCAGCACTGTATATAAACGGCGCAATGATCCCGACTTTCCTGAATGGACTCGCAACCGCGATCCTGATGGAATTGCTTGGACTTTTTCAGAAAAAACTAAGGAATTTTTTCCACTGGAGGAAAACGAAGGTAACTAGAGTGGGGAGTAGGGAATAGGGAGTAGGGAATAGGAAATCTATATTTCTACTTACAATTTCCCTATATTTAATGTTCTTTTAGTTGACTTTTGAATTCAAAGCCTACAGCTTCCGAGATGGAACTGAGGCTATTTTGCTCTAACTTAGCCAGCAAACCCTGAAGAATGCGGCGTACCATCATTGGGCCTTCGTAAATCCAGCCTGTATACACTTGAATCAGGCTGGCACCAGCAGTAATTTTTGCCCAAGCATCATCTGGGGAAAAGATACCACCTACCCCAATAATCGGTATTTGCCCTTGGGTTTGCTGCCAAATAAACCTGATTACTTCTGTGGAGCGATCACGCACTGGCACACCACTAATTCCCCCGGCTTCTTGCTCAGGTGATTTGCCAGTTTTGTCAATCACCTGAGTTTTTAATCCCTCACGGCTAATAGTGGTGTTGGTGGCAATAATCCCTGCTAGCTGGTAGGTTTTCGCCAAATTAATAATATCCGCGATCGCTTCCCACTCTAAATCAGGGGCTATCTTGACAAACAATGGTTTATATGGATTATTTTCTTTTTGTAGTAAATCCAAGATAGAACTGAGCATTGTTGCATCTTGGAGCGATCGCAGCCCTGGTGTATTGGGTGAAGACACATTAACTACAAAATAGTCTCCTAAATTTTTCAGTAAGCGAAAACTATTTAAATAATCTTCTGCGGCTGCTTCTAGGGGAGTTACTTTCGATTTACCCAAATTAATACCGATGGGTATAGATGGGGTTAACTCTAGTTTTTCCTGAGATAACCTTTGTGCCATGACTGCCGCACCACTATTATTAAACCCCATGCGGTTCAGGACAGCTTGATCTAAGGGCAAGCGAAATAACCGAGGACGCGGATTTCCAGGCTGTGCTACAAATGTCACAGTTCCCAACTCCGCAAACCCAAAACCCATGCTTGACCAAATGCCAGATGCTACGCCATCTTTATCAAACCCAGCTGCTAAACCTACGGGATTGGGGAAGTGTAACCCAAATAAATTTTGTTCTAGGCGGTGATCTTGCAGACAGAGAGATTTTTGTAATAGTTTTGGCAGCCAGCTATTACCAGCGTAATGTTGATGTGATAGCCAACTTAAAACACCAATTGCTTGGTGATGTGACCACTCTGGATCTGCCTTCAGTAAATTGAATAAAACCGGACGAACGGCAAGTTGATAAATATCCATTGCAAATTTTACCCAGAAATGTCAAGAACTATTGGTAAAAATATGAGTCGGGGTAATTTTCTGGGCATCTTATATATTACAAGCTATGTTGATTAATCATCAGATGGGGCAGCCACAACCACCTATAGCCGCCGAACAACATATTGTTGCCTTGGGAAATGTTTTGCAACGTCTCAGGGAAGCAGATGATGTTGAAGTTCTGATTGAAACTACTATTTCTTATATTAAACAACAGTTTAATTACAGCCTGATTTGGATTGCTTTTTACGATCGCCTCGAACACACATTGTTGGGTAAAGGCGGTGTCACCCCTGGTAATGATGCAAGCATTTTAAGGAAACGGGTTGTTCTCAATCCCGGTGACTTATTAGAGCAAGTAGTGATTCAACAGCGTCCTGTGGGATTAGCGGACATTCACAACGAACCTAGGATTGGCGAATGGCAAGAATTTGGCAAAAAACATCATATTCAGGGAACAATTATTTTTCCCATCCGCTACAAAGACCGTTGTTTAGGTTTACTGTTAGTTGCTGCTGAACGTTGGGGTTATCTCATCCCAGAGGATGCTAAAGCTAGGTTGTTGATTGTGTTGGGGGAATTGGGGGCAATCCTTTATCAACATGAGATATTGTTGCTGCAAAAGCAAACCAAGCGTCCTGATGAACCGTTATTAGAATTACTGGAAAATTTACGCAACCTCAATAATTTAGAGGAAAGACTCAAAGCCGCCATCCAAGCAACCCATGAATTTGTGGCTCCTAGTCGTACCAATGTTTACTGGTTTGAGAGGCAAGGACGCTATTTTTGGTGTCGCATGAGCAATCAGCTAGTCAAAATGGGACGCGATTCTCAGCGTGAACAGCCAGCAGCCGGGATGACAGTACAAGAATTAAATGACTTTTATTATGCTTTGTCGGTCAATCAAATTGTTTGGATTGGTGATGCTCGCAGTTCCTTAAAAAGCCATTTTACCGCTAAGTTGCTACAACGCTGGCGAGTGCGATCGCTCTTAGCCGCTCCCATCATTTGGCAACAAGACCTCTTGGGTTTTCTAGCGGTAGAAGGTAATGAACCACGCATTTGGACAGAAGCAGACAAAAATTTTGTCCAAGGTGCGGCAGGTTTACTCTCCCTGGTAGCTCCAACTGAAAAAATGGAAAGTACCATTCAACAAATTCAAGAGGACTCCCAACTCACCAGCCAAGTTGCCCAAGCTATCTATAGTCACCAAGACCTGAAAGAAACATTACGTATCTGTGCCGCCAAAGTTTTAACACGACTAGCAGCTAGCCGCTTTTTAGTCTTACAGTACGACCCTGATCGCAATAACTATCAAGTTGTCTATCAAACCCAGCCTCATAATCGCCGACCTTTGACCTTTGCTTTTAGTTTATTGACAGAAACCGACAGACAAATGTTGAAGACGGCAAAAACTACAGTAGAAGTTGAGAACTTAGAGGAAGACTTACGGTTTTTTAACTGGCGGCCACCCTTGATAGAAAATGGGGTGCGATCGCTTTTAGTTTGTAACTGCGCTCAAGGCCATCGACCAGATGCCATACTGCTCATTACCCACACCAATCATCGCACTTGGACAACTCTCGAAAAAGAACTACTGTGGATTGTCAGCCAACAAATTGGTGTAATCTTACGGCAGTGGCGATTACTGACTAACAGTGAACAGCAGCAACAAATTTTGCAGGGCATTCAACAGTGCCTTTGCATTTTAGAAGAAGCCCATAGCGAAAATTCGGAAACCGAAAAATATTATCTAGAAACTACAGCACTGAGACAAATTGCATCTATTCTGGGCTGTCCTATGGCATTTATGTTGTCTTGGTCATCTGCACAGGCCCATGCAGAAATTATCCCTGGAGTGATTACAGATAGTCGGTTTAGTATCGTCACTCATGCCCAAATATCCGTACAGCATGAAGCATTGATTCAGTGGGCATTAGCCAAAGATGGTTTCTTAAATTTAAAGGTAGATGATTTACCAGCAGAAACCAAAAAATGGTTAAATTGTGCAGTAATTGGTAAAGTGCTAGTCATAGCCTTACGTACTGCGGCCATCCATCAACCTACAGCAGTCATGGTATTGGTAGACCAAGCAGAACGTTACTGGCCACAACAAACCGTGAACGCCTTAGAAACTCTGATTGAGCAATTAGCTTGGTTGCGTCGTCAACAGCAAGTCAGCGAAAGTCTAGAGTCTACAACCGAAGAATTACAACAACTCAATTGGTACAAACATCGCCGTCTGGAAGAAATTCACAGAACAACAACACAATTACTCAATCAAATTAATGATTTAGGCATTCCTACTAATGAACTAACTCAGACACGCTACCAATTATTGTGGCGGCAGTTAGGTCATACCACGACTGCCATGACGGCACTCATAAAACAGGAACAATGGCAGTTACACAAAAACTGTGAATCTATGCCCATAGCCAGTTTACTCAAGCGATCGCTCGAACGCATTGACAACTTACTCCAACAACAAAAACTTTGGATAGGTGTACATGGCTTGGGACAATCCACTCCAGAATCAGAGACAAATCATACGTCTGCCTTAGTTAAAGGTATGGTATCCCAAAATCATCCCTCCCCGATGGCGATCGCAGGCGACATTGTGAAATTTGAATTAGTCCTGCACGAATTACTACTTGCCGCCTGTCACCGTTCTCCCACTGGCAGCAGAATAGATATTTGGTGTCGTCGCTTAGATGAGCAATTCTTAGAGGTGTCAATCACCGATAACGGCACAATTGAATCACAGCTACTGACTAAGTTACAGTTACAGCCAAAGACACGTAAAGATATTTTAGCTGTTGATCAGTTTGAGAAACCACCACATTTACATTTACTCATCTGCCAACAAATCATCCAGCAACTCGCAGGCGAATTACATTTCTATCAGTTACCAGATCATCGAGTAGTTAGCCGTTTGCTATTACCATTAGCTGTTTCTTGACTGAAGAAAGGTATTAGGAATTGGGTATTGGGATAAGAGGAATTGGGGCAAGTCTGTGCTGAGTGCAAGGGGAAAGACTTTGTGAGCATCCAGTTTTGGCAGAAACACTCAAATGGCAAGTAAACTCCGTCCTTTGCCTTGAAAAACATTACCCCCCTCCGTCACCGGAGAGGGGTTAGGGATGAGATATCAAAATTCTCACTAACTGGCACTCAGCACTTTTTAATAAGCATCCTGCAACTCGTAGAAATCAGGCGAAATGTAATCCTTCCGCAAAGGCCAACCCACCCAATCCTCTGGCATTAAAATTCGCTTTAAATTGGGGTGTCCTTCGTAGATAATGCCGAACATATCGTAAGATTCGCGCTCCTGCCAGTCGGCTGTCTTCCAAATCCAGTAAACAGAAGGTACTACAGGATTTTCCCTGGGCAAGAAAACCTTCACCCGTACTTCTTCAGGCTTATCAGCATTATCACCAACTTTAACTAAGTGATACACACTGACTAAATCTTCTCCTGGGCCAAGGTCAATACCCGATTGAAACTGGAGATAATTAAACCCGTAAGCATACAGGGCTGTGGCGATGGGAAGCAGAAAATTTGCCTCCACTTTAATTATCTCTACGCCGTTTTTATCGGCTTCCAAAGACTCATGAGCAAAGCCATTTTCTGCTAACCACAGGGAAATCGGCCCAGCTTGAACTATGGATTCTGCTGCTGCTGGTACTGGTTTTAATTCTTCATCAGCCACGGTTTTGTTCCTCTTTCTGTGTCTTTGCTGTCAGCAGTGCAGGTGGAACTGGTAAACCAATTGCTTCTGTTAATTCCTTGGGTGGGTTGAAGCGGGTTTCTGACTGCATATACTTACCAGTTAAAATTTCTGGCACTGGCTTCAAATTATGAGTCGTGCTGTAGAAACGGTGGGTTTGCTTAATCTGACCCCGTTCTTGCATCGAATCATTAGCAATCTTTTTCCGCAGCTTGATAATTGCGTCAATAATTGCTTCGGGGCGGGGAGGACAACCAGGCAAATACACATCCACAGGAATCAACTTATCAACTCCACGTACAGCCGTAGGAGAATCAACGCTGAACATCCCGCCTGTAATTGTACAAGCACCCATGGCAATTACATACTTTGGTTCAGGCATTTGTTCATAAAGACGCACCAATTGAGGAGCCATCTTCATAGTGATTGTTCCAGCTGTAATAATTAAGTCAGCTTGACGGGGACTAGAACGAGGAATTAACCCGAAACGGTCGAAGTCAAAACGGGAACCAATTAAAGCTGCAAACTCAATAAAGCAGCAAGCTGTGCCGAATAACAAAGGCCACAGACTAGAAAGCCTAGCCCAGTTGTAGAGGTCATCAACCGTGGTTAAAATCACGTTTTCTGAAAGGTCTTGAGTGACTGTAGGACGCTCAATGGGGTTGATGATTCGCTCTTTGTCCTGTGTGGTTAAATCAGAATTCAAGACCATTCCAAAGCTCCTTTACGCCATGCGTAAACTAGGGCGACTACAAGAATTGCAATAAAAATCAGCGCCTCAATGAATGCCAATAGCCCTAGACGGTGAAAAGCAACTGCCCAAGGATACAAAAAAACAGTCTCCACGTCAAAGACAACGAAGACTAGGGCAAACATATAGTAGCGGATGTTGAATTGAATCCAGGCTCCGCCGATTGGTTCCATCCCAGATTCATAGGTGGTGCGACGTTCCAGGCTATTACCAGTAGGTCTGAGTAGCTTGGACGCGGAAAGTGCTAATGCAGGAACTAGGCTACAGATAATGAGAAAGCCTAGAAGGTACTCGTAACCGCTAAGAACAAACACAATGAGTTTCTACCGCTTAAGGTGTAAATAAGGCTGTTACTTTCTTTTACATTATATCTGTTTAGTTTTTCTGAAATCTGGGAAACAGACGGATTTCAGGTATTTGATTCGTTTGTCAGAGTGATAGAAAAGTCTAACAGTTATGTCATAATTTTTAACGTATATTTAATATTTCTTCTCTGCGAGACCTTAGTCATGAGCGAACCAGCTGTTGAAACTACAGTGTTAGACCGCTACGAGTGTCGCGCCTGCGGTTATGTTTACGAACCTGAAAAGGGTGACGATAAGCATGACATCACTCCAGGGACACCCTTTGCAGAACTGCCGATTAATTGGCGTTGTCCAGTCTGTACGGCGAAAAAGGTAGCTTTTACCAATATTGGCCCGGCTGGTACAGCATCCGGTTTCAAAGAAAATCTCGGTTATGGTTTAGGTGTAAATACCCTTACACCCAGTCAAAAGAATATCCTGATTTTTGGGGCTTTGGCTCTGGCTTTCCTGCTCTTTATGAGTCTTTACGGCTTACAGTGAGGCTGGAGGTAGAGGAGCAGGTGAGAAAATCATACTCCGCACTCAATAACTCAGTCCTCACAACTCAATGTGCTTTTTGGACTTGATAGGTAAAGATTCCAAATAAACCTTACACGAATTGAGAAATAGCTAAAAAAAATCTGATGCAATCAATGGTTATTTTAAAAAGTTGGCAAAAAATATTTGCTCTGTTGTTAGTCGTCTTCATGTGTATTGGGTGTAGTAAAGTTCCTTCTACCAGCTACAACCCTTGGGCGGTAATTTCTTTGCCAACAGAGGCTAACCTACTAGATATTGCCTTTACTAACGATCCTCAGCACGGCTTTTTAGTTGGTAGCAACGCTACCCTGTTAGAAAGTCATGATGGTGGTGATACTTGGCAGCCTCTAACATTGGCACTTGAAGACGATCGCTATCGTTTTGACTCAGTAAGTTTTGCTGGCAAAGAAGGTTGGATAGTGGGAGAACCTTCTTTACTACTGCATACCACTGACGAAGGTCGTTCTTGGTCGCGTATTCCCTTAAGTGAAAAACTACCCGGTAATCCCATTTCGATCCATGCTTTAGCCGAAAATCAAGCTGAGATGGCCACTGATGTGGGCGCAATCTATACAACTACAGACGGCGGTAAAAACTGGAAAGCACAAGTAGAAGCAGCAGTAGGTGTAGTCCGTAACTTGAAACGTTCTGCTGATGGGAAATATGTTGCTGTTTCTGCCAAAGGTAGCTTTTATTCGACTTGGGAACCAGGTCAAAATGCCTGGGTTCCTCATAACCGCAATAGTTCCCGTAGGTTAGAAAACATGGGATTTTCCCAAGATGGACAATTGTGGTTATTAGCACGGGGAGGTCAGGTACAATTTAGCGACCCTGCTAAACCGGATGAATGGCAAGAAGCCCAAACTCCTGAACTGTCCACCAGTTGGGGTTTACTGGATTTGGCTTATCGCACACCCCAAGAAATCTGGGTTGGTGGCGGTAGTGGTAACTTATTACTAAGTACCGATGGCGGAAAAACTTGGGAAAAAGACAGGGATGTAGAGGCTGTGGCTGCTAATTTTTACAAAATTGTCTTTTTACAGCCTGATCAGGGATTTATTATTGGCGATCGCGGCGTTTTATTAAAATATCAACCCGATGGTGCCAAAACAGACAAGACAGAAGCATCTGCCTAATACCTCACTGAGTTTTCTGAGAAGAAAGTTGCAACTTGTAACTCTTTCTAAACTTTGTAGGATAATAAACTCAATAACGTCTTTGTTGAAGGTAGGGATCTAAATGTCAGGTACCACGGGAGAACGTCCGTTTTCCGATATTATTACCAGTATTCGTTACTGGGTAATCCACAGCATCACCATTCCAGCACTGTTTATTGCAGGTTGGTTATTTGTCAGCACCGGTCTGGCTTATGATGTGTTCGGCACACCTCGTCCCGATGAATATTACACACAAACACGGCAAGAATTGCCCATTGTGAATAATCGCTTTGAAGCTAAACAGCAAGTTGAACAACTTATCGGCAAGTAATTTGAAATCATGACTAGCGGTAACAATATCAATCAACCAGTTACTTATCCAATTTTTACGGTGAGATGGCTTGCAGTTCATACATTAGCTGTGCCTACCGTATTCTTTTTGGGCGCGATCGCCGCTATGCAGTTTATTCAACGCTAGGAGCTAATCATGGAAAGAACGCCCAATCCCAACAATCAGCCAGTAGAATTAAACCGGACTTCTTTGTATCTGGGATTACTACTCGTTTTTGTATTGGGAATTCTGTTTTCCAGTTACTTCTTTAACTAACTGGAAATATTTTAAGAACCTTTGTTGATCTCAATTCTGCGTTGATTTTTTATTAAGGGAGGAGGAAAATCTGTGTCTGCTGGAACTGGGAGAATTCCCCTGTGGGTCGTCGCTACGATCGCAGGTTTAGGTGTAATTACTGTTGTAGGCATTTTCTTTTACGGAGCCTACGCTGGTATCGGTTCTTCGATGTAATTTTGATCTAAATCGAATACCGAATAATATTTCTAGAGTTTGTTGAGAAATCAGCATAAAAAAAACCGCCTGTCTCTTAAAGATAGGCGGTATATTAATTACTGATTTAATTACAAATCAGGTTAATCGAGAATTAGCTACAGATAATTTGGTAAAAACTGTAGCAATGAATTACTTAATTAACCAATATCATCGCGTTCAATGTATAGCAACATAAACGCCATTGCTACAGCTGGAAAAACTAATCCAGTCAGAGGCACAAAGATCGAGGGCAAAAATGAAGCTGCCATAGTAAAGTTTCCTGTTAAATCACACTACAATTCAAGACGAGCTTACTGCAAATTCAGGCAGATTTTTTTAAATTCTAAAGATTTTTAACACACCCTGAAAAGGATTCTTTACAAACCGAATAACTCATCTAGCTGCAAAGAAGGCAAGTCTGGGGGAATGACAGTCCGCATTACAGTCACTTTATGGCTTTCTTGCTGAGTCACCAGATTGAGAGCGATCGCCTCAATGCGAATTTCTAAGCAGCCAAAGGGAATGTTTAATTGGATCATCACCTCTACTCCTCCAGAGGTGTTGGGAAGTAAATCTTTCAGCAAGTGAGGCCCATCTAATAGCCAGCGAGTTTGACAATCTTCTACCCATAACTTAACTGCTACTTGTGCTGCTACTTCAGGTAGTTCCACGCGTACCCGGATAGAATTACCAGCTATTAGCTCTCCTTCTGGCACATGAAGTTGAGGGATGGGTAAAGGCTCAATGATCATCCCCGTTATATCTGGGGAACTAAATACATCTGTAATTGCTGTATAGTCAGCTTTTGAGCCATAATTCTTGCTTAAATCTACATCTGGTTCGTTGTAAATATCATCTACAACAATTTCTTCTGCTAACCAAGCTAAGGGAGTCTTAATTTGTTCAACAGGTGATTCTTCTGACACTGGAACTAATGCCGAGGATTCTAGGGCAATTATTTGTGCCTCTTCATCTTCCTGATTTTCTAATTCCTCGGCTACTACCGTGGCCATCTCCACAGTTACTATGACAGCATCTGGGGATGGCAAACTGACTTCAACATCAGAAGCGCCTGCTACTTCATCCGGTATTGTCTGGTTTTCTACAACATCATTATCTGTATCCAGATATGGTGTATCTGCCAATTCCGGTAAAGAGTATCCTTGACTCTGCATCCATTTTCTAATCAGAGGAGATGAGTAAAAACTGGGTGGAATTGGTGGTTGACTCACAGAATCATCAATGCGCTCTTGGCTGGAAGTATCCGCCATTTCTGTCTGAGGCTCATCACTTAATTCTAGAGTGGGTGAAGCTTCTAATTCTGCAACAGCCTGATCATCTGCCGATTGTATGTCATCACTGACAACTGCTGGGGTGTTTTCATCCTCAATTATCGGTACATTTATCTCTAGCAAGTCTTCCCCAACTTGGACATCCAACCCTTCAGACACCTCGTCTGTCATAGACTCGCTTGTGCTAGACACGCTGGATAGGGGTTTCAAGTAGGGAAAAGTTCTGCCAAGCAACTGCCCTCGGCGATTTTTGATCACCAGCTGCTCCAAGTTAATGGGAGCTGGGATTGTTGGTACTATTGCTTCATCCTGTTCTACAGGAGTTGCTAAAGTGATTTCTGTAACTAAATCAGCACTAGCCGCATCAGTTGGAGTTTCTGGCAACTTTGGTAGTTGTAGCCCACGGGAATCAGTGGATTTTTTGAGTGATATCTGGTCAATTTGCTCTGGTAAAGGCTTGTTTGGGGCTGGAGAAAGGGGCTGAGATTTTCCTGATGTCTGGGTTTTCACCAGGTTAAACAGCTCTAAATCAATGTTAGTAGCTGCTTCTGCCGTTGATGTTGTTGCTGTACTAGGTTCCTCTGGTATTTCTACAGCTTGAGATTGAGCAGCTGTTACTGCCAATAACTCTGTGACATCTGCCGTAATTGTAAAGGACTGCTTAGCTAATAGGACGACTTTCCCAGCTTTAGTAAACGCGCCATATAGATTAATATCTGCCAAAATCAGCTTCGATTCGCAGTCAGCTGGAATATCTATGGTAGAGCGAATCGAAAAAGGCAGTGATTTATCTGTTAAAGTTTGGCGTATCTGGGTGAGTATCTCCGAACTCAGAGGCGATCGCAGTTCAATACTGAGTTCTAAAGCGTAGAGATTGTTTGAGAGTGAGTCTTGACTATGCTGGGAATTTTCCTCTAACTCCACACACCCATGAATTGTCAGGACGTGACCCCAACGGGTAATATAGGTTTCTTTATCCAGCCTCAGTGATAGGGGCAGTGATGCTTGGGGAGTAGGAGTATCTTCAACTTTTGTTTCATCTTCTAGTAAGTTGGCAGAGCTGGGTAAAGCTAAATCAATCAAATTTTGTAAGATTTGCTCTGCTGTTTCACCTTTCACCCAAACTGGACTAACAGGCTGATCAATTAAGGCTTCTTGATCACTATCTGTAGTTACAAAGTGCTTCTGTTGGGTAATTGATAGTTCTGAAGAATTCAGGGAGATTGATTCTGAATCATCCTCTATACCTAACTGCCCATCTGCCCCGTATACTTGCTGGGACATTACTTGTAGATAGACACCATACTGCCAAGATTGACCCAGCATATCTGACATCAAGTCACCGGAGCAGCGTAACTCCCACATTCCCGACTTGAGGTAGGTATAGGGAATCACCGCCATTAAACCTTCCGAGTTAGTGCGGCGCAATCGCTTTTGAATGCGTCGCTTTGGCGGTACTTCCTGAGTTGATAAGTGTATGACTCGCACTTCCACATCTGTATTAGGAAGGCTTGAACGAGCCAAAACCCTATACCGTCCTTCCTTAATTTCTGTGTTTGGCGATTCCAGTGGGTACCACGAGCGATCGCCCTGCTTCTGAATCAGAAATTGCCAGTGTTCCATTGTGAGTGATGCCCAGACCGAAGAGCTAGCTGAGTAGTAATAATTTGCATTATCTTGTTTGCAAGTTTACCTCAGCAATCCTTATTTGCATGATTGTAATGTAATGTTTTGATTTAGACACTATAAAGTTCAGCTTTAGAGTCTCAGTAAATACCCAGGCTATTTGATGCTTTCAATTCATGGCTCAATCATAATATCAAGTTATGAACCAGTTGCTTACTTTACTTGTCGTACTTCACCTAGGCGTGTGAAGCGAATTTCCATCCGCCGCCGTGCCACATCATCTTGACGAGCGATCGCTGCCAATTCTCCACTTGGTAAAATCAACTGAGCCGCAGAGTAAGCGCGAAACTTCAGTCCCCGCAGTCTTCCCTGTTGAGTTTGAAAATCGCGTAGTACCTTGACTACTGCTAAAGCACGCATTAATCCTAAATCAGCGTTAGAGCCAGCTTGCAGATTAGTAATTGGTAGTTTACCACTAACTACTTTTTCTAAATTCAGGTCTAGGTTACTAACAACTTGACCATTTGGTTGACCATCGGTATGACCAATGATTTCGACAACATTAATTTTGTATTGTTTTGTTGTTTTTTCTATTTCTGGGACGATTCTCCTCACGATATAATTCAACATTGGTGGAGGAATGTTTGCACTACCTGAACTAAAGCGATAAGCTCCTTCATCTTTGATTTCGATAATTGGTGGGGTATCATTATTAGTATTTTGTTGAAATATTTGTTGTGATATTGATGATGTCACAATAGTCAGCAATAAAAACAAAATCAATATCAAAAAAGCATTAGACATTAAATCTGTAAATGCCGTCCAAATATTTAATTCTTCATGATTTTCTATCTTCCTTAAATGACGAGCCATAATTCATGTGTTTTGATGATCTACAAAAGATAATTTACTCTGTGGGGAATGCTTGCAAAAAAGCTTCATCATCCTTAATATCTAAAATAGTTCTTTCTTGTCTGCTCAAATTAAAATCTTGACCATTTTTATCTGTTAATTTATTCATACCTTCTTTTAAGCTTTCACCGACCATATGGTATTCTTTAATTAAGTTAGTATTGCCTTTATGTATTAACTGCATTTCTATAACTAATGTTTCTAGTTTGAGGCTGATCTGATTTGTCAAAACTTCAATATTACTGCTGACATTCTGCAAATTTTTACTATTACCATCTAGTTGGTCTGATACATTAAATAAACCTGAATTTACCCTTTCTGCATATTGATTGACAGAATTTATGAGTTCCTGTAAGCTCATTTCCACTGTATTCAAGCTATCAGCTTTATCTACAATTTTTTGTTCTAATTTATCCAGCTTCTTAATTGCCCTCGAAAAACTATTCGCCCCTTGTTTCATTTGGGGGATAATGTTTTCTAGATTGCTTTGATTAGATTGATTTAGATCGAATACTTGCACAGAAGTTTGCGTCAGATTTTTAATATCCACCCCTAATTTAATTAATTCTTGATTACAAGACTGCACTTCCTGCAATAGTGTAGAGAAAGATGCCACTGTAGCAGCCAAACTTGCAGCTGATTGGGAAAATTGCGATTGTGTACTACTCAAATCTGCCGTAGCGGTTGACAACTGTTGAGGAAATTGACTTCTTTCAAAGATTTCCGCAGATTGTTTAAATATTTGAGATTTTGCATTCAGTTCAGCAATTGTATGCTCAAATTCATTAGCAGCACTTGAAATAGTACCTGCCGCATGATAAAAACTCTCATAAACTTGTCGAGCTAACTTAATTGTTTCTTGATTCCCTTCAGCAATTTGTTGAGCTACTTTTCCTATAGATTGTTCAACTGCATCCCGGACTGTAGAACCAAATCTAGTTAAAAACTCATCCTGCTGAGTTACCATTTTCTTCACGATTTTGTCGAGACGAGTATCACCCTGTACTTCAGGTTGATAAACGTTATCTAAGTAATCTTCTAGAGAACTTATCAATCTATATTTAAGCAAGCCAGTATTTTTGAACCAATTAAATACTGTTAAAGCAGCACTAAATAACAGCCCAATTAAACTGGTTGTAAAAGCAATACTCATACCTGCTAGTGGTTTTTGTAATTGAGCAACTAAATCACTAACGTTACTGGCATTTGTTTGATTGATTGTTTCACTAAGTGCTGTTAAGTTTATGGTGATACCTATAAAAGTTCCAAGTAAACCAAACGCTAACAGCAAATTAGGGAGGATTCGACAAAAATAATCAATTTGTTCACAGGTTAATAACCAAACTTTTTCGCGACTATAAATGTGGTCTATTAATGCTGCTGTATTCACTTGGTCTAAGTCTTTACTGGCCTGCTTAAATCTGCGTTGTAATTTCTCTAATATTCTTGGCTGTTCTCCAGGTGATTCTCCATCAATTAACCGTCTGACACTCTTTTCTAGAGATAACAGATATCGATAGAGAGCTAAACGGAGAATCATCGTCCCGATAGCTGGGATAACAACAAGTACAAAAGTGAAAAAAATTAAATAATGTAGTATTGATGGCATGAAAGTAATTAGTATGTGCAGAGATATTTAAGATAGATTGGCTGATGACAATTCACAAAAAAATTTAAAGTGGATATTGAATAAATATTCTTTGTTTTTCTCGCTCATATTCACTCTCAGTAATAAAACCTTCAGCCAAATCTTGTTTTAACTGCTCTAATTCTAAGCGTCGTCTGGCTCTATTATCATTAGTATCAACAGGTACATCAACAACTATTTCTCCAGTAATTACTTGTTGATTTGATGTTTCACTACTTACGGTTAGAGAGCGGTTTTGAGATGTTCTAAATCGCTCATTCATCTTTTTACGAAAGCGATTAATAATTCCTTCTTTGGCTGTAGGATCTGTGTTGACAAGAGTTCCCACGACAGCAACTTTATAGGGATAATTGGGACTATCTTCTGGTAATTCATCCACTGCTTGCACAAATCGCCGTAGTTTTGGTAAATATTTATTTTCCCAGAGTTCAGGTTGTTCAGCGATTACAGAAATTTCCTGTTCTAAAAGCTGTTTTAAAGCTTCAGTCATGTCACGACGGTTAGCTAGTTCTTCCAAAGCTTGATTCCACTCTGGACTCAACGCAGCCGTGTTGTAACTATCTCGCAAGGAATCATAATATTGAAACTCTAATTGCTGATTTTGCTGGTTTTCTTTTAGCAATTCAAATGCTAAACAAGGATAGAAAGCATCTTCCAGTTTTTCTAGTGCGATCGCATCCGGTGGGATAATATCTGGAAATGCCCTATGATGCTCGTTATGTAAAAAAGATGTAGCAGCATTTTGTTCGCGTATATACGGGTTTCTCATTTTCTCCAGACTACTAATTAATCTGAGAGGAAACCCAGCATACTCATTAACAATTAAAATTTCGTCGTTAGCTTGTGTCGCTTTTAAAATACTTGGTTCAATTCCCAAATCTTGAGCCAATAAAGTTTTAAACTGTCGTACTTCTAATTCATCAGTATCCTTGAAACCAATCAACTTACTGCTTTTAGCGGGATCTTCCCGGAAATAAGGATCACTTAAATTCAGCCTCAGTAGTGGTTCAGCTTCTTGCAACACTTGTGCTAAACGAGTTGAACGCGCTGCTAAAGGATACTTTTGCATGAAACGCTTAATAACAGAGTTAACAATATTAATCACACGAGAAGCAAATAAACTATCAACATTGAGATCAATTTCTGTTTGTAGTTGTTCGAGAGTAGCTCTTTCTCTATCGATAAAACTTACTAAAGATTTTCCCCTACCAGCAGGTTCTGTAATTTCAGAACTCGCTAACACTAGCTGTCTACGAAAATCATCTTCTGGTAACATAGTTTGGTAACAGCGATCAATATCTTCACTATCAAATATTGCTTCACCGCTCATTTCATCAAAGTTCAATTGTCTTAAATCACCATCTTGCTTCTCATAGACAGTTTGTAAATCTTCAATCAGTCTGCTGAAAGCCGTAACTTGATTACCTCTTTCCTGAACGTATTTTTGTAGCTCATTCACAATTTTTAGAGCTTCCTGAAGCACAGTCAAATCAAAGTTATGTTTAATAAGTCTGCACACTTCTTGCACGACTCTTTTAGATTCTGCCTGTGCTTGGTTATTTTTAGTATTGATTAAAGGAACACTAAATTTATTCTCAACATCTGCAATTATTTGGTCAGCATCACGCCATTTTTTATCAATATCCTCTAAGCGTTTCATCCCGCCAAAATCCGTAATTGATTCTTGTAAATCTCGCTGATAGTTATTAAGTTCATGTTGCAGAGCATCCAGCCAGTCCCGGCTGCTTCTAATAGAAAAAATAGATTCACTAGGATTCAGTAATTGGCTCAAATAATCATCAATGTTAGTCTTCAATTCTTTAATAATGTTAGGACAGGATTGTAGTAGCTTTGTTAGCCAAATACCTCTAATATTTTCGCTTTCTCCTGGTTGCACCTTACGAAATTGCTCTCGAAATTCTCTTGGTAATTGTTGACGAATGCTATTCCGATCATCTTTGTTTTGACACTCAGTAACTGCACGTTCTAATTTATTTTTCCAGCTACTAATAGTATTACTAAAATTTTTATTAGCATCTTCTACTGACTCAGCAATTTTAGTAATTAATCCATTTTTTCTTGCTAAGTCATTATGCCAACGATACTGAATTAAAAATTGCTCCAGCAGTTTCAGAGGATCTGGACTTTGACCTTTGCCATTTAACCAAAATCTGACTAGCGATAAACTCACACGGGTTAAAGCAATTTCCACAATAGTATCACGAGGAAAATAAATAGCTGCCAAGCCAAATGTTAGATATCGCTGACTATTAGGACGTGGATGTTTATCCCACTGAATCATGTGTTGTAAAAAATTATCTCTATATCCTTTAATAATAGGAGATAATTCCCCAGAAAAATCTAGGGCAATCTTGTGAGCAATTACATTACATAATTTACCTTGGTCAAGAATTTGATATTCTCCTCCTGTCTGATGAGAAACTAAATAACTATAGTCAAATGGTGGACGTTTCTCTTGAATAAATACTAAATTTTGGATGTCATAACAAACTTCAAATATTGTACTGGGGTTACTGTAGTAATCTAATTCTTTGAGAGCCGCATAAGTATTGGCACTCATATTAGGAGTATTGCCATATAATTCTGGACTAATTACTAAATAGCTGGCAATTTGAGAGCCTTGTTCACCATAAAGATGTCTGAGACTATAAGCAACATCCAAAAACATCCCGCTTCCTGTACCACCACACAAAGAACCAATCACAAAAATATTTAAACCTGGTTCAACTCGCATCCCTTTTCTGAGTAATAGAGAATCATGTCCTCTAGTCAGTCTTTCTGCGGTTTCAATTGCTGTTTTTATCTTTTGATAGTTATGAAAAAAAGCCAGTCTACCTACCGGTCTAATTCCTTTTGCACCTTCTTCAACTGCTTTAATATTTCGTAATAATTGCGGAGGAAACCATCTGGAAATATGGTCATAGGGGCCATAGCGAGTATATTCTGAACGTCTTTCTAGTCCTTCCACAAACATCGTTACTTCTTTGGAGGACATAGTGGCACTAACTTTTTCTGCTTCTCGAAAACTGAGGTCAACACCATGATAGGTACTACCTGTACGAATACCAGCTACTTGTGTTGCAGCTTTATCAGTATCGATATGAACAAAACTCACAATTGGCAGATTACTTAAATCTCCATAGCGGTCAACAATTAACCGTCTAATTCGCATCAAAACATCTCTGCCAGTACCACCTAAACCAATACAAATTGTGCGGTTAATTCCTCGATATTGCAGGTCATTTACAGTTGCTTGGCTCATAGATGCACCTTTTTGGCTATTTTTTCACTTTAATGATGATCTCGTAGTCGCGCTTACGAATATCGGGACAGTTTAAACGAAAGAAAGAACTAGATATTAGAGTACGTGAGGTAATTTCTCTATCTTGATAGTAAATAGGGGCAGAATTAGTTGGTACTAAGTAAAGCTTCTCACCTTTACGCTCCAAATATGCTCTGACTTCTACACCAGGACAATCAATAGAATCTACACAAGTAGCATCATATTCACCAATAGCAATACGTTTTTGATTAGGTAGTCGGCATTTTTGATCTTCTGGTTTGGCTGTTGCTTCAAAATCTATCATTAATTGCCATTTTTTCTGTAAGCGATAAAATTTCCAGGTAATTCCTCCGAAAGTCATTAATATTAACAGTAAAATTAATCCTGGTAGCCATAATTGTTTAGTTAAATAATGATTAACTAAACAAGTTTTTTCTCCACCTGGCGCTGGTGTACAAAATTCCTGTACAGTAGGGGCAATATCTACAACAGTAAGTTTATATTGTTTGTTATTTTGAGTTGTAATAGACTGCGATCGCGCTTGCAATGGTAAAGCTCTTAACCAGGCTTCTCGTTTTTTACTTTCTGGAGATCGCACTATGCGAAAAGCACTATCAGCAGGTGTTTCTACCCAAACTTGAGAAGTAATTCCTGGTTGGGTAAATAAAGGTGCATCACTAATCCAAACAACTGACTGCGCCTTAATTGGTTGTTGCTTTCGCAGGCGTACTTGATTAATTTGAGCAATACTTTGATAAATATTTAATTCTGCTCTTTGAATATCTGTGCCATAGCGATTAGGGTCAGAAACCAAAGGTATTCTTACTAAGATTTTATCAATACTTTCTTTGCTTTTACTGTTAAAGTAAATCGGTGTTCCTAATGGATTATTATCTGATGTAATCTCATTTAAAATTACATTCCTCGCAAAAGGTACAATGTAGGCTAAATCTCCAGGTTTAAGGCTATCTTCTACTATCTGACGTAAGCGGATACGACCTTCATCATTTAACCCCACGCTTTCCGTCATATCTATCGCTAAGACAACATCTCTTCCGCCACCCAAAACCGCAACCAATTCTAAACCAGTTTTTTGTAAAGATGTAAGCGGTTGTCCAGGAACAATTCGTGTAATTGTCACAAGTAACGCAGCCTATTGATTAACAGGATTTAATCCGCATATATACTTAAAATATTTTAATTTATATAATCGATACTGGTTTGTGTTAACCAGAAATAATAATGTTTAAAATATTAATGTAAGTTAAGTTAATACATAGTGACTTTACCCTGCAATATATGCCGAGATATGTAGCTATTATAACTGAGTGATGCAGTGTTTCCTCTAAAGAAATGTAAACTTAAAAATTCTACCTACATATTAAATTTCCCCAACATTCATCTTTAATGGGATCTGCTGGGGTAAAAATAATATGGTGTTCAAACTAACTCAGCCTCAGTTTGAGTTAACTTCAGTCTTCAGCAACCATAGCGTTTTTGATAGTAAGCCAAAATTTCCTGAACGCGTTGCCGACTCTCGGAGTTGGGTTTGCCGCTCCAAGAAATACACAAGCCTTCTATTTGACTTTGATCGTAATCAAAATGTTGAGAAGATTGGGGTATTAACTCCACTGCAACCCCCTCAACTTGACGCAAATGAGCAACGATCTCTCGATATACTGCCAAAGGTAAACCAGCAAATGCGATTTTTTCTTGAGTATCCATCCTTATAAAGCTCCCAGCAAGACGGTACTTGAGGGTGGTGTTGTTACCGAAACCGGAGTGCTAGGAGGATTTGTAGTTGACGGTGTGGAACCGACATCTGCTTCCCCTACCATTCTGGCGACCTCAATACCGTATTGTTCCAGAATTACAATCGGATTGGAACCTTCATTCATTTCAATTCTTTTAATCAAAAGACCATTTGCCAGTCGTTGTCCTGCTTGTACATAACGGCTAGTGGTTTCGTTTGGTATTTTGATAATTGCTTGGGGTTCTTTGCCTACAATCACGACACCAGTGACTACAACAGCCTTGGCTAAATCAGGTTGGACTGGCGGTGGTAGTACGGAAACTAAAGTGGGATGAGGGACAACTTGCGGCAACACTTTAGGTAAGACAGCAGTTAATTTAGGTGGTTTTGCTACCTGTGTTACCTTGTTTGGGTTGACAGTATTTTTATTGGTGTTGGCATTGACATTCGACACCTGTGGTTTGGTAGCCACTGGTAGAGGCGGCAAAGATGGAACTTGTCTAGCAGGTGCATTTTGCTGCATTTCCGGGACTGTTTGCCCCACAATTTGAGCAAATGGGTCATTCCGCCCTTTGGAAACCATAACTGCCCGTTCTGTGGCATTGGTAAGCTGAATCAAGTTAGGACTAGCTGTGGTGCGTTTTGTGTCTTTGTTACCAGACACCACAGGGTTATTAAAAGATTGAGCTGCTGGTGGAGGGGTTTTAGCAACAGGTGCTGCTGTAGAAACAGGATTTACAACTTGTTGAGTATCTTCCGCAGCGCATCCAGCGATCGCTACAGTAACAATAGCTGCAACTATAATTTTGGTTTTTCTGCCCATTAGCTGTTCTCAAAAGCTATAGGAAAATTGATTGGTGGAAATTCACAATACCTATGTTTAAGGCAAAGCGTTGTTACCTTTATAACCTAATTTTCTAAAATTCAAGGGTTGTCTTTAGCACTAATATTTCAGCATAAATGCTGTGGACTTAATCAAAACTTAATCATCCGCCACACACATCAGATGTTTCAACAAGTCCAGCCCTTTTTTAACTCTTCGGGAAACTGTAACTACACTAATCCCCAAGTGTTCTGCTACTTGCTTTTGGGTTAGATCCTGCAAAAATACACACTCCAAAACCTCACGGGTGCGTTGTTCTAGCTGAAACAGTGCTTGTTGCAGACGAATTTGGTCTTCTTGTGCCAACTGAAAACTACGGTAGTGGTTGTCAGGAACTAATTCTCCCAGACTTGTCGCTCCTTCTTCGCCCTCTTGTACTGGTACATCCAGACTGAGAGGCGAACGATTCACCCATGCTAATTTGATATCCTGCCATTCGTCTGGGGAAATTTCTAGTGCAGCTGCTAATTCGGAGTCTGTGGGTTGGCGATTATATTGTTCGCGCAAAGACCGGGAAACCCCTATAGCCCGTTGTTGTATGGCTAAATAGCGTCTGGGAATTCGTACCGTCACACCCTTATCTCGGAGATAGTGTTGAATTTCACCCCGAATATAGGGAATAGCAAAAGAACTGAAAGCGTGTCCTTTAGCAATTTCAAATCTTTCAATTGCCCGAATTAAACCCAGACAACCAACCTGAACTAAGTCATCATAACTTTCACGACATTGATTCATCCAATAGTGAGCTTCTTTTCTTACCAGTCCAAAATTAAGTTGTACCAGTTGATTGCGAACAGTTTCTGAGCGAGATTGTTGATATTCTCGCAATAACTGCCAAATTTCATACTTTAGTTCGTTGGTAGCTGTGGTAGGCATAGCACCGGGTTTATTGACTAAACAATCAACTACTCGCTTTTAAACCAGGCTGCGATCGCGCGATATCAAAACAAATATCATGCTATATGCCCCAGACAAATTTATAGTTAAGTTACATTTTTGATGAGCAAAATGCTCAGGGGCAGACAATCGAGCAAAATTTAAATCAGCGAAAATGGTTTTGTATTCTAATTTATTGTGGTTGTTTGATGCAGCTTTGATTAAACTACATAGAGCCAAAATATAAAATTTTTGGCGAAATTTAAAACCGCGATTGTACCTAACTTAGTTTATGAATAATCAGTTTGACTCCTCACTATATTTTGGTAAGTTGTAGGACATAATTTCTCAGTAAAGTTACTAGCAATTCATCTAATCTTTAAATCTACTCAGTGGATTCGGCGTAAATCAACATAGTTATTTCAGTCTCTTGTAAATCTTCAAGAGTAGCCAGAACAACTTATGACTAGATCATGATTACTGAGAAATGAAAAAAAATTTACCTTCTTTAGATTGGCTGAAATATTTAGTGGTCATTCAATTGGTAACTAGGAATATCAGGAGTAATTTCAGTTAATAAAAAAAGGGCTAACAGCCCTTTTTTATAGATCAGTCTATTTTCACTTAGATCGAAGGAGTAAAAACCCATTTACCCCCAAGTAACTAGGGGATAAACGAGTGAATTCTCAAGACGTAAGTTGCTAGGTACAGAATTTTGTCCTGAATGCTAACCACTGGCAGCAATCAGAAGATTTAGCCACGGTTGGGTTCGACCCTAGCGTAAAATAGACCGCGAATTTTGACTTCTTTGGGTTCATCTGCACCTAAATCGGTATCAGATGGTTGATTGCTCTCGAAAGTACCAGCAATTTCACCACTAGAGCTATCCACTTTAGCTACTTGGAGAGAAATTTTGCCGTTGAGAATTTCAGCGCGCTTAACGTTAGCACGGGTTAGTTCTTCGTCATCGGCCTGAGCTGGAAGAGCGACAGCATTATCATAGCCGCTAACAATACCACGACCTTTCGGATCTAAGAAAGCAGCACCACGATAGGAAGGTACTTTAAAAGAGCCTTCAAAGTCTGTGGAAGTATTCACACTGGTTAAACCAGGTTGTGTTTGAGCAACTAAGCCTTTAATGGTGAACAGGAAAGGTACTCGCTCACCACCAGGTAGCTGCACGGTAATAGCTTGGAAATCCAAACCATCATTTTCTACAAAAGTCAAGCTGTTATCTGGGTTAATCTTCAGATCACCGGAAACTTGGTCAATGGTAGAAGTGTATCTGGTTAACAACTTGCCAGCCACAAATTCTGCTGCTTGGCGTTTATTTGCAGGTTCTTCTTTAACGAAGAAATTGGTTGGTTCCAAGCAGAGTTCTTTAATGGCATAGGATTGGCTAGAATCCAGAGGAATTGAACCACGGCTTGTTTCTGCCAGTTGGGGGCATTTGTTAGCCAAGCCAGTGCCTCGGATTTGTTCATAAGTGAGTACATCTCTACTGCTAGCGGTGGGAGCATCACTACAAGCAGTGATTAGCCCCAAACACAAAGCCAAGAATGCAACAATTAAAGCGCGATACCTCATGGTCAACCTCAATGTCAAAAATTATTAATATCTAAAGGGTTTGGGCTGGTGAATGAACAAATTTGTTTCCAGAGAGAAGTACGTACTCTCATGAACACGAAACTGGTTGTGCTTCGCGTTTTGCCAGTGCTGTAGGCATTGGCAGCGTCGCTCCAGTCGTTTTGTATTATGTATGTGTCACTACTACATACAGCCCATAGCTTTATAGGGAAATCAGCCAGATCATACGATTTTTTTTAACTCAAAATCAAAGCTCTCTAAATCTCAACCCAGTAGCTTTGATCTCATCTAGCTATCGTTGAGTCTGTGGGAAGCGTCACTGCTCATCTAATTGACAGCCCACAATCTCCGGTAAATTTGAGGAGACATAATTTTCACGGAGTAGATTGCATGAACAAAAACAATGGTTCCGAATCAGCACATTTGCCCGAAAAACTGCACAAAATTGCTGCTGTGGTGCATGATGTAGCCCAGGGCTATCAAGGAGATGTTATGGCTCTTTTACAATTGCTACGCCAGTTAGAGCAGCTACACCGGGAAATCCGAGATGGTGCTTTTCAGGAGAGTTTGCCTAATAATCGTCAGCACCTTTACGCACTACTGAAAGATATTGAGTCTGAGGGTGGTTGGCCTTATATTGAGCGCATGAGGCTACAGGCGTTTTTAAGGAATTTTTTACTAGAAGCAATTGATGAAGACAGCCCACAGGACAATAGTGATGATATGTTAAGTGGCGATCGCTCCTTCACTTAGCTATCTAAATACATGAGTTGACAGTGGAATAACTGATCTAAATTCTGTGGCGAAAATCATCACAAAGTGAGCGATCGCGCTCTTCTAAATTGCTGTTATGTTTCAGGTAATTATTTACCCAAATGCAACTACGAGATAGTAAGTCATCAATATCTAAATTCCACAAAATGATCGTGTTGTCATCACTAGCTGATGCTAGGGTTTGACCATCAGGGCTAAAACTGACACTTAATACGGGGGAATGATGACCGTTGAGGGTCTTAATCAATTTACCCTCACGACTCCATAACTTGACTGTGCTGTCCCAATTAGCAGAGGCGAGTATTTCACCATTGGGACTAAAAGTTACACCATTGACACTATCACTGTAACCTTTTAATAAGGTTTGTAACAAAGTTCCATCTCGTCGCCATAATCTTACTGTATTGTCCCAGCCCGCAGAAGCTAGCAATTGCCCAGTGGGACTAAAACTCACACCTAATACCCAGCTATCATGAGGGGCAAGAGTTTTGATTAAAGTTCCATCTCGTCCCCAAAGTTTAACTGTTTTGTCATCACTGGCAGAAGCTAAAACCTGCCCATCAGGACTGAAACTCACACTGTTGACTCGTTCCTGATGTGCTACTAAGGTTTTGAGCAAAGTACCATCACGCTTCCACAGTTTGACTGTCTGATCTCTACTCGCTGATGCTAATAAATCACCATCAGGGCTGAAAGCAAGACTCATCACACCATCATTGTGTCCTTGAAGAGTCTTCAAGAGAGTACCATCAAGACTCCACAGTTTTATAGTTCGGTCGTAACTTCCAGAGGCTAAAATTTCCCCTTTGGGATCAATACTCACAGTATTAACAACATCCGTATGACCCACCAAAGTTTTGTCAAGGTGTGTTTTGGTCTTACCGTGACTAGAAGCTCGTCGCCACAGTTTCACGGTGCGATCGCGACTCCCAGAAGCTAACGTCCGACCATCAGGACTCCAAGCTACGCTCAACACCCGATCTTGATGACCCCGTAACACAGGTAGAGCAGCAGTTTCCAAACTCCAGATTTTTACACTTTTGTCATAGCTACCTGATGCTAGGGTTTTATTATCGGGACTAAACACCACGCTAACAACAGCATCACTATGTCCTTTGAAAGTTTTGATGAATGTGCCAGCTTGGCTCCAGAGGTTGATGGTATTGTCATCGCTGGCAGAAGCTAACTTTTGACTATCCGTGCTAAAATTGAGGCTCCATACTGTGCTGGTGTGCTGCTGGAGGGTTTTATAAGCTTGGACTTCCAGAACATCTTGATTAGTGCTATCTACTTGCCAAAGTTGGATGGTCTTATCTCGTCCAGCTGAGGCTAGCATCTTACCATCTGGGCTGAAAGTCACTACAGTCACACCCAACTTATGTCCATGCAAAGTGTTGACTAAACTACCATCTCGTCGCCAAATTTTCACCGTTCTATCTTCACCAGCTGAAGCCATAAATCGGCCATCAGGGCTGAAGCTGACCCAATTCACCGCTCCTTCATGTCCCTTGAGTGTTTTGACTAAGCTACCGTCTCGTCGCCAGAGTTTAATGGTTTTATCTTTACTGGCAGTTGCTATTAACTCTCCATCAGGACTGAAAGTAACGTTATAAACCCAATCTCCGACTGTGGTGAGGAGAAGAGATGGTTTTTGGTCAAACAAACCCGTTGTCGGGTTCCTGCGCCATAGTTGTACGGTTTTGTCGAGGCTGGCTGAAGCTAAACTCTGACCATCCGAGCTAAAACTAACGCTGGTGACAGCACTTTTATGACCTGGAAGAGTTTGCACTAAAGTGCCATCAGGATGCCATATCTTGACGGTCTGGTCGGTGCTTGCTGATGCCAATAACTTACCGTCAGGGCTAAACGCCACACCCCAAACAATATCAGTGTGACTTTCCAAGCGATTTAACTCTGCCACTCCATAAACTGCCTGTTGTAATGCTGTCACCACTCGCATTTGGGTTTCTGGGAGAATTTCGCGTGTTTGTTTCAGTTTTTTCCAAGCCCGCAAACTTTCTAATAGGGCATCAAATTGTTGATTAGAAGTGTATAGGGCTTCACTAGATGCAGCGATCGCACTGATTTGCAAATTAATTTCGCTGCGTTCAGCCCGTACTGTTTGCATTTGCGCTACTCTTTTTTGCAAGTCAGCCTGCCACCACAAGGAAGCAACTGTACTCCCCATAATTGCCAGTAATACCCCTGCTATGCGTGCTTCTCGCAATCGCTTCCGTAAAACTAAATTGAGTTGCTCTTGAGACAGTTTTTGAGCTACTTCAGCTTCCTTTTTTTCACATCTCACTTTCTCTAATTCGGCAACTATCCCGTAATTATTTCTTCGCCGAATTGGTTCTACTAAATAGTCATGTACTAACTGGTAGTGAGAACCTGATGCTTCTCGCCAGTGTAATATTAAACCTGAACCAACTAAAATCTCTAAAATTAACTCCCAAACCGCATCAAACTCTGATGTGACATCCAGATGCTTTTTGATAGCGCCAACAAAATCAGATTTATTTTTTAACGGACGTGTACCTTTTTCATCAGTTAATTCAAATAATAATTTCCAACTTAAATCTTCGTTTTCTGAACCACAATCTTGAATAACCTCTTCCAGCCATCGTTCTACTAATTTTTCTGAACCACCAGAGAGTTTGTATTGTTCTAATGTAGTAATGTTTTCCGCTTGTAGTTGCGCCCCAACTATTTGTAATTCAATAGGATGAATTTCTCCCCGTTCTCCTGCTAAATCTTGTACCAATGTATTAATTAATTCTTCTCCCATTTTATAGTGGGAATATTGAGTGAAACTACGAATTATTCCTAGGGTATCTTGAATCGAAAAATTACCTAAATAATAACGAATATCTTTATCTAAAATATTTTCATTAATTATTCCCAAATCATATAAATCATCTTGGCTAATTTGACTTAAACGTTCAAACTCTAATAGATAATGCAAATAATCCTCTCGCAATGAAATAATGGTTTTGATATAGGGAATATTTAAGCATTCACTCAAAAAATGATAAAAATTAATTCTTTGGCAAGAACCACTGAGAAAAAAGAATTCTTCAAATTGGTCAAAAATCAGAATGATAATGTAATTGCGTTCAGCAGCTAATCGAAGTTTTTCCAGAAGAATCATAGGCGTAAATTCTGTAGCACTCGATATATCTGTCTGTGCTAATGCCTGATTAATGCAATGCCCTAAAGCTGTCACCCAATCAGTATATACTGATAAAACTATGGGTACAGGAATCCGTTCACCGATCACTTTTCCTCTTAAAGCTGGTACTAAACCTGCTTTGAGAATGGAACTTTTGCCAACTCCTGAAGGCCCATGAACTACTGTAAGTTTATAATCAGCACGGGTAATTCTTTCTATTAAGCGATTGATATCTTGTTGCCGTCCTGATGCAGCTATTTCTTGGGCTATCTCTTCTGGAATAGATGTAATTTGTTGTGGTTCTACTGCGGGGTTAATTCTATAGCGTTGTGGTTGTAATTGACTAGCACCAATGAAAGCACGAAAGCCATACTGGTGTTCTAATTGAATTTTTTCTTGCTTCAGTTTAAATGCTTCTAGATAGTCATGACGCGCTGTAAAATAAAGCGATCGCAGTTCTTCTAAAATTTCTAAATATAGTGCAGGTTCGTATTGGAGTTCACAAACTACTTTTGCCCATTCTAAATTATTAATAGCTTCTTCTCGCTCTCCTAAATTCAACTGTGTTCGTGCCAGTAATAACAGATACCAACTTTCCTGATGTCTAGGTATATCTGTTGCTTGTTCTGCGATCAAAAGAGCTGTATTAGCTAGTTCATGAGCTAGTATCCAATTCGATTCGGCAATGGCTACAGCTGCTAAAAAACCGTAATCTTGAGCAATTTGTGCTGATTCACCATAAGTTTTATGTAATTGTAAGGACTTTTGGCTTAAATATTTTAATTTATCCCAGACTTGTAAACGTTGCAATATTTCACAAGCAGAGACAATAAATTTAGCAACCAAATCCTCTCTTTCTGCCTTTTCTAATATCTCCAGACATTGCTGAAACCACAGTAAGGAATGTTGCCAATAGCTTAGATTAGAACCACGATGTAAATCTGCCATCCGGCGATAACATAGACCAATGTGAAATAAGATGATAGATTGCCAAATCTCATGAGAATAATTAGGCTGAACAGTTCCTAATTCTATTATTTTTTTTGCTTCCTGCTGCCATAATGATAGGCTTTTTTGATAATGCGATAAGGCACTATTAATTTGATCATTAGCATATTTATCTCTTCCCAAAACAAATTCTAAGCTAGCTTCTAGACCAGGTTCTAATTGCACACCATACAAACGCAGCAAATCATTACGAGCTGATTCAATTTCATGACGTTGTTGAGATTTGGGATCGAGATCAAGAGCAGCATTAGAGATAAATTTGTTAGCACCTATTTCTAAAACTTTCGCAAATAAAGATTTTGTTTCTTGTCGAATCAAGGCAATTAAATCTTCTTTGTCCATTTCAATTTTGATAGTGGTTGCAGCCCAGCTTTTAAAATCTGGTGCTAACCTAGAAAGTAATGATGCTACTTCATCTTGTAACCATAAAACTACTGGGAATGGGAAACTAGCTGCATAAATATCTCTGGCTTGGTTAATACCAATCAATAAATCATCAAGAGCAATAACTGATTCTAGACCAAACACCATGACGGCTGATGGTAAGGAATCCATAGCCACAGAAGGATGATCTAAGAATAATTGTGAAATAATTGTTGTATGTAAGGCATTAGTTGATGGTTGCAGAAAAATTTCTCTAATATTGATATCTTTGCTGAGAGAGCGTACTTCATCTAGCATTCGCTCTCGTAAATGACTATAGTTACAACGAATTAAAATGAGAGCAAATTGGTTTTGAGAAAGATTGATAGACCGAATCAATCTTTGTAAAGATTGTTGATTATTATTGGCGATCGCTGTTGTTAATTGGCATTGAGTCATAAAAACACAATTAAATAGATAAAAATCATTACAGCATAATTTAAAAGGCATATTATGCCTTTTAAATTGCTATTACCCATATGTTGCAAATATGAGAATATGTATTACCAAAAAACCAGATATTTGCTTTTTAGCGTATCTATATCAATTTAAAAACATCCTCTTTCAAACTTCCATAAAGTTTAGTCCTGTCAGTTTGAATTTTGAATGTTGAGTTGCCAAAGTTATTGTTTTATTACTGATGTTGTCGCCATGCAATAACTTTTTCAGTTTCTGCCAAAGCTGGACTAATGCCAAACCAGCGTCCACGAGGATCTCGGTATTCAAACAAATACATACTTCTGAGTAAGCTCTGATAATCAGACTCGCCTTTAACACTTTGTTGCTGTACAACTTCAAATAATAATTCCCACTGACATTCATCAATAGCTAATAGCAAATCATCACGATAATCTTTAATGACAGCTTCTAAACAATCTCTGGAAAATGGCGGATCTTGTCGTTGGAGGCAGCTGTACAGTAAACCTAATAAATTACGTATATGTCCACCACTAACACGGCATAAACGGTCTAGGGTGTCTGGGTGATCAAATAATTCTGTAATAAATTGCTCCCTTTCATTACAGGGAACTTCTGGAAAAGCTCTTGCTAGCACTAACTGACGCAGTAAAGACATTCCAGGTTCGTAGTCACTACCATCTCTTTGGCGCACTAGCACCATTGGCAATACTTTGGGAGCAATACCGCCTCCCAAACGGTTTTTCAGTGTTTCGTACTCATTGGAAAAAATTAACGCCAGGGGAATTGTGTAAACCAAATGGCATTTGAGTCTACGTAACTGTTCACCTCTATCAATGAATAGATATTCTGGTTGCGTCCGTCCAGATGCCATAGGACGCATATCAACTCGGTCTAAGTTATCTACGATGACTACTAATCCTTTTTGACCCCGCAACTTTAGCTGCTCAATAGCTTTTTCTAATATCTCTTCATTAATTGCTTGTAGAATGCTGTTGGTGCGAGGTTCTAAATACTGCCTAAGTTGATTGCGTAACTGAGTGCTATCTTTAGTTTTAGCCGTAATTTTGGCAATACCCAAGGAAAACTCTGCTTCTCCCGAAAGTTCTATCGGTGTTTGCAAGAAATCGCCGATTTCTTTAAACAAAGTGCTAAAGTAACCAGGTTTCTGTTTGACACCGATCGCTTCCAAACTCACACTAACTTGACGAGCGACACTCAACAAAATATCACTAATATCAATATCTGCCATATCCAGGTCTTGACTGGACTCAAAATAGACTACATGAAACCCCGCTACTTCTAACTCGGCTTTGAGGCGCTGCAACTCTGTTGATTTACCACAGCCAATATGACCTGTAAATAATTGGCAGGTAGGCTCATCAGGAGAAATACGACTGATAGTACGTTGTAATTCTTCGACAATTTTGCATCCACGTACATCAGCAAAATCTATATAATACTGCCGATCTAGCATCACACTCATATTTAGCGTATAGCTAGGGTTACAAGCTTTGTAAAAGCGTGACAAGTTTAATGTATTGCCCATTTTGCAGATAGTAGATGCTGTTTTTTGTCTGATTAGATACTAATTATCTCTAACCATTTGTTTTGGTGCGTATGTATTTACTCGTAATTTAACAACTAAATACTACAAAAATCGTAATTATTTTTAAAATTGGCATGGTAAGCTGTATGGACTCTAGCAAAGGGCTTGCTAACGGTGTCATGATGCTTAATCCATTGCCAATCCTGTTGGTAAAGTTCATCACTAATGCCTGAATTCCAGTAAAGTTGCTGTAAAGTATGACTAGAAATAAAGTCCCCGTTGGAGAGGACAGCTAGCCAATCGCGGTAATTCTATTGAAATTAAACAATTAGTCAAGGCTGGCAATGAATTGGACTGCAAACGACAAGAGGGATCAATGCCTGGTATAGTATATATTTCTCGTAAGGAGTTAGCTCAACGTCGCCAAAAGTTACGCCGACAGCGCCAAATGAAAATTTTGCAAGCTATTTGGCGAACTGTGGCAATTACTGGACTGGCGGGTGGTTTATTGTGGGTGACAATCCAGCCAATTTGGATACTCAAAACGCCTAAACAAATATCAATCACATCAGGCAATCAATCATTGTCACAAGAGGCAGTGCAGTCACTATTGGTGCTGTCATATCCGCAATCTTTATGGCGAATTCAACCAGCAGCTATCGCCGAATCCTTGAAAAAACAGCCAGCTATTGTACAAGCAACTGTTAGCCGTCGGCTTTTTCCTCCAGGTTTAATGATTGAGATCCAAGAAAGAGTACCTGTAGCAATAGCTCAAAGGACTCGATCCCAAGGCAATAACACTAACAAGACAGAAATATCTACAGGCTTATTAGATGCCCAAGGGGTTTGGATGCCTTTAGAAAAATACACAATGATTAACCCCGAAGTTAAATTACCCAGCCTGAAAGTGATCGGTGTTCCCGAACAATATCGTCAATACTGGAGTACACTGTATTCCTCTATTAGCCGAAGTTCTGTAAAAATTACAGAAATCGATTACCAAGATCCAACTAACTTAAAGCTGAAAACGGAACTAGGAATTGTCTATCTTGGCGCTCTAAGTCCCCATTTACCTCAACAAATCAGTGTACTGGCAAAACTACGCCACTTACCAACCAAAATCAATCCTACACAAATCAATTACATCGACTTGAAAAATCCTGATTCTCCATTAGTACATATAAACCAAACAAAGGAAATGGTTAACTCTCAAACTCCTTCACAAAATTAAGTATGTCTTATGTTTTAAAGACTCTTACGTGAATCAATAAAATTTATTTTTATAGAGAAATATATTTAGCTGTTTTGCTAATTTCTAGAGAGCTACAAGAAAACTAGCTTTGAGTTTCAACCCTTTAAGGCTAGGGAGCAACGGTAATTATTTGCGATTAATCAATAAGACGCAGATAGCTAGATTGTCCACACAAAGAAGTCGCAGGTATAATCAAGGGTTTGAACAGGGACTATAGGGTAGGGTGTTGACTCTGCGCTTTTTAGGGGTTAGAAAATCTTGGAAAAGATATGTAGGACTTGCGAGTGAAGCAATCGTCTGGGATTGCTTCGCTCGCCATGACTGTAAATATTCTTGTCTATCTACATAGACAGAGATTTTGCACTGCTACAACAACTGCATGAACCAAAAACCCCCAAATTTCATCAAACTTCATACCCCTAGTATCTGCTGCTTCCTGTCGAGTATCTCCCTTTCATTGCCTTCTGCAAAACTCTACTACTGAGCAGTTTATAAACACAGGCTTAAATATTACTACTATTCAGCTTTTCTTTAGTTACAACAAACAATACAGCAAGCTGAGTGTTCCATAAATCATCAGCAGATTCTTTATTGCAGCAAATTTCATTGTAAACAACCCGTGAAACTAAATTTTTGTTTAAAGTAGCAATTATCCCCAATTAAGAAACATATCAACTATATTATTAATTCAGATGAGACGTGCTGTAGCTGATACTGACAGATTTAGTGATCACCTTGAAATTTTTTATTGTAGTATTACTTGTATTTTTATTAAGTCTATGTTTAATTGCTTAGAGTTAGCCGCTAAAACTAATCATCAAGGAATCAAGAAATACTATTTTCAGTATATTCTTCCTAAAGAGTGTAGTAAAGAATACAAAAAAATCTCAGAATTAATAACAGGAAGTGATATAAAAACCAAGAGTGTGAGTAGTAATATCAATAACTAATTACAATGATTAACAAAATTAGAGAGAATGTATCGGTTATGCCAGAGATATACTATGCAAAATTGGCAATGTAGTGACAATATTAATATCACATTGAAGTTATACAGATCAATTTTAGTTAAATATAGGTATACTTCTCTAGAATTAGCCGTGTGATCGGCTGCTTTGATGGCTGATCCCATAGCAAGATGTCACACTTGTAATCTACTTGTGGTTAGAAGTAGTGATCACAGTAAAGAGCAGTGCCATAGATTTTAGCAGTGGCAAACCATAGTTGACTCTTAGGCAAATAGCATCTGAATAAAGTCGTTTATCTACCTTTCTGAATCCAATGACACTTGATAATAACCAAGAGCTTACCTATAAAAATTCCCAATCTTTGGGGCAGCCGAGCCTCTCACTAGCAGTTAACTCAACTAACCCCTTTAATCACTCTGGGCTGAATTTTGGACAAAACCACGATAATAAGAAGATTATTACGGAAAATAGCCGCATTGGCGAGATTGTCCCAGGACGAGTTGCTAACATCAAAGTTATCGGTGTCGGTGGCGGCGGTGGAAATGCGGTGAACCGCATGATTGAGTCTGATGTTTCTGGGGTAGAGTTTTGGTCAATTAACACTGATGCTCAAGCTTTAACTTTGGCAGGCGCTCCCAGTCGCTTACAAATTGGGCAGAAGTTGACACGAGGCTTAGGGGCTGGTGGTAATCCTGCTATTGGTCAAAAAGCAGCAGAAGAATCCAGAGATGAAATTGCTACAGCTCTGGAGGGTGCTGATTTGGTGTTTATTACTGCTGGTATGGGAGGCGGTACTGGTACAGGTGCAGCCCCAATTGTCGCAGAAGTCGCTAAAGAGATGGGCGCTCTGACAGTGGGTGTGGTGACACGTCCTTTTGTCTTTGAAGGTCGTCGTCGCACCAGTCAAGCAGAGCAAGGTATTGAAGGGCTAAAAAGCCGGGTTGATACTCTGATCATCATCCCTAATAATAAATTGCTAGAAGTTATCCCTGAGCAAACACCTGTGCAAGAAGCTTTTCGCTATGCAGATGATGTGTTACGCCAAGGTGTGCAAGGAATTTCAGATATTATTACGATTCCTGGTTTGGTAAACGTAGACTTTGCTGATGTGCGGGCTGTTATGGCAGATGCAGGTTCGGCATTGATGGGAATTGGTGTGAGTTCCGGAAAATCCAGAGCCAGAGAAGCCGCGATCGCCGCTATCTCCTCACCATTGCTAGAATGTTCTATCGAAGGCGCTAGAGGGGTTGTATTTAATATTACAGGTGGTAGTGACCTCACCCTACATGAAGTCAATGCCGCCGCAGAAACTATCTATGAAGTAGTTGATCCCAACGCTAATATTATTTTTGGCGCTGTAATTGATGACAGACTGCAAGGTGAGGTAAGAATTACCGTCATTGCTACTGGTTTTACCGGCGAAATTCAAGCAGCGCCCCAGCAGAATGCGGCCAGTGCGCGTGTAGTACCTCCGCCATCGAAACGCACACCCTTACAACAACCAGCAGCTAATCAACCAGCACCATCTCCTATTCCTGAACCAAAAGAAAAAACTGGATTGGATATTCCTGATTTTCTCAGAAATCGGCGACCACGGAATTGAGCGGTTTTAGATTTGAGATTATTAAAAATTTGTAGTCTTAGGTCAGGCTGATTGCTATATAAAATCTGCTAGTTCTCAAGTTGCACCAGAGGTAGAAGTCAGCAATGCTGTTGCTATCTCATGTAATGGCTGTTGTTGTCACAAATAAATCTATACCACACAAAAACAAAATCAAGTTATACATAATTCTGCCGACTTGGATGTCCATTTATGTTTTTGGGACGGAAGAGAAGCAGAATTTTTTAAGATGCTGATTTACCTCCTAAAGTCTGAGCAGCACCTGTCTTGAATCTGAATAGACAGTTGATGACAGGTGCGATCGCAATTTATAAGTAAAAGGGCTTACATAAGTATCATAAATTGCTTATTGAGGTATTCAGTAGTCCTTAGTCCATAGTTAAAAGTAAAACGGTGAAGTAAGAAACTCTAGAGACTTAATCAAAACTACTTTTACAGAAAGGTAGTTGGAAGTAGAAATCCGCAGGTAAGTGAAAATTATTTTAGTTTTTTATTTGTTAAATTCTGCTCAACCCATTGAATTACCTGATTACCAAGGCGAGTGCCATCTAGCCTGTCGATTTCCCTGACTCCTGTAGGGCTAGTGACGTTAACTTCTGTGAGGTAGCCACCAATCACATCAATACCTACGAAAATTAAGCCGTCTTGGCGTAGTTTTTCGGCTAATTGGGTGCAGATTTCATACTCTCTGGGGGTAATCTCAGTTTGAGCAACTGTACCACCAGTTGCCATGTTATTACGAAAATCGCTCCCACTCGAAAGTCGATTGAGAGCGCCAATTGGTTCGCTATTAAGGAGGATAATGCGTTTATCTCCTTCTTTAGCCTCTGGTAAATAGGTTTGTACCATAACTGGTAATCTGCCTTGGTAGGTACTGAGTTCGACAATCGAATTGAAATTGCGATCGCCTGATTGTAAAAATAAAATCCCTTCCCCGGCTTTGTTACCCAATGGTTTAAGAACAGTTGCCCCTTTAGCTTCGACAAACTGACGAATCAACTGTTTATCGGCACTGACAATGGTTTCTGGAATGGCGTTGGTAAACTGGAGAGCATACATTTTTTCGTTTGCTGCTCGGATACCACTGGGACTGTTGATTACCAAAGTTTTGTTTTGGTCAATGTAATCCAGGATGTAAGTAGCATATAGGTAAGCATCGTTAACAGGTGGATCTGTCCGCATAAATACGGCATCCATGCTTTCCAGGGATAGAAAGGAACGTTGGCTCAACTGATACCAAGGATTGGCTGCGATCCAACGTCCATCAACTAACTGTATTGGGTCTAATTCCACCTGTTGTAAGATAGCCCAAGCTTTACCTTCTACTACACTCAGCCAATTGGACTGAGTTATCCAGATTTCATGACCCAAAATTTGCGCTGCTTCCATCAAAGCCACGCTAGTATCATGACATGGGTCAAGCTGATGGATGGGATCAATAATAAAAGCCAGTTTCACACTTTTTGCCTCAATCGCCAGGACATTTTCAGGATAGTCAATTTAGATTATCCCCTGACGCTATGATTGATTCACCATCTTTACGACTGGAAAACAATCCCATGCGGATCATTTGGATATGGTGCGAAATTATTGAGCGATTAATAACTCATCTAGCTTGCCTTGAGCTTCTAGAGCGTGGATATCATCACAACCACCAACATGGCGATCGTTGATAAAAATTTGTGGTAAAGAGCGTCTGCCATTTGCTCTTTCAGACATTTTAGCCCGTGCTGCTTCGTCACCATCGATACTGTATTCGATAAAATCAACACCCTTGCGATTCAGCAAATTTTTAGCTCGGATGCAAAAGGGGCAAGTTGCCCAAGTGTAAATCTCTACCTTAGCTGCCATAAAGTCCTCAATGTGGTGCAATACTTATTAATTTTAGAACTTTAGCACTGGCTGTTAAGCAACTATCCTGTTGTCACCCAAACTCTCAACAACCATAGGTATAGTTTGATGGATAGCTAATAAGTAAAATTAGCGGCGAAATATAGAAGCTTTCACCGCCAATATGAAATTGATAGTTTTTTGGCTCTTCATCACTTAATTATGCTAAATGCGTCTGTAAATAAGCTTAAAACCCTTACTGGGTAATCGTAACAGCCTTTAGTCGTAATTTTTGAGCGTGAATTGTGAAATTGACGCTACATAATGACTATAAGGCTCTACTTTCAAGGTAAGTTACGGACTTGATTTAAAATTCCAGCATAATACGTACTGAAGAACCAGTTTTTTTAATGGATGTAAATATTTTCTGTTTTTTTTGAGAGCTTTAAAGCACTGAGAGCAAATAAACCAAGGGCAGCAATTGCAGTAGGTTCAGGTACTTTTTTCGGTGGTGGTGGCGGTGGCGTGTAGTAAGGTGCTTGTCCTTTAAGTTTGCTGCTACCGTTACGGCTACCATTTTGAGATCCAACACTCATTAACCTAGCGCCAAAGTTTTGCTGAGAAAACTGCTCTAAAGTGAGAGCCTTGGAGGTATGGTAGAGCGTGAAAGTAGTTGTTTGAAAATCGTCTCCTCCTCCGATTCCTTGTTGGCCAATTTCTACGCCAGCATCAAATTTTCCGCCGCCACCATTCAGATTATTACTACTACTACCGACAGATTGAATTGTTCCAGCAGGACCAAATTTACTAGCTGTGATATTTGCACCAGTTACTTTTAGGTCTTTGAGGAGAGAATCGTCTAAAATGTTAAAGAATAGTCCCCTAAGATCAGCAATTGTGTTGCTACCAGTAGGTAGATAATCTACCTTAAATTGAACTTTACCAGATCCTGCTATTTGGTCATCCAAGGTAATCTGTACTCTTGCATCAGAACCTGTGAATTCCTCGATTATGAAACTTAAGGAAGCAGCATTAGCAGGGGCAAATACAGATGAGGCCATAACAACAGCAGTAGCCGCTAAACAAGAAGGTGCTACTGCGCTTGACCAGAGATTTTTCATAATTAATTGTGCTGACGAACAAGAATTTTGAGATGTATCTGTAAAGTGGAGAGTTTGTTTAAATCACTACCCATCTTGTAGCCAGAAGCACCTAAATTGATAGACTTAACAACAGTTTAAATAGGTGACTAAGATTTGTCTATGATAAGGTTACTGTGTTCAAGAACTCTTCATTTAGAACTTTAAATAAAGAAAAAACCCAGTATAAATCCTGGGTATATATAGAACAATAATTTAATTTAGTTTCTGTGTTTACCGTAAGTCTACAGCATATTGAATTAACTGGCTCAGGCGATGACGTAGGGTTTCTAATCCTAAACGCTGACTGGCAGAAATAAACACTGCTAAAGGAAACTCTTCCCGTGCTAAAGCTAGAGTTTGGCTATCTACTTGATCAATTTTGTTAAACGCAACTAACGCTGGGCCGGGAGTAATTGGCATTTGCGCGAGGATTTCCCGGACTGAGCGAATATGACTCAACCAAGCAGGGTGTGATAAATCTACTAAGTGTAGTAAAGCATCAGCCTCTGTAACTTCCTCTAGGGTAGCGCGAAAAGCATCCATTAACGATGCTGGTAGTTCATGAATAAACCCTACTGTATCTGTAATCAGAATTTCTTGGGTTTCTCCATTCTCAGCACCAGGAATGACTAAACGGCGTGTCGTAGGGTCGAGAGTGGCAAATAATTGGTCGGCAGTGTACACTTCCGCGTTAGTAAGGGCATTTAATAAGGTGGATTTACCTGCGTTGGTATAACCAACCAAAGCCACTGAAGGCACTTCTCGATGTTGCCGTCGTTGTCGTAGCCTAGAACGGTGAGCTTGTAGCTGATTGACTTCTTGTTGCAAGCGAGAAATGCGTCGCTGAATGGCACGGCGTTCGGTTTCTAACTTAGTTTCCCCAGGGCCACGAGTCCCGATACCACCCCCTAATCGAGACATTGCCTGTCCCCTACCTGTGAGTCTAGGCAGCATATATTCTAGTTGTGCCAATTCGACCTGTAATTTACCAGCACCGGATTGAGCGCGTTGAGCGAAGATATCCAAGATTACTTCTGTGCGGTCAACTACTCGAATACCAATTTGCGCTTCTAAGTTACGAACTTGGGCTGGTGAGAGGTCGCGGTCAAAGACGACAAGATTACATCCTAGAGTTTGGGCTGTGAGGGCGACTTCTTGGACTTTGCCTTCACCGATAACAGTTTGCGGGTGAATGCGCGATCGCTTTTGTTGTACTGTCTGTAAGACATCACCGCCAGCTGTATCCACTAACCGCGCTAATTCTGCCAAGGTATCATGGAATTGCTGGAGTGACATTTCATCAGTCATCACACCTACAATTAACACACGGTCATGGTCTGCATCGACTTCTTGGGCAACGAATTCCCGACGGAATTCCTCTTCTAGTCCTTCCACCAAATCGATGAAATCCTGCTGTGCCAGGTCATCTAAATTTAGAGGTGGTGATACACTCCAGCTAGGAGATTGGACATTTTTTGAACCTGAAAACGCTGCACTAGGAATCAAAGCACGGGCATCTTGAGGGACTAGGTGCGCTAAATAAGCTTCTTTAACGTAGCCCGTAGCCCCACCACCGCGCCGTGTAAAGCCTGTTCCCGTAATATTAATGACAGCTAAGGCATCTAGGCGTTGCATTGCCATTGCTGTTAAGGCTGCCTCATTTGGCGGTTCTGCCTTGAGATGGGTAGCGATGCAACGAATACCACTGAGACGTTCCGCTCCATAACGAGGCAATTCCATTGGCGGAATTTGCGTTTGACGCGGAGTGCCTACACCAACACGAATCACTTGTCCGCGACGGTTGACGTAGGCACACACAGGGAGATTAATTTCAGTGCTAATGGCTGCCAGACGCTGGGAGAACTCAGGCGTAGTGATGCGATCGCCTGGGATGCGTTGGTGGTACAGTCGCTGTAGTTGTTTCAGCTGACTGGACTTTAAACCCTGAAGATTTCCGAAAATAGTTTCTATAGGCGTTTCGACCAGTAAACTGGCCCCCCGAATCCTTCTATTGTCTATTTTACAACAGTGCTAGGACTGCACACTCTGTCTTTTGGGGGTTGGGTGGTTAATTTAAGGCTAGAGATGAGAATTTACACTTTACGCGATCGCTTGAGCATAAAAAAGAAAGGTTGAGTTAGGTTTTTATAATCCATAATTCCTAAGACAGTGTTATCATCTACTTTTCTAAAAAAATCATTGATTGGTAAATAATCATAAATCATTGTAGCCGCAACTTTGCCTCTATACTCCATCATGCGTAGTCTTGCTTGGCTGTTTTCGGTTTTCATTAAATAAATTATTGGCATGAATAATGGTTTTAGAGAATTATTTTTGGGTATGGATACTTTTAAAAACCAGTCCATTAAAGTGGGATTAGGTGCGACCCGAAAAATCTTTTCTTGACTATCTAAAAATAATAAAGGATGAACGTTTTCAGAATCTATAAATTCCTTGCCATACCAATTGGCAATTTCCAACAAACCATCCATTGGATGATTTGTATTTAATCCAGACCCTTGCCAACGACCAAACATAAACTCTAAATTTACAGGTTCGAGAGCGTCAAAAATTTCTAAAGCTTGTTCTGTTGTAGTGTGACCTGTGTTCAAAATTAACTGATAATTCTCTAATGTTTCCATTGTTATTCTCCTGATAAGTGCTATTTTGCGGGAACGAACCTTTAATTATGAAATTCTATCAGGACTTACGCAAGTGTCACAATTGGTGGTTGGTGCGTGACGCTATAAGTCTGATGACTACGTTCAAATAATCTTGCTGCGTCAAGCACCCTACAGAAAAAATATGCCTACAAACCTTTCATTATTTACCCTGTTCTACTTAATTTCAGGATTGTAATCAACACACACTATTAGCCCAGTGAGTAATTCTTGCATAACATCTGCCGAAACTTTTCCTAAACATCTAACAAATCGCTCAGTTGTGATACTACGAACTTGTAAAACATTGCCTGCTGAGTCTGAATCTAAGCCGTTTTGATCAGTTCTTGGAATAGGAATCATAAAAGGGCGATTTTGAAATTTAGGTTGCCATGTTGCTACAGGAATAATCATTCGCATAGGTATAGAGGTAAAAATATCAGAACTAATCACAATACCAGGGCGAGTTTTTTGAATTTCCTGTCTTCTAGTTGGGTCAAGTTGCACTAACCAAATCTCTCCTCTCTTGGGATTAGTCATTTTCTAATTCCCAATCTTCACTATGCTAATACAGAAAACTCGGTTAATTCTGGGTCTGTTAAAAAATCCTCGGCTGTAGCCACCATATAAGGTTCTAGTATTTTGTGCCGTTCTGCTATAGGTAGCTTGGCGATTTCTTTAAGAGATAACCGTTTTTCTGGTTGCAGTGATTTGTCCCTTGCTAATTGGTGATTTGTTGTGGTTTTTTGAACAAGAAATTCAACAAAATCTAGCACTTCCTGCTGTTTCTCATGGGAAAGAATGCTTAGATTATTGATCACAGCCTGTTCAATATTTATTGTTTCTGACATTTTATTTGCATTCCCTGAATATATGAATATATCTCTCTCGCATTAAAAGCTATTTATTTTTCCATCAATTCTTGAAACAGTTCATCGTTTCTAATGCTATCAAAATCTGAATCTGTTTTTGCCCATGTGCGACATTGTTCAGGATTTAAATTAATAGCTATTTGCAAATTTTCTATTGCTTTTTCAACATTATTTTGCAGGGCATAACAGCAAGCTTTATTGTACCAAGCTTGGTGTAAATCTGGTTGAAATTTCAGTGCTTGGTCGTAGGATGATATCGCCTCTTCATTGCGTTCTAAATTAAATAGCGCAACGCCGCGATTGTTCCAAGCTTCGTGAAAATCTGGTTGAAATTTCAGTGCTTGGTCGTAGGATGATATCGCCTCTTCATTGCGTCCTAAATTTCTTAGCGCATTGCCCCGATTGTACCAAGCTTCGTGAAAATCTGGTTGAAATTTCAGTGCTTGGTCGTAGGATGATATCGCCTCTTCATTGCGTCCTAAATTAAATAGCGCAATGCCGCGATTGTTCCAAGCTTGGTGTAAATCTGGTTGAAATTTTAGTGCTTGGTCGTAGGATGATATCGCTTCTTCATTGCGTCCTAAATTTCTTAGCGCAATGCCGCGATTGTTCCAAGTTTCGTGTTTATCTGGTTTAATTTTCACAGCTTGGTCGTAGGATGATATCGCCTCTTCATTACGTCCTAAATTAAATAGCGTATTGCCGCGATTGTTCCAAGCTTGGTGATCATCTGGGTTAAATTTCACAGATTGGTCGTAGGATGATATCGCTTCTTCATTGCGTCCTAAATTTCTTAGCGCAATGCCGCGATTGTACCAAGCTTCGTGTTTATCTGGTTTAAATTTCAGTGCTTGGTCGTAGGATGATATCGCTGCTTCAAATTCTTTTGCTGCATAGAGCAAATTACCTAGTTCAAATAGTAAACCTACCTTCCTATCTTCTGTTTGATGTTGTTCTGCTAACAAGTCTTGAAATTCCAGAACTTTTTCAATTTTTTCTTCTTGGCTAAGTTTTAAATATGCCTCATAATTTCCCAACAATATCAAACGATTTGATTCCCGTTCAACTAATTCTGGAGTAGTTGGTAGTTCAAATACTCCAGAACGCCAATCAAAGAAATCTGGGGCGCGATGAATTAAATAGTTGATGGAGAAGGAACGCAATAGAAAAACAAAGCAAAATGGGAAATCATCTCTAAACCTTTCTCGCTGTTGGTTTAAGTGATTTAAAATATGCGGCACGCTGGTTAAATTGCTAAATTGTCCTTCGGTTATTTCACCAAAGGTTCTTTTCTCATATTTATATAAGGAATATTCCAGACCTTTAATTAATAAAATATCTATTTGCTTGTTTTGAACAAACTCAGCCACTCGCTGATATAAATTATCAATCGCCTCAACTAAGCGCAAAACTTCTATATGCTTGTGGGGAATATCCTGGGGAAGTTTAATAATTAAATTATCTGCTTCCACAGGAGTACACTGGACAAAATACAAGCCAAATCCAGATTTGCGTTTCAGGGCGCGGACTAAATCTTGATAGGCTGCTTCCGGTTCAGGGGGTAAATCATCATCCCAGTTGTTGAAATCTGAGTTCATGGAAGTTTTGCTACGGCTTCTTTAAATTCTGTAACTCCTTGAATTAATGGATGAATATCATACCAACGCTGCATCTCGCCTTCATCATCTAGATAGCGATATTCTAAAAGGCATCGGTTATACATCAACTTTCTATACTCATCATCATTAATAATACGTTTAGTACGGGAAACTTCTGCTAACAAACACCATTGAGAATTTTCGACGGCGCGGCGGTAAGTATCTCTAGCTTGAGTAATTCTCTGCGTACAGCATTTTCTGTAATTGGTAAGTCTTCAGTCCGTCCAATAGCGACTTGAGTTAACAATAGCAAATTCCTCACATGACCTCCACTCATTAAGCAGAGTCTTTCTAAGGTTTGGGGACTGTCAAAAATTTCCTGCTCTAATGATAATTCCGGTGCAATGTGTCGGACTCGCCTGTTAATTACTTCCTTAACTTTCTTGATTCCTGTCTGGTAAACTTCACCTTGGATAGTTTTCACCATAATCATCGGTAAAGTCAGACATTCACCATATATATCCCTAAGATCAGTTGCCCTTGTAGAATACAACATGGAAATAGGGAGGGTGTAAACTAAATGACAGTCTAAAGCTTGAAGTTGTTCGCTGCGGTCTAGAAATACTTCGTCATAATTGGTACGTTCTCCATCTTTAACTAACACCATCCGGTCTAAATTATCAACAATTACCGCCAGTTTTGTGTAGCCGTTAGGTAAGTTTTGTTTAGCATCCCCAAGAAACTCATTTAAAACCTGAATTAATGTAACAGTGTGGGGGTTAACTTTTTGGCGAATCTTCTGGCGTAATTCAGGAACAGCCCTTAAATTTGCTGTCAGTTTGGCAAATTGACTCAGTTGTGCTTCTATTGCCAGGCTGTCAAATTCTATGGGAGTCTGCACTAAGTCTTTCACATCATCCCACCGATTTTTGAGCCAGTCGAGTATGGGACGAGGACTAGCGATTTCTTTCAAATCTTTGAGTAAGCGGCGAGTACAGGCCAGGAGAATATCTGTATATTGAGCATCTTCTGAGTCGATATCTTCCTCATCAGCCGCAAAATAGACGACGTAAAATTGGCGATTTTCTAAATACTTTTTTAACCTGAGTAGTTCTGTAGATTTACCCGCACCCCGATGACCAGAATACAATTGATAAGTATTTTTATCTGACAGTCGCATCCGATTTCCCAACTCTTGGAGAATATCCGCATCTCCCCGCACATCCTGACAATCTACATATTTGGGATCACCTGCTGGTAAAGGTTCAAAGGGGTTAAAGGCGTTGTAGAGTTGACTGAGTAAGTCAGGACTATTAACCATATGTAAAAAATATAGCAATGTTGCTCACAATACCAAAGATTATAGAAAATGGCAGTGCTGGGGAAAAGAAAAAAATAGTAAAATGAGGCTCTGATACTCATCAATGGAGTTAAAAGACTCGTTTATGAGTATCTGAGGTAGATCAACGAAGTTCAGATACTCGGCGACGAGTATCTGAGGTAGATGAACAAAGTTAAAAGACTCGTCGCCGAGTATCTGAGATAGATAAACGGAGTTCCAAGACTCATTCACGAGTATCTGAGATAGATGAACAGAGTTCCAAGACTCATTCACGAGTATCTAAGATAGATGAACAGAGTTCCAAGACTCATCGCAAGCAATCATCAAACTTTTACAATACAAGGCTTTATAACCTGTCACCTGTTCCCTGTCACCTGTCACCTGTTGTAGAAGTTGGCGTTAAAGTTGTTCGCCATTGCTGCACCGCTTTTTGTAATTCCCCATACAAGCAACTATCAAACTGGGGATATACAGGTAACCGCGGTACTAATTCCCACCCCGTAGGCTGTAAAATTTCTCTTAATTCTTGCTCCTGAAGATGGGGATAATCTGGATTTACTTCATCTTTTGGGCTGATTCCGCCTAAATCTCTTGCACCAGCTTCTATACAAGCTAGTAACCATTGTTTATCTTTAACTAAATTCGGCGGAATTTGAATTGTAATATCTGACGGTAAAATCTGGCGTGCTTTCGCAATGACTACTGGTAGTTGATGAGGATCAAAAGGTTGTGCGTTAAAGGTTTGCTGATTCCCTGGACTGTGAGGTTGTAAGATGACTTCTTGAATGTGGTGGTAACGTTGATGAATGTGAGAGATAGCTGCTAATGTTTCCCACCAATCATTAGAGGTTTCCCCAATTCCCAAAAGTAAACCAGTGGTAAAGGGTATCTGCAATTCTCCCGCCCATTCTAATTGTTGCAGTCTGAGTTCCGGTAACTTACTCGGTGCATGGCGATGGACTGTCTTTAATAATGTTGGGGTTAACTGTTCTAGCATTAAACCCATTGAAACGTTGACATTCTTTAGTTGTTGCATTTCTGCAAAACTTAAAGGACCTGCATTGGTATGTGATAAAAAACCCATCGATAGTGTTAATTCACACAAATCATAAATCCTCTGAAACCATTCCTGACGTTGGGGTGAGTGGGGATGCACTTCACCACTAAGGATGAGAATTTCACAGACTTGCTGATTTTGCAGTCGGTTTAGAATATCTTCTGCTGCTGATAAACTCAGCCAAGGGCTTTTACCGGGGTCGGTGCGGAAGTTACAGTAGGTGCAGCGATTGAAGCACTCGTAAGTGGGAACGATTGTGTAAGCAGGGCTATAGGTGACGATAGAAGAGTTTGCCACTGGCATAAAATAGAATGCTTTGAAGAATTGTAAATGATTTAAGTTAAATAAAAATTATTGCCTCTGTAGACTGAAAACCTTACAGGAACTCAGTATTAGAGGTTTCTACAGGGTAATGTAAAAAATTGTTTCTCAGAGTGCTTTACAAATCTAAACATCTTAGTTAAGATATGTAACAACAGGTGAAAACACCTGATACATACATAAATTCAACCGTAATCATAAAAACATGACCGCAACCTTACAACAGCGCCAAAACGCCAACGTATGGGAACAGTTCTGCAACTGGATTACCAGCACCAACAACCGCTTATACATCGGTTGGTTCGGTGTCCTGATGATTCCCACCCTGCTAGCTGCAACCACCTGCTTCATCATCGCCTTTATCGCTGCTCCTCCTGTGGACATCGATGGTATCCGTGAACCCGTTGCAGGTTCTTTGCTCTACGGTAACAACATCATCTCCGGTGCAGTTGTTCCTTCTTCTAACGCTATCGGTTTACACTTCTACCCCATTTGGGAAGCTGCTTCCTTAGATGAATGGCTGTACAACGGTGGCCCTTACCAATTGGTAATTTTCCACTTCTTGACCGGCGTATTCTGCTACTTGGGTCGTGAGTGGGAATTGTCCTACCGTTTAGGTATGCGTCCTTGGATTTGCCTAGCTTTCTCTGCACCCGTAGCAGCAGCAACCGCAGTATTCTTGGTATACCCCATCGGTCAAGGTTCCTTCTCTGACGGTATGCCCTTGGGTATCTCTGGTACCTTCAACTTCATGATCGTGTTCCAAGCGGAACACAACATCCTGATGCACCCCTTCCATATGTTAGGTGTGGCTGGTGTATTCGGCGGTTCTTTGTTCTCCGCAATGCACGGTTCTTTGGTAACTTCCTCCTTGGTGCGTGAAACCACCGAAACCGAATCTCAAAACTACGGTTACAAATTCGGTCAAGAAGAAGAAACCTACAACATCGTAGCTGCCCACGGTTACTTCGGTCGCTTAATCTTCCAATACGCGTCCTTCAACAACAGCCGTTCTCTGCACTTCTTCTTGGCTGCTTGGCCTGTAATCGGTATCTGGTTTACCGCTTTGGGTGTCAGCACAATGGCGTTCAACCTGAACGGTTTCAACTTCAACCAATCCGTGATTGACTCCCAAGGTCGCGTCATCAACACCTGGGCTGATATCATCAACCGCGCTAACTTAGGTATGGAAGTAATGCACGAGCGCAACGCTCACAACTTCCCCTTAGACTTGGCTGCTGGTGAAGTTGCTCCTGTTGCTATCAGCGCACCCGCTATCAACGGCTAATCTTCAACCGAGTTTAATAGACTCAGTTAAATAAAAAATACCCTCCAGAAATGGGGGGTATTTTTGTTTGGTTCAAGAAAGTAGTTGATATCGAACATGGTATAGTAATTAACGAAATAACCCCTAATGCAGATGTTACTTGACGGCAAAGAGGATTCAACTACAGGCTAATGAGATTAAACCCAGGTTACAACTTCTAAAAAAGAAATCTTTATTGATAGAACCTAAGTTGGCAGGTAAGATTAAAGAAATTGGAATTACACTATCTAAGTATAAAAATGAACTTATTGATAAAAAACGATTTTTAATAGAATTTCTCAATGAATTTTATTACGATATTCAGGCTTATATATATGAAATAAAACCAATTGTAAATTTATCTGAAGCAGAAATAGAAAAATTTTGTCAACAAAAGAACCTATCTGTAACTGAGTATTATTGGTACAGTGTCATATTCCCTAATTGGTTGAGTCAAGAAGATCCAAAATTTTCTTACTGGGTTGAAAAGCTTATACAAGAAAAGTATAGTGGCAGCGATGAAAATTTAATTTTAGCTCTAATTCAAACCATTAATGCTAGAACTGACGGCAGTGCTTCAGAACGTTACATCCTAGATTTATCTATGGCTACAGATTTACTTGTTAGTCATTTTCCTACTAAACTTGAGCCTGTGTTTGTTCAGCTTACAGGTATTTCTAACTTGCGGGATGGACAGCTTAACCCTGACTTTCTGAATAAGCAGCAACGATGGAGTAATACTTTATCATGCTGGAGTATTAAACGGGCTTTACTGGTGGCTCATGATGCACGAGTGAACACTCCAGACAATCTACTCAAGTTAGCAGATGTTATGCTTAAAGAAAGTAGCGATCGCCCTGCCAATTTTGTTGATATGATAACCTTCACTGGATAGTATTATGACTAAAGATGTAAAGATTTATAATCAGTCCAGTTCTGAGGTAGATGCTGATTATCTGGCAGCATCCCAGCAATTGCAGCTAGATAAACAAAATTATGGTGCTGATTATATTCATCTTTATGTTGATGATATAGAAGGTGATTGGCTAGAGAATTGGGCTTGGGAAGAAGATTTAGCAGACTATACTGAGGCTTTTTATCATCATTGTGAGCAGGAAAATTATCAATTTGCTTTTGATACTTTGAAAGTTTGTGATGATATTTTAAATCAGCCAGAAAATTATGAAAAATGTTTAGAACTCTATAGTTATTTGGTTCAAAAATTAGAATCATTAGAAATTGCAAAACTGGCTGAGATAAATAATCAAGATATTTTGGCACAAGCTAAACAGAGTGTTTTAAACTTGAAAAATAATAGATCAAGAGAAAATATGTCAGAAGAAATTACTTTTACTATAAACGAGAGAAAAATCACTCGTATAGAATATATACGAAAACTTTTAGAAAAAATTCACAATGGAGTGATTAGGAAGACCTGGAAATTTCAAAGTGAATTTATAAGGCAAGATAGTGAACATTATTATAATCTAAAAGCAACGGCTTATATTGCTGATTTTTTGGTAAAATTCGGAGTATGCGGCACTTGCGATGCAGTATCTTATTACTTAACTATAAAAAACTCTGCAAATACAGAAGAAAAAATAGTTCATGAAAGATATGATAATTGTGAATTTTATAGTGGGTGGAGTAATCCAAATTTTAGCTATGAGGAATTTAACTTAATAAAAGAGTATTTAGAAAAGATTGAGCAAGCAAATTGGCAGTCTAAGTTCTCTGATTTAGACGCTTTACCTGAATAAAATATTGTAAATTAGCTATTGCCTCGACTACATCCGATAGGCAATTAACAAAATAAGTCTTATTCTGATTAATATTGATTTAAAGTAATAAAAAAGCATCTTCTGAAAAAAAAGATGCTTTTTTAATTTTATGAGAAGCCGTAGTTGGTTAGATACCGTGTGTCGTAAAGAAATCTTCCCATGCTAATACTACCTGATCTGCCCAGGTTAGAATGTCATATTGATTTCCTTCTGCTGTCTCAATTACAGGTATAAACCCTGTCACAGGAATACTACTAGAACAAGTAATGCTTGTCATACTTACCTTTAGTGGAGAATTTCCAGTACCTGTTGCTGTTGATCTTGGATTATGTTTTTCGTCATCAAAGTTTCGATGTTTACTACCATTACATAGGTCAGCACAGATACTTAGAACCTTATTATTATTCACATACTCTTCAACATCTCTAGGAGTAAAAGTTTTTGTCCCTTCCTGCTTTAACCAATCTTTTACATGATAGGCGGTTACTGCAAAATTGAATACGGCATCAGCTATTCTCTCCTGATCTTGGCTGCTAAGAGAGTCACTCAGTTTCTCTTTGTCTCTGCATACCTTACCAAATAGGTCTTGTGCTGATTTATACCAATAATTTAGACCAGGAACAATCATAATTCTTTTAATAATATTACACAAACTATTATAAGCAGTATTTTTACGGTTTACAAGATGGTCGTTGTATGGTTCGACAGATATTCGTTCTTTTAGACTATTGGCAATTAATTTTGACTGAAACTCTAGGTAGAATACATAAGCTTCATCCTTTTTCCTCTAAATATTATGGGTAGCACTTTTGGTCATCTTTTCCGTATTACTACTTTTGGTGAGTCTCACGGCGGAGGCGTGGGGGTTGTGATTGATGGTTGTCCTCCGCGATTGGAAATTTCGGCTGAAGAAATTCAAGTAGAGTTGGATAGAAGACGACCAGGACAAAGTAAAATTACGACTCCCCGCAAGGAAGCAGACAGTTGTGAGATTTTGTCTGGGGTGTTTGAAGGTAAAACTTTGGGGACACCAATATCAATTTTGGTGCGAAACAAAGATACTCGTCCCCAAGATTATGACGAGATGGCGCAAAAGTATCGTCCTTCCCATGCGGATGCTACCTATGATGCAAAGTATGGGATTCGTAATTGGCAAGGTGGGGGCAGGTCGTCAGCCCGTGAGACAATAGGGAGAGTAGCAGCAGGTGCGATCGCTAAAAAAATTCTTCGTCAAGTTGTGAATGTTGAAGTTATCGGTTACGTCAAGCGCATCAAGGATTTAGAAGGTGTAGTTGACCCCAATACCGTTACGTTGGATGAAGTCGAAAGCAATATTGTACGCTGTCCTGATGGGGATTGCGCGCAAAAAATGATTGAATTAATTGAGCAAACTGGTAGACAAGGTGATTCTATCGGTGGTGTTGTGGAATGTGTAGCGCGCAATGTCCCCAAAGGTTTGGGTGAGCCTGTATTTGATAAATTAGAGGCTGATATTGCTAAAGCTGTGATGTCTCTCCCTGCTAGCAAAGGGTTTGAAATTGGTTCAGGTTTTGCAGGGACACTATTAACAGGAATTGAACATAACGACGAATTTTATATAGATGAAAACGGGGAAGTTCGCACCGTAACTAATCGTTCTGGTGGGATTCAAGGCGGTATTTCTAATGGGGAAAATATCATTTTGCGTGTTGCATTTAAGCCTACAGCTACCATTAGAAAAGAGCAAAAAACAGTGACGCGTGAGGGTGAAGAAACATTATTAGCGGCGAAGGGAAGACATGATCCCTGTGTTTTACCCCGTGCAGTTCCAATGGTAGAAGCGATGGTGGCGTTGGTGTTGTGCGATCATTTGTTACGCCAACATGGTCAGTGTAAAGTGCTGTGATTGTGATAGCGATCGCCTAATTTCAAGTATCAATGATTTTGGCGATCGCTTATTATTAAACTTGCATAATGGAGAGTTAAGAGTATTATCATAATTGCAGCGATCGCCTGTCTCAATACCTCTCTAAAAACCTATCGTATTGTTATCTGAAAATGAAGGTACTTTTGAGTATCTTCTTTATTATTTTTATACAATCTATCTCTAATATTATATGAATTTTATCACAATTTTAGGATTATCAGCCGCTATATTAACTACCATTGCTTTCTTGCCACAAGTGTTGCAAACATGGCGCACAAAATCAGCAAAAGATGTTTCTTACCTCATGCTGATTACATTTATGAGTGGTCTTTTTTTATGGTTACTATATGGAATTTATCTGCAAGCTTGGCCGATTATTTTTGCTAACGGCACAACTTTGGCTCTGAACTTTGTAATTCTATGGCTTAAAATTAAATATAGATAATATTTTGAAACGCAGAGGTACGCAAAGTAAAGCGCAGAGAGAAGTATGAGCGGCGGCTTCCGCCGATCATAACTTCGGTGGGTACGCAGAGATTTGCACCTCAGTAGACTAGGAAACGCTATATCGTTATCAAAACATCTTCTAACCTCAACCCTGTTACCTGATTTAATTAAGCACCTGTGACATCTTCTTTATTTACTGCTGAACGCCTGTTATTTACTCCTGCTACGCCGGAAACTAACGCCATACCATTGATATTCGCTTTCCCTAATGAGTATACAGTAGGTATCACTAGCTTGGGCTATCAGGTAGTCTGGGCAACTTTGGCAATGCGTAATGATGTGGAGGTGAGTCGTTTATTTACTGATATTTCGGAATCACTTCCTAGAAATCCAGAAATTGTCGGATTTTCGATTTCTTGGGAATTAGATTATGTGAATATTTTAAATTTGTTGGAATCTTTAGAAGTCCCCATTCGCGCCATTAATCGTGATGATTCTCACCCTATTGTTTTCGGTGGTGGCCCAGTTCTCACTGCTAACCCTGAGCCTTTTGCTGATTTTTTTGATGTAATTTTATTAGGGGATGGGGAAAATTTATTAGGGAATTTTATAGAAGCTTATAAAGAGGTGAGAAATGCTTCTAGACAAACTCAATTGCAAGCACTTGCACAAGTACCAGGAATTTATGTGCCGAGTTTGTATGCAGTAGAGTATCAAGAAATAAACGGGGAAATTAGTTCTATTCAACCTATTTCTTCAGAAATTCCTGCCGTGGTGCAGAAGCAAACTTATCGGGGAAATACTCTCTCAGCCTCAACTGTGGTGACTGAAAAAGCGACTTGGGAAAATATTTTTATGGTGGAAGTGGTGCGGAGTTGTCCAGAAATGTGCCGCTTCTGTTTAGCTAGTTATTTAACTTTACCTTTTAGAACGGCGAGTTTAGACGGTTCTTTAATTCCAGCTATTGAAAAAGGTTTACAAGTTACAAATCGCTTGGGTTTATTGGGTGCTTCTGTTACACAACATCCAGAATTTGAAAATCTATTAGATTATATTAGTCAGCCAAAATATGATGATGTGCGGCTGAGTATTGCGTCAGTTAGAACTAACACAGTGACAGAACAGTTAGCGAAAACTTTGACGAAACGAGACACGCGATCGCTTACCATAGCTGTAGAGAGTGGTTCAGAAAAATTACGCCAAATCATAAATAAAAAGCTACATAACGACGAAATCATCCAAGCAGCCATTAATGCGAAAGCTGGCGGTTTAACAGGCTTAAAACTCTATGGAATGGTAGGTATTCCAGGGGAAGAACCGGAAGATTTAGACGCAACGGTGGCGATGATGCGGAGTATTAAAAAAGCCGCACCGGGGCTGCGCCTCACCTTTGGTTGCAGTACCTTTGTACCGAAATCCCATACACCATTTCAATGGTTTGGGGTGAATCGTCAAGCAGAAAAGCGGTTGCAGTGGTTACAAAAACAACTCAAACCCCAAGGTATAGATTTTCGCCCAGAAAGCTATAATTGGTCGATTATACAAGCTTTGATATCGAGAGGCGATCGCAGAATTTCCCAACTACTGGAACTTACCCGCAACTTTGGTGACTCCTTGGGAAGCTACAAACGTGCTTTTAAGGAACTCAAAGGTCAAATTCCTGATTTAGATTACTACGTCCACAATAATTGGTCACATGAGCAGATATTGCCCTGGAGTCACTTGCAAGGGCCACTGCCACAGTCTACACTACTAAAGCATTTGGCTGAGGCTACCAGTCATTTTTCAAAGCAACTTCAGCCATTAGATTTATAGTTAACAAGTGAATGCAAAACACAGCTGAGTTTTATTGCGCCTACTGCGGTGAACCCAACTTAACCTTTATTGACTTAAGTGCTGGGGGACAACAGTCTTACGTTGAAGATTGCCAAGTTTGCTGTCGTCCCAATATCTTATATATTCGAGTGGATGAAGACACCCTAGAAATTGAAATTGATACCGAATACGAAGGCTAGATTGTAGGTTTTCCTTTCCATGCTACACTTTCAACATTCCTCCGTCATTAACGCGCCAGTGGAAGTAGTTTGGCAATTCCACGAAAGACCAGATATTTTACAGCTATTAACTCCACCTTGGCAACCTGTGCGGGTAGTTCGCCGCGAGGGAGGATTAGCAGTAGGTGCGACTACGGAGTTTAGACTGTTTCTTGGCCCTTTACCTCTAACTTGGTTGGCGCGTCACACTGAATGTGAAAAGTATCATTGGTTTACTGATATCCAGATATCGGGGCCTTTTGAATCTTGGATACATCGCCATGAATTTGTAGCAGAAGGGAATAAAACCAAGCTGACTGACAATGTTTCGTACGTTATGCCTGGAGGGGAAACTGTAGAATTTGTTAGCGGTTGGTTAATACAAGTGCAATTAGAAGCAATGTTTCGCTACCGTCATTTTGTGACTAAGCGCGAGTGTGAGTCAAAATCATAAAATTCTCGTTTTTTAGACTTGTTTAACGGTTAAAACTTGTGTTCGTCTGTATGCCTACGCTACAGGTTCACAGGCGGGATAGGTGAGCTTTTAAAGCAGATAACCTATCCTGGAAGTTGCTTTTTCAGTGCCTCTAACCCCGCCCAACGGTTATCAACAGGTTTCTCTGTATTCTCACCAGCACTACTAAGAATACCTGGACAATTTAAATCACACAACTGACGCTGAGGCAATTCCAAACACATCTGCTCATATAGCCATTCACTTGGATAAAAATAACCATTGGGTGACAAAGTTTCCACCAAATCTTCTATAGCCACTTCCCGTTCTAGCGGCAAGTCTTGCTCTTGATTAGCAGTCTCATCTAACCAGATAACTTCTTGAGTATTCACCACCAAACGGTGATTGTAATTTTGTAAGCAGCGATTACAGGTACAAGTAATAATGGCTTCTGCCTGTGCTGACACATCCAGATAATTACCATGATGCTGCACGCGGACGTGACCACGAACTGGTGTCAGTGTTTCTAGACCAGGCAGAAATTCTTTAACTTGAACTTCCTCGGTACGCTCCGGGGCCTTAGTTAGCTGCGGAATAAAAATTGCGTCCATCGGATTTGTGAGACATGATCATGAAAATTTAGATCAATCATCAGCTATTCTGCTGACAATCCATTTATAGTTTAGCCCCAACCAAGAACAAATATCCTTTGTTGAGTAAGTAAGTGAGTGAGCTTTTCATAGTTCATCAACTATCGCCGGACGAACAACCAAATGACGATGAGGTTCCTTCCCGCGACTGAAGGTTTCTAAATCCCCAAGCTTTTGGAAGAAAGTATGTACCAAACGCCGTTCCGCAGAACTTAAAGATTTGATTTCCACTTCTTGACCTGTGGAACGCACTTGCTCGGCGGCAGTTTCTGCTATGGCTTGAATTTCAGCCTGTCTTTTGACTCGATAACCGTTCAATTCGACTGTGTAGGAAGCTTGTCCTTCCTGGGGTTGGTTGATGTTGAGCGTCGAATTAGCCAAATACTGAATTGCATCCAACACAGACCCATCAGCACCAATCAAAATATGAATTTGTTCTGAAGTCAAGGTGGTTTCGTCTATTGTCAACCAGTAACTATCTATTTCTGGGGAATCTTCTTCTGGAGCATCGAGAGTTTCTAAACTACCTCGAATCTCAGCTGATATCCCAGTGAGTTCCAGCAGTGATTTTAGCCACTGCTGACCTCGCTGCATGGGAATATTGCTCATCTATTAACCTGTGGTCTTTTTCTTGGAACTTTTTGGCTCGAAAGGTAATGTTTTTTGTTCTGCCACTACTTGTTTTTCCTGAGTTTCTACAATTTTTTGTAGTTCTTCTGGTAAAGGTTCACGGGAGAGGATATAAGTTTGCAAGGTTTGAAAAACATTCCCAATCACCATATACATCAACACCCCGGCTGGCAAGGGAAAGAACAAGAACATCCCAGAAAAGATGACAGGGGTGATTTTGTTGACTGTATCTTGTTGTGGGTTGCCGCCACTGGAGTTCTGCCCGGAAAGAATTTGGCTGACATAAAGGCTGATCCCAAAAAAGACAATCATGGCGACAATATCCCAGTGGACTGTACCATCTGGGTCTACTGCTCCCACTCTGCCCAAGGCATCAATAAACAGGAATCCTTTATCTGCTGCCAAGCCAGGGATTGTACCCTGAATTGTGACATCGCCTGGCTGTAAGGCTTCTATATTGCCTTCTGCATCAATTTTGATCCTATCTTCCCCTTTAGTAATTTTCCATTCAGGGGTGAGCTTAGTTTCTGGATGTTCTGCCAGTAGAACTGGGAAAGGCTTACCTTCCAGGGTTTGATATTCAATCTTGGTTTGTTCCCCGACTGCCAATTTGCTACCACCAGGGAGAATTGCAGTGACTTTGAGATGTTCCCCATCAGCAATGTAAACATTCTGAGGAGGAGTAGCGAAGGCTTGGGGTTGAATTCGTTCGATTTGTTCGGCGGGGAAGATTTGGAGGTTAACGGAATAGTTAACTCCAGCAAACGGCGAACCCCGCAAGGTGGCAAACAGTGCCAACAGCACTGGCATTTGCAGCAGGAGGGGCAAACATCCCGCCAAGGGGTTGCCGAATTCCTTCTGCACGTTCATCATCTCTTCCTGCTGCTTTTGCGGGTCGTCCTTATAACGTTCTTTAACTTCTGCCATCCGCTTTTGCATCAGAGGTTGCACAATTCGCATCCGCCGCATATTGCGAATTGAACCAGCACTCAGGGGGTAGAGCGCGAAGCGGATTATCAATGTCAAGGCAACGATCGCCAATCCATAGCTAGGCACAATACCATAGAACAAGTCTATGATTGGCAGCATGACGTTGTTTGAGAGAAACCCGATACCAAAATCCATTATTCTGAATTCAACCTGAGTTACTGTAAACTGAACTGAATCTAATTTATCTAAAAAAGGGGGAGTAGGGAGTAGGGAGTGGTGTTACTACTTTGTTAACGGGAATATTGCCAATTTTTTTGTATATGAGCAAATGCAATAGTCCCTATTCCCTATTCCCTATTCCCTACTTAGCTGTATATTGCGGATTTCTAGCAGCAACTTTTTCATTGATGTAGTCATAAACTTGGCGGAAATTCGGCACTGCTCGCATTTCCAAACGACTACCATTTCTGAGAGTAACTACCATATCTCCCCAAATACCTAGACCACGAGGAACTTTGACAATTTTGACAATTTCTGAGTAAATTACGTCAGTGCGATCGCGTCCCATCCAACCACCCATTACAGATATTCTGCGATCGGTAATGCGGTAACGCAACCACAAAGCTCTGACTACTGCACCAACTGTCAGTGGTATACCTACAACAGTGAAGCCAATCAGGATATTTAAAATCAAATCCCCAATGTGGGGGCCGCCTTCATAATAAATTTCTTCACGAATGCCCATTTAATACCTCAGCTTGTGCCAACAACTGCTCTAATTCTTGCAGAAATTGTTGGCTTACGCACTTAGATTCTGCTGCTGTTGGTTTGACGATCACTACCAATCTCCATCCTGGAGTGATTTTTGGTAATAATTTATGCAATGCTGCTGCAATTTGGCGTTTAATGCGGTTACGCACCACTGCCTTTTTGCTGACTTTGGTGCTAATGGAAATAGCAATTTTCGTGCTAGTGAGATTTTGCAGGTTAATCGCTGGTGGGATTTTAGGGGCAGTGTCCCCAGAAGATGCTTTGGAAGGTGACGGTCTTAAAGCTCTCAATGTGAAATGGGAGCTATAACGCCGAGTTCCTTCCCGGAAAACTGCCTGAAAATCTTGGCGGGACTTTAATCGATGTGCTTTGGGCAATGCCACAGCTGTTCTTTTCGCTTAAAATACCCTAGACACTCAGACGATGCCGTCCTTTCTTCCTTCTTGCTCTAATAACGTTTCTACCGTCTGGTGTCCGCATTCTGGCACGAAAGCCAGAGGTTCTTTTTCTCTTGCGGTTAGTTCCACCCAAAGTTCTCTGCATACTGTTCTCCTTTTAGGCGATTTTTTATAAAAAGTCACAATCTAAAAATATATCATTGTTAGTAGTCAATAGTCCAGAGTCAACACTAGAGCAAGGTAGCAGGTTAGAAGAACTATTGACTATTGACTTAACTAATAGTCAAAATCCAAGACCCAATGTAACGCAGTAATGGGACTTCTCCTGGAGAGAGAACTTGGCAGTTGAAATAATACGTGCCACCAAAGGCTGGATTTCTCACATTAGAGAAAACTAGCTCTACTCCGGTAGCTGCTGGTACTGGTTCTTCGGGGAAAATTTCAATTAAACCGCTTTCTTGATTCCATTTGACTTCAGATAGGGGTACTTTCTTACCTTTAACTCTGACTTCAATCTGTTGAGGGTCAAAACTGCCTTTGTAGTAGTTAGGATAGGTGACAGCAAATTGGGCAACTGCCAATTTCATCTTGTCAGCAGGAATACGTAGTGTATATCTATCTATACCCCTAGCCTGCCCACCAAAATCAAACCGGAAGGGCAGTTGGTGTTCCCTTTTAACGCCACTAAATAATACTAATCCCTGACCGCCCTGTGCCAATACCATAGCTGGTACCCCAGTGAGTACACAACCAGTTAAAGCTAAAACGGAAAGTAAACGCCGCATGATTTTGACTCCTCCACCAAAAAAACAGGTCTGTGATTTGAGCTTCTGTAACTAAACTTTACTATTGTCGTGCTGACATAGAGACGTGATGTAGCAACAAAAAGTGCCTTATATGGGATTAGTGGTTAGTAATTTTTACTCATGTTGCAGACAGACTTACGCTCCACTACGCTCATAGCAGTTAATTTCTCTTATTTCCTCAATTCTCTTGCCTATAGCCCCCAAACCTAATTTTCTATAAACACTGTTGATATTTGATTATGTTGCTAAATATGTATAAGTGTATCGTAATTTAGGCTTTTTGTTATAAAAATTGAGCGATGTAGTTAGCGATCGCCTGTTAAGTTGAGATAGATTGAAAAAATAGGCTAGTATCTCATCAATAATCAATTAAACAATTATTGGAAAAATCTCAAGCAGAACAATTGAAGAATTCGTTGAAGATTGCAAGATGTAATAAAAATATAAACAAAAATTTTAGATCCCTAAAAAAAACTAAAGACATAGATAGAAAATAGGGTATTAAAATTAAGATTTCCCATAAGTAAAGTAATTAACACCTATCAGTAAAAGCAAGACTTGTAGGAATCAAAGTGCAGCTTTGTCAGTCGTAAAGCCCGAATAAACGGAAAAATTCAAGGTTCTATCTAAAAGAAAAAGCCATAACTCATACTTGAATGCAGTAGCTATGAGTTCATTACATAGCTAATTGGAACAGTGGCGCATTGTGCAGAGATTAGGTATTTATCTCCAGGAGATTTCATGAAAATAGCAGTTGCTAAAGAAATTGAAGTTTGTGAACGGCGTGTAGCACTAAATCCTGACACCGTAGCGAAATTAGTCAAACAAGGTTTGGAAGTTTGGGTAGAAGCAGGTGCAGGAGAAAGAGCATTTTTTAGTGATGCTGCCTATGAAGCAGTAGGCGCTCAAATTATTCACAATTCTGACCAATTATGGGGCGAAACAGATATTTTATTGAAAGTTAGCCCACCGCAAGAACGAGAAGATGGACGTGTAGAAATTGACTTACTACGGGAGGGGGCAGTTTTAATCAGTTTCCTCAATCCTTTAGGAAACCCTGTGGTAGCGCAGCAACTAGCTAACCGTCGAGTAACAGCTTTGAGTATGGAGTTGATCCCCCGTACTACTAGGGCGCAAAGCATGGATGCTTTGTCTTCTCAAGCTTCCTTGGCGGGTTATAAATCAGTCTTAATTGCCGCAGCTGCATTACCGAAATATTTCCCCATGCTGACAACGGCTGCTGGCACAATTGCCCCAGCAAAAGTATTTATTATGGGGGCTGGTGTAGCAGGATTGCAAGCGATCGCCACAGCTAGACGTTTGGGTGCAGTAGTAGAAGCCTTTGATATTCGTCCGCCTGTCAAAGAAGAAGTGCAAAGCTTAGGCGCGAAATTCGTGGAAGTGCAGCTAGAAGAAGAAACAACCGCCGCCGGTGGTTACGCCAAAGAAATCTCCGAAGCTAGCAAACAACGTACCCAAGAAGTTCTTGCCGAACACGTCAAGAACTCAGATGTAGTGATTACAACTGCTCAAGTCCCCGGTAGAAAAGCACCACTGCTAGTTACAACCGAAATGGTGGCACAGATGAAACCTGGCTCAGTAATTGTAGATTTAGCCGCAGAACAAGGTGGTAACTGTGCTTGCACTGATCCCGGTAAAGATATCGTTTGGAATGGTGTGACAATTATTGGGCCGATTAATCTCCCTTCATCCATGCCAGTTCACGCCAGCCAACTGTATTCCAAGAACTTGACATCTTTATTGCAACTGCTAATCAAAGATAAAGCTTTGAACATAGACTTTGCTGACGACATCATCGATGCAGCCTGCATTACCCACGTCGGTGAAATTCGTAATCAGCGCGTCAAAGATGCGCTACAAGATGCAGTGCTGAGGTAATGGGGATGAGGAACTGGGGATTGGGTGAAGAAGTTAGATTGAGTATTTTTCCTTGTTTCTCCTACTCCCCTACTTCCTCTAGCCCCTCAATAATAAGGAGTTTTAAATGACAGAAGCATTAATTGCAGCTTTGTTTGTATTTGTGTTGGCATCTTTCACAGGCTTTGAAGTCATCAACAAAGTACCCCCCACTCTCCACACCCCCCTAATGTCTGGTTCAAACGCCATTTCGGGTATCGCTGTAATTGGGGCAATAGTAGCAGCCGGTGAGAGAAACACGAACCTATCTGTAATTCTTGGTTTAATTGCCGTGGTTCTCGCAACAGTTAACGTTGTTGGTGGGTTTTTAGTGACTGACAGAATGTTACAAATGTTCAAGAAAAAGGAGATTAAAGCGTGAGCGACTTTATACCAACTGGGATTCAGCTGACGTATTTAGTCGCTGCGTCTTTATTTATCTTGGGTTTGAAAAAACTGGGTTCTCCTGCTACTGCACGCAACGGTAATGTGATTGCGGCTGTGGGGATGTTGCTGGCTATTGTCGCCACAATGCTAGACCAGCACGTATTAAACTATGAGATGATTTTGTTAGGTTTAGCAATTGGTTCAGCCATTGGTGCGATCGCCGCCTACAAAGTTCAGATGACAGAAATGCCCCAAATGGTGGGCTTACTCAACGGTTTAGGTGGTGCGGCTTCGGCATTAGTCGCTGTTGCCGAGTTCTGGCGATTGTTGGATGCTGGCGCACCTGTACCCCTAGATGTCAACATTTCTATGTTGTTGGATGTGTTAATTGGTGGTGTCACCTTCACAGGTAGTTTTCTCGCCTTCGCCAAATTGCAAGGATTAATTAGCGGTTCGCCAATTACATTTCCGTTACAGCAACCATTTAACCTTTTGCTGTTGGGTGCTTATATAGCAGGTAGTGCCTACTTAATTATCACACCCGATACCTTACCTGTATTCTTGGCAGTAGTTGCAGTATCCCTAGTTTTGGGTGTGATGTTCGTCATCCCTATTGGCGGTGGTGATATGCCAGTAGTAATTTCGCTGCTGAACTCCTTATCAGGTATCGCGGCGGCGGCGGCGGGTTTTGTGGTGATGAACAATATGTTAATTATTGCCGGCGCATTAGTGGGGGCTTCCGGCTTAATCCTCACCGAGATTATGTGTAAAGCCATGAACCGTTCCCTTTTCAGCGTGCTGTTCAGTGCGTTTGGTTCAGGGGGAAGTACTGCTGTTGGTGGCGCGACTGCTGGTGCAAGTGATCAAAGTGTCCACAGCATCGATCCTGAAGAAGGGGCGATGATGTTAGGTTATGCGCGTTCTGTAGTAATTGTCCCTGGTTATGGGATGGCAGTAGCCCAAGCACAACATAGTGTAAGAGAATTGGCAGATCAATTAGAACGCATGGGCGTTGATGTCAAGTATGCCATTCATCCCGTCGCAGGTAGAATGCCGGGACACATGAATGTATTGTTAGCAGAGGCGAATGTGCCGTACACCCAGTTGTATGACATGGAAGATATCAATCCGCAGTTTGAACAAGCAGATGTAGCTTTAGTAATTGGGGCAAATGATGTAGTGAATCCGGCGGCACGTAGTGATACCAATAGCCCAATTTACGGTATGCCGATTCTGGAGGTAGATAGGGCGAAGCACACCATCGTAATTAAGCGTGGGATGAGTGCAGGTTTTGCTGGTGTAGATAATGAATTGTTCTACAAAGATAAAACCACAATGCTTTTTGGTAGTGCTAAAGATATGGTGTCGAAGTTAGTTTCTGAAGTAAAGCAGCTTTAGGTAACTAAGAATAATTTATAATAGTTTGCTTGCCTTGGGGTTGTGATGCTTCTGAGGCAAGTTTTTGTACATTAAATCGATAGAAAAAGTTAAAAGACTTGGTTATGGCTTTCGTAACTTTAATAATTTGGTAGTGGTAAATATGTAGTGAAACCTGATAATTTCTAACTCAAATTACTCATTTTTTGCTATGGGAATTTTGAATTATATTTAACTTGCTGATTGAATTGTCTCTCAAGGATAAGATTGCTAAATATATCGTTAAGCCAGAAAATGTTAAAAGTAATCAAGTACAAGTATTTTGAAATTAGAATATTGCAGCCTCGATGTCAACCAAAACACCTAATTGCCCCAGTTGCGGTTCTCAACACACTGTCAAAAACGGTAGGATTCATAATCAAAAACCAAAGTATCAGTGTCAAAACTGTAAAAGACAGTTTATATAAAATCCCACTAATAAATTTATTACTAAAGATACTATAGAACTAATTGATAGACTTTTGCTTGAGAAGATACCTCTGGCAGGTATTGCTCGTGCTGTTCTTGTTTCAAAAACTTGGTTACAAAAATACGTTAATAACAAATATGCTCAGATTCCTCAAGAAATAAAGGTTTCAGAGAAACCTAAAGGGAAGTTGACTATCGAATGTGATGAGGCTTGGTCATTCGTAACTAGTAAAAATAATAAGCAATGGATTTGGTTATCCTTAGACAAAAATACTAGAGAAATAGTCGGCATTTACATTGGTGATCGCAGCGAAGATGGAGCTAGGGAATTATGGAATTCTCTACCACCAGTTTATCGTCAATGCGCTGTTTGTTATACAGATTTTTGGGCTGCTTATGCACAAGTTATTCCTCACAAACGTCATTAGGCAGTAGGGAAAGAAAGTGGCAAGACTAGCCATATTGAATGTTTTAATAATACAATGCGCCAAAGAATGTCTCGTTTGGTTAGAAAGACTTTATCCTTCTCTAAAAAGCTAGAAAACCATATTGGTGCTATTTGGTATTTTATTCATCATTATAACTCTTGCTGTTGCGCCTAAATTTATTATCACTACATATTTACCACTACCTATGATTCTTATTTTTATTCTGATGATTTTATTAGAATAGGACTAACTAAGTAGGATATTTATCAAGTTAGAGATGCACCTTAGATATAATAAAAATAATGCTAATGCTGTCTATAATATTCTATATATTATTATCTATACTGAAACTGTACTATTCTTTGAAGTTGATAGTAATTACTTGAATTAGTATTATCTGTGCTGAATAATTTTTATCTTAATGCCACTAAATCAGAAAACTTTAGCTGAAAAGAAGGTTAGAAATACTTCTAAACTGACTCATCAAAAGTGCATACGATCGCCTGACTTAAAACCGCCAATCCTAACAATCACACAATCAGAATTAATGGCAATCTTAACCCCAATGCACGCGATCGCCTTCTAATGAGACTGAAGGTTGCATTACATTACACCTGAAACTAAAAATAGATGGATTGTTGGCGAATATAGCGAGGCTTCTTAATCTGGAAATCTTTAGAAGCTACTTAATAAAACATAAGTGCATTTCTATAATTAAACTTTATAAATAAATTCATATTAAATAAGAAATACTGTTATGCAACTTCTATGCAACTACAGTTATATAAAGCGATACTGGTAGAGTACACACCAGTTTATGCAACTAGCTAGAACTGCTGATATACAAGGATTTTTGCAAAGCCCGTGACGAGGATTGAACTCGTGACCTCACCCTTACCAAGGGTGTGCTCTACCACTGAGCCACACGGGCGAAATTTTGACAAATTCTAGATTTTGAATTTAAGTAAATCCAAAATCTAAAATTGAAGGTGGGCCGGGCTGGATTTGAACCAGCGTAGGCGTAAACCAACGGATTTACAGTCCGTCTCCATTAACCACTCGGACACCGACCCCTATGTCCCACGATTTACAATATTAGCAGCAGATTTTAGAAAGTGCAAGGTTAGTTAGAAAAATTTTTAGTAAGTTCGTAGTAAGGACTTTAGTCCTGAATGGTTCTCAGCACTCAAATGCTTACCCTTTGGTTCGTTAGTCGCACCCTGCGGGAAGGCTAACGCCAATATGGGGGAAACCCCCTTCTCTACGTTCGCGTAGCGTGTCGTAGAGAAGAAAGTGCTAACTCACTACAAACCTCCTAATCTAGAAGTTCTCCGGTTTCTTGCAGAGAGTGCAAGCGGCGGTAAATACCTTCATGACGCAAGAGTTCATCATGGCTACCGACTTCTACAATCTTTCCTTGGTCTAAAACCACAATCTTATCTGCTTCCCGTACTGTACTCAGGCGGTGAGCAATGACAACTGTGGTACAAGTCCCTTGAATTGATCGCATGGCTAGTTGAATGGAACGCTCAGATTCGTAATCTAAACTAGAGGTGGCTTCGTCAAAAATTAGGACATCGGGTTGTACTAGCAAGGCTCTAGCAATCCCCAAACGCTGTCTTTGTCCACCAGATAATCTGACACCACGTTCCCCCACAACGGTGTAATAGCCTTGGGGTAGCTGTTTGACTACTTCGTCAACCCTCGCAATTCTACAGGCTTCTTGAACTTCCTCAAAAGTAGCTTCTGGTCTACCGTAGGTGAGGTTATCCAAAACAGTACCGTTGAAAACGTCTACTTCTTGGTGAACGATCGCCAGTCTGCGTCTATACTTACCTACATTCAAGGTGCGAATATCTTGACCATCAATCAGAATCTGTCCGTCTTGGGGTTCAAAATAGCGCAATAGTAGTTTCACGAGTGTAGACTTACCAGATCCAGAACGTCCGACTAAAGCGACGGTTTGGTATGGCTCAATCAACAAGTTGATATCTTGCAGCACTTTCCGGCTAGCATCATAACCAAAGCTGACATGAGAAAATTCCAGTTTACCTGTGAATTTATAGGGTGATGCTGTCTCTTCTTCCTCTACAATCCCAACTGATTCATTACCAATTGGTTCCTGCAAAAATTCATGAAACCGCAGCATAGAAGAATAGCGACGAGCAAACACTTCAGCTAGTGTGCTAATTGGTTCTAGCTCGGAATATGCCATGCTAGAAAGAGTTAAGGTCATGACAAAATGACCGAGAGAAATTTGACCGTTGACTGTTGCAGCTAAAGTTAAACCCAGGATAGCAAACACGCAAAACTGAATCACAGCTTTTTGCCAAGTAATCAGATTCACATATCCTTTATGGATACGATAATCGACTACTTTTAGTTCTCTATCCAAGCGTTGTGTTTGCCTTTTTAATTCTTTGGCTTCGGTAGCAAAAGCTTTGACAGTTTTGATATTGGTGATTAGTTCGGAAGTCCGGCTTTCGGTGTCTTCCATGTATTTATCTAAACGCTCTTCATGCCAAATTATGCGCTGTAATTTCTTCAAGCTAAAGCCGAGAATGACTACAAAGGAAATCAAATATAACAGCGCAATTCGCCATTCAATCAACAAGATAACTACAAAAATTCCCAATACCCGAAACAGTTTTGGAACTAACTGTCCAGCGATTTCAGGATATGTCCAAGTGTGGTTAGAAAGTCCTCTGGCGACTCTACCAGCGATACGTCCAGGGTTATTGACATCATAAAATTCTAGGGGGAGAGTGAGGATTTTGGCGATCGCTGTTTGGGTTTTATCTCGACGCGCTCTTAAAGCTATATCCCAGTGAAACCAGGCGGTTAACCAAGGCTGTGTAGGCGCTCTCACTACGGTGACAAGAAAAATTAAACCCAGCAATACACTTAAAGTTAGAGGTTTATTGACTGGGTAATTGGTAACGTTGGCAATAATTGCGATCGCTTGTGTTAATGGTTGATCCAACGGTTGACCAGACAGAACGTTCAAAATCTGCCCAATCGCATAAGGAACCACCAAATCCACAATTTCATAAATACTAGACGCTGTAATACTGAAAATACTCAGCTTCCAGTCAGCACGAAAATAATTAATTAGGTCTTGAAATTTAGCCATGATGCACACTGCCCAAGAGTGCGAGTGTTAGCTGGGAGTTATCATACTACACATATATTACAATTATGGTCAATAGTTAAATGATAAATCACCCATTTGGGTGAATTGATCATTTTGCGGGGAAAAATTCCAGACGATAGCGATAAAGGGCTACTGGTCGAGAACCTGCGGTAAAGTAATCTGGATCTTGGGGTGAAAGATAAACAGCAGTAACTTGATCTGCCTCAATTGCTGGATTCGATGTAGGAAGTTGATGATAAGCTGTGGTAGATTCAACCGAGTTTAAATAAGGTCTAGAACCACCTTTAAATAATTGTTGAAATACTTCTGCTGTGATGAATCTACCATCTGCGGTTGTTTCTGTAGCGCGTGCGGTGATGATAGAAACTAATTGGCGTTCTCCGCGTAAAAAGGTAATCTGGCGATTAGGCGAATCTGGATCTACTTTGACTGACAATACAGCTTCGTCACCTAAATAAGCTCTAGCTAGATTTAAGCTATTAAATTCTCTATCTGCTACTAAAAATTTTGCTGGTTTTTCTATTTTAGGAATGAATTTTAAATTAGAAATAGGTGTATCTAGTTGCGCTTTCACAAAGCGAACTAAAAAACTTATAGGCTGATTGAGTTGTTGGCGATTACCTTCAAATCCAGGCGTAATAATATCTGGTGCTAGAGGTGCTGCTAAATCTACTAAGGTGCTTTTCACTTGCCAATTCCCAGCCATCCATTCAGGATAGACTAAATCCCCTTTAGCTGGCTGTACGGAAGTTAATTTTTCCCATTGGGGAAAGTTATCTAAACGCTCAGATAATTCACCTGCGATCGCTAAAGGTGGGGCGTAGCCCATCGCTTGTTCACTCCATCCCAATAGGAGAAAAATAATTAAACAAATACTAGAAATTACCCTGATAGTAAACTTAGTCATTAGTCATTAGCAATTAGTTCTCTCTTTCTTCCTCATCTTCCCTCACTCCCCACTCTCTACTCACTACTCCCTATGTTTCTTGAAAGGGCTAAAGCCCTCACTACAAACATTTCTAAATCTCTACTGGTATGGGTTGCCAAACTTCGCCATATTTTTCTTTTAATGCTTGCCAAGCTTCTACCTGTCCTGGCTCATATTCTCCGGGTTTACCCCACTGTAAAAATGCACTCAAAGCAGGCTCTTGATTCTCATCTAAAAACCGAATGGCATAAGTCGGAAAATTACCTCTTTTGGCTTCACCTGTTTCAAATTTTACTTGTGTAATTTTATCCATATTCAAGTGAAATTCAAAGCCTTCAGTGTGCATATTGGCATATCTACCTTTGGGCAATACTGCATAAAATAGTTTTTCAATTCTACCCCTTGCTTCTAATACAGCAGCACTGCTAGTTACAATTAATCGTAGAGTTCCCAAAGTTTCACAAGCTTCTAAAAAATCTTTTAAATTAGTACTCATACCCGCTATCCTTTTTAATTATTGACTAATGACTAATAACTAATGACCACTTTCATGCTTATCGTAAGCACTGACAATTCTCTGCACTAGGGGATGACGGACAACATCTTTTTGATTAAATTCACAAAAAGCTATGCCTTCAACGTGCTTTAAAATTTGCAAAGCTACTGTTAAACCTGATTGTTGATTCATGGGTAAATCAGTTTGTGTGATGTCGCCTGTAATCACCATGCGAGAACGGAAACCCAAACGTGTTAATACCATTTTCATTTGGGCTGGTGTGGTATTTTGTGCTTCATCTACAATCACAAAAGCATGGTTTAAAGTCCGTCCTCGCATATAAGCAAGTGGTGCGACTTCAATAATGCCCCTTTCTATCAAGTTATTGACTTTTTCTTGGTCAATGAATTCATAAATTGCATCGTAAAGTGGGCGGAGATAGGGATTAATTTTTTGCTGCAAATCTCCAGGTAAAAATCCTAATCTTTCACCAGCTTCTACTGCCGGACGTGTCAAAATCAGCTTTTCTACTTGGTTAGCAAGGAGTGCTTGCACAGCGATAACTACGGCAAGGTATGTTTTACCAGTTCCAGCCGGGCCAATGCAGAAGGTAAGATCATGCTTACCGATAGCTTCGATGTACTGGCGTTGTCTAAAGGTTTTGGCGCGGACTTCTTCACCTCTACGAGTTCTGGCTAAAATATCTCGCTGTAGTTCTCGGAGTTCGTCTTCTTGATGAGTATCTAAAGCTTGACGGGCTGTTAATATATCAGCACTGGAGATATTATTGCCTTGAATCCAAATATTTTCTAGCGATCGCACTAATTTCGCAGCCAAGTTTTTTTGATTGTCTGTCCCGGAAATATGTAATTCTTGCCCACGCAGTACCAAGCTAGCGCCTGTTTGCCGAGATAGGATTTTGAGATTTTCTTCTCTATCACCTGCTAGAGCGATCGCACTGGGAATGTTAGGCAGCTGAATGATTAAGGCATCTGCCATAAGTATTTGTTAATTTGTTACGAGCAATTTTTACAAAAGGTCGAGTATTTGATTTTTCCTAACTCATTTTGTTCAGGTTTGTTTTTATACTATTTTATAATAAAAAATGTTATTAATACGAAGCGCGGTAAAGCTTTTATTGATTTTTATTGTCGAAAACTATGAATAATTGTTTAACTATAAAATCTCAGATTATATTTCAATATTTACTTTTGAAATTATAAAGTAGAGATGCAATGGCATCTCTACTTTGGTTAAGGTTTGAGCTAAAAATACTACAAACCCTACATTGACTCACTCAGAAGGTTAAGCACATTCATCAAAGACTTAGCTTTGATGTTAGTAGCGTCCTACTTTCCGTGCTGATTCTGCCTTACGTTTACGGCGCAAACTGGGTTTTTCGTATCTTTCCCGACGTTTGACTTCCGATAAAATTCCGGCCTTTTGAATCTTCTTTTTAAAACGTCTTAATGCCGAGTCAATAGACTCATTTTCACCCAAACGGACTTCAGCCACTCCCTGGTTTCACCTCCTGGCAGAGATTATCAGAGTTATGTACAACCATCACTAAATGTATATAGTGGGTAAATTTTGTAGGTAGCTCCAAAAAGATTTCACAATCTTTCTACTGCTTCCCGCATGAATCTGAAGTTTCTGAGCAGAGGTGACTACAACCGCTCAGACTTCTTATTTTATTTTTAACCTAGCGGGAGCGGGGTTTAACAACAGGTCTAGATGAGTTGGTGCGCCGTTCTCGCATTTTGGGGGTAGGCGATCGCTCTGGTTGATCTTCATCAAAAGACATCCCGTCTCGGCCGGCATTGGTACTACCGTAGATATCCAGGTAAACCGATTCTCCAGCTAGTTGTGCCGCAGCAGCCATAACTGTCCGAATCGCCTGAATATTACGTCCTCCTCGTCCAAAAACTTTCCCTTTATCTGTACTTTCAAAGGCGATGCGAACCCAAACCCGTTTCAGGGTTTGAGAAATTTCACAATCGACGCTTAAAGATTCTGGAAATTCTAAAAACGGCTGCATGAGAAACTTCACTAGCCCAACATAGTTAGGGCTAGCTGTTGGTAATTTTGTACTAAGATGCGGTTGTGGCACTGACCTGTTCAAAGACATTGGCTTTTTGTAGGATGCGACGTACTGTGTCAGTAGGTTGAGCGCCTTGCTGTAGTCGCTTGACGATGCCGGGAACATCCAATCGCACTTCATCGGTTCTGGGGTTGTAGAATCCCAGTTCTTCTAAGGGACGACCATCGCGGCGAGAAAGGCTGTTCATAGCGACAATGCGGTAGCTCGCTTCCCGCTTTTTACCGTATCGCTTCAAGCGCAGTTTGATCATGATTGAAGAAACATTCTCCTGTTTGTAGGTAATTTCAGGAAGTACCTGTCTTGGTTCATCCTGTACTGAAATGCTAATTTTAGCACTTGCTCTGGGTTTACCGCTATGGTTACTAGGGGCAAATTGGGGATTGGGCATGGGGGAGACAAGGGACTTCCAACTAAAAAAATATCCAATCGCTTTGGTGAGCAGGGGGAGCAGAGGGAGCAGGGGAAGCAGGGGGAGAAAGAATCTTCTCATCTTCTTTGCTATCAACATTGGATAATTTATTTTCTGGAAGTCCCCAAGGGAGATAAGGGAGACAAGGAAGCAGAAGGGGAAATCCAATCCTCAGTCCCCAGTCCCCAGTCCCCAGTCCCCAGTCCCCAACCTCAAAGATTCCCAAACCCTTTTTTCTTTTTATCTTTGGGTTTTTTCTTCTTCGTGCCAGCACCGCTATTGTAGCCGCGCCAGCCTGGGGGTGTGGGACGGTTGCCCATGCCTGCATAGGCATTGCCGCCACCACCGCCAAACATTCCTGGCATTCCTGGCATTCCTGGGAAGCGACCTTGACCCATTTGCTGCATGAGCGATCGCATTTTTTGGAAATCAGCCACGAGTTTATTCACGTCTGCTTCTTTGTAGCCAGAACCATTAGCAATCCGCCGCCGTCGGTTAGGGGAGCTAGCCAGTAAATCTGGATCACGACGTTCTTGGGCAGTCATGGAGTTAATCATGGACTCACAGCGTTTCAACTGTGTTTCGCCTTGCTTGAGTTGATCATCGGAAAGCTTACCCATCCCTGGAATCATTTTGAGGATGCCCCCTAATGACCCCATGTTCTTCAACAGGCGCAGTTGCTTGAGAAAGTCGGTAAAGTCAAATTTCGCTGACAGGATTTTCTCCTGCATTTGTTCAGCGTCTGCTAAGTCAATTTCTTCTTGGGCTTTTTCTACCAAAGTCAGAACGTCACCCATGCCCAAAATCCGTGAGGCCATGCGGTCTGGGTAGAAGGGTTGTAGGGCTTCGACTTTTTCACCCACACCAACAAATTTAATCGGTGCGCCTGAAATCTGCCGTACTGACAGGGCGGCACCACCACGGCTGTCACCATCTAACTTAGTGAGAATTGCCCCGGTAATACCGATTTGCTCATGGAAGGTACGAGTCAAATTTGCGGCTTCTTGACCCGTCATTGCATCGACGACTAACAGAGTTTCGTCAGGTTGGACTGTGGCTTTGATCCGGGCTAATTCCGCCATCATGTCTTCGTCAATTTGCAGACGACCAGCAGTATCAATGATGACTGTGTTTACTCCTTCAGCTTTGGCACGTTCCACACCTTGGCGGGCAATTTCTACGGGATCTGCATCGCTTCCCAGTTCAAAAACTGGTACATCAATTTGCTTACCTAGGGTGATTAACTGATCAATAGCTGCTGGACGATATACGTCTGTTGCTACCAACAAGCAACTACGCTCTAATTTCCGTAGATGTAAGGCTAACTTGGCGGTGGCTGTGGTTTTACCAGTACCTTGTAAGCCTGCCATCAAGACGATTGTCGGCTTTTGTTCAGTTTCTGTTAGGGGAACATTCTCTTCCCCCATCACCTGCACCAGCTCATCGTAAACAATTTTGATGAACTGTTGGTCAGGTCGTACACCTTTAATTACTTCGGCTCCCTGGGCCTTGGCTTCAACTTCGCTAATAAAATCTTTGACTACCTGGAGGTTGACATCTGCTTCCAACAGGGCGCGGCGCACTTCCCGCAAAGCATCTTGAATGTTACTGTCAGTAATTTTATCTTGCCCGCGCAGTGTCTTCCAGGCGGATTCTAAACGGTCAGCTAATGCGTCAAACATATCTTAGTTACAGTTATTGAGCCAATGGGGATGTCCGAATCAGCGATAATTGTGATTCAGAAATTTTATATTTAATGTGCTATTTACCAGCTTAGTAGTTTTTCCCACGACTTGGAATGGGGAATGGGGAATGGGGACTGGGGATTGGGGATTGGGGATTGGGTAGAAGAACTAATGACTATCTAGCCTTGCGTTACTAAATCTTCTATAGCACTGGCTTGATTTTGTAATGCGGCTGTTAAGACTTCACTACCTACATCAGTCACTAAAACATCATCTTCTATGCGGATGCCTCGGACATCGGCAAATTTAGATAGACTTTCCCAGTTGACTATATTCTGATATTTGGCACGATTATTGGCATCATTTAAAATTGCTGGTACTTGATAGAATCCTGGTTCAATGGTGACTAACATTCCTGATTGTAGGGGACGATTTAAACGGAGGTAGCCTAAGCCGAAGCGATCGCTTCTTTTCCTTCCTTCTTCATACCCCGCTAAATCCCCCAAGTCTTCCATATCATGCACATCTAAACCCAGTAAATGCCCGATACCGTGGGGAAAAAACAGCGCATGAGCATCAATTTCGACTAAATCCTCTGGATTACCCTGTAAAATGCCTAAATCTACTAAACCTTCTGCTATGACTTTCGCTGCCAACAGATGAATATCCCGATACTCTACACCAGGGCTAATTTTGGCAATACAAGCATCATGAGCCGCTAGCACAATATCATAAATATCCCGTTGCGTAGAAGAAAACTTACCAGAAATAGGCCAAGTCCGGGTAATATCAGCAGCCCAACCCATTGGCGTTTCTGCACCGACATCAGCTAGTAGTAAATTACCTGATTGTAGAGGGTGGTGATATTCCTCGTTGTGCAGAACCTCACCGTGAACTGTGACAATGCTGTTGTAGGAGGTAGTCATATTATGGGCGATGATTACCCCTTCCATGGCGGCGCGGACTTCTGCTTCTAGTTTGGCTTTGGGTGTGGCGGCCATGCCAACTTTGTGCGCCTCAACACTAATAGCAGCAGCCTTGCGTAACTCAATTAATGCCTCTGCATCGTGGGTAAGGCGTAAAGTAGCGATCGCCTTTGCCAACTCTAGATCTATTCCTTCCAGATCATAGGGTGAAGATATTGGTCTTTGTAAGATTTGTGACTGTACCAGGGTAGTCCGATAATTCTGTACGGGAATTGATGCTGCACCTGTCCCTCGATGTTTTAATTCCGACATGGTTCGGGCTGTATCAGCGCCAATTTTCTCCGCTATTTCCTCACGTTTGGGCATTTCTCCATGCCACAGGGCGCTACTAGGTTCGGGGTTGTCCATGAACAGTTCTAGTTTGCCTGCTTCTAGGCAAATTGCGGCATTAGGTAAAGGCAATCCAGCAAAGTAGAGGAAATGACTACTAGCCCGAAATGGATAGGGATTGGCAGGAAAGTTACGCGGACTGCTATGTCCTGACCAGAGAATAACAGGAAAATCAATCAATTGGGCTAGTCGTTGCCGTCGATGCCGTAGTGTATCAGCTAGGGAAATAGATGTGTTGTGAATAAGCATAAATTTACTGTTAAACAACCTCTAGCTTTTATTCTGTTGCTCAGTATCTTGTTCTTCATCACCCTCATCTTCTCCATCTTCCTCATCTTCCTCATCTTTATCTGCCGGGTTAGGTGATGGTTCAGAATCTATGGTGGGTTGTTCTATTTGAGGCGGGGAGGACTGTTGGTTCAAATTACAACTAACTAAACCCAGGGAAATTAAACCTATGTTGATAGCTATAAAAATACTTTTAATGATTGTGAGCCACACATTACTATTGGTATTTAACATCGACTCAAACCTCTAAAGATAGTTTGCCACATCATACTATCGATAGATTAAGACAACTGGTCATTGTGGTTGCATAACTTTTCAACCTATCTTTGATAAATAAACAAAACTTTGAATTTGCCGGAATCATTACCGGCGTTACTCTATGGGACAAATAATTACTCAGGTTGATGCCTTTACCGATAAACCCTTTGCCGGAAATCCTGCCGCAGTTTGTGTTTTGCCTACTCCTCAATCTGATGAGTGGATGCAGAATGTAGCACAAGAGATGAACTTATCAGAGACAGCTTTTTTAGTGAAGCAGGATGATGGTTTTAATCTACGCTGGTTTACGCCGACGACAGAAGTACCGCTTTGTGGTCATGCAACTTTAGCTAGCGCCCATGTGTTGTGGTCTGAGGGGCATTTATCGGCAGGTGAAACCGCACAGTTTCACACTAAGAGCGGGTTACTCATTGCTAAACAACAAGGTGAGTGGATTGAGTTAGATTTCCCGGTGACACACTCACAAGTTACTGTTGCGCCCCCAGAACTCAGCGAGGCGTTAGGAATCCCCTTAAAATCAGTGTTGCAGAATTATTTAGGTTATTTGGTAGAAGTAGAATCTGAAGATTTAGTCCGGCAAATGCAGCCGAATTTTCAACAACTAAAAACATTGCCGATGGCGGATGTGATCGTCACTAGCACCACGCACCCTGATTCCAAATATGATTTCGTTTCACGTTTCTTTGCCCCTGGGTTGGGGATTAATGAAGATCCGGTGACTGGCGCTGCTCATTGCTGCTTGGCTGCCTACTGGCGCGATCGCCTGGGCAAAGATGAATTCTTAGCTTATCAAGCATCAAGCCGTGGTGGAGTGGTAAAAGTGAGTTATTCAGGAGGCGATCGCGTCTTGCTCGCAGGTCAGGCTGTTACAGTTTTACGGGGAGAGTTAATTAGGCAATAGGCAATAGGCAATAGGCAATAGTAATTCTCCCTTGCTCTTTTACAGATTCAGTCCCCTGATGAATGATGAAAGAGCCAAAATATAAAAAGTAACTTATGTTTATTTATTAACAATGTCTGCTAAAAAACCGGTTATGCAAAACCGCAATTCTATCCCGTCTTGTGACTGGCCGATTGAGCAATTACCGGGATTGAGTCAAGAAGAACAGTCCCAACTGCAAAACTATGGCATTAAAACCACAGGTGGGTTAGTGAAACAAGGGAAAACTCCGCAAGATAGGCTGATTTTGGCTAATAAATTACAGGTTCACCTTCAGTATGTAAATAAGTGGATAGCCTTGGCGGATTTGGCGCGTGTTCCTAGTGTGGGAACACAGTATTGTGGGTTACTACTACACGCAGGGATTGGTTCAGTTGCACAGTTAGCTTAGCTATTTCCTTCAGTGATGCTGGTTATTAATCTAAGTTTTTTCTAATTGAATCTTGAGCTAAAAAGCTCTATTGCATTAGTGGCATAAGCGATTAAGCAATATAAAGTTTAATCGCCTATATATTATTAAAAACAACTTTTGTTTGAGAAATCAATTATGGCATCCATTAATCTGACCGAATTACAAGCCACTGGTTCTGATTTGTTCCAAGATTCCGAAAGTTTTTTGCAGGAAATGACAAGTCTGGAAGACTCAATTTATGGTGGTTATGATGGGGGTTATTCTCGCTCTACAGATAATATTGTAGCGTTTACTGTCAAAGCATTTGAGTTTGGCATCATCACTTTTGGTATTGATGCCATTGTGCATCTATCTAAATCATTCAGTGACTATAATTCCCAAGCTTAACTTTTAATTAATTATTGGGTTGGGTGAAGCAATTTATAAGGGAACACCAGAAAATAAATTATCCTAAATTGATGGGTTAGTAGGATGTGTCAGGACGATAAAATATAACTCTACCAAGAAATTATTCATGCTGACGCATCCTATATTTTGGATATTTTCTATTTGGATATTTTTTATCTGTAAGTCCCTAACTGTTTCTAGCACCTATAAACGTAGTTCTTAAATTCTGCTGTTAGAAAATATTGTTTTTGCATATAGAAGATATATCTATCCTATTGTAATTTTCTAAAGTAAAAATTATTAATGTTCTATCTGATCTAAAACTATGCCACCATTTATCCTAAGTTCTCAGAATGTGTTTGAGTACCTAATTTCTCTGAATTTGTGTACTCCTGATGAGCAGTCATTAAGCAAAATTGAGCTAAAACCTGCTAAGAATTTTAATTTATTAGTTACGTTCCCTGAAGATAGAAAATTACTGGTTAAGCAAGAACGTCATAACCCCGAAGGCAAAACGGCTGGTGAGTTTTTGCTGGAATGGCGGATTCATGATTTTGTACGCATATTTCCAGAACTAAGTCACATCCGCCCCCAGCTATCAGAAGCAGTACATTTTAATTGGGAAAATTCGATTATTATTTTCAACTATCTTGATAACTATCGAGATTTAATGGATTTTTACATCAAAGAGAATTTAAGTTCATTTCCCATTAAAGTTGCAAGAGCCGTTGGGACTACCTTGGCATCGATTCATCATGTTTCGATTAACCGTGAAGAGTATCGAGAATTTTTTGAAGTTCCTACTAATAATACATCTAATCACAAATCTCTTAATATAAATCGCGGATTAGATAGACTCACTCCAGAAATTTTTGGGAAAGTTCCGGCTGATGGCATCAAATTTTTTGCATTATATCAACGTTACGATAGCTTAGGTCAGGCGATCGCAGAATTAATCAGTGCCTTTACTCCATGTTGTCTTGCTCATAATGACCTGAAGTTAAATAATATTCTTCTCTCCCTCGATTGGGAAACAGCAGAGGATGACAACATTATCCGCTTAATTGATTGGGAGAGAGGTAACTGGGGAGATCCCGCTAATGATTTGGGAACAATCATCGCCAGTTATCTACAAATCTGGCTATACAGTATGGTGACTGGTAAAACAATTGCCATTGAAGAATCTTTACGTCTAGCAGCCACCCCCTTGTATGTTCTTCAGCCTTCTATTAGAGAGTTAGTAACTGCTTATTTAAGTAATTTTCCACAGATTTTAGAACATCGTCCTGATTTCTTACAACGAACAATGCAATTTTGTGGTTTAGCTCTCATTACCGGCATTCAAGCACGACTTCAGTACGAAAAAGCCTTTGGAAATGTAGGTATTTGTATGCTGCAAGTCGCCAAAAGTTTGTTGTGTCGTCCAGAAGCATCTATCGCCACGATTTTTGGTGTCGAAGCCGCAGAACTTTTACCTAGCAATTTATCTCCTGTATAGAAAAGGGGAGTGGGGAATGGGAAAAAACCCCTCATCTCCCACCCTACAGAAAGCAAGCTACATCTCTCTCATCCCCCCCATCCCCCGCATCCCCCTCATCTCTCCCTATCATTCACAGGCTAATCTCTATGCAACTATTAGATTCGCTGTCTGTTCAATTATCAGGTCTTTCAGAGTCATTGCAAGTATCACTGCAAGACATCATTCATAAGATTGAGATTCAGTCCCAGTATTGTATCAAGCATCCAGACTACAAACCTTTAGAATTACCAGAGTCTTCAGTCTCTCGGTTTCAAAAATTATCTTCAGATTTACAAGATAAGTATTTAAGTCAGCAACTGCGTAGTTTTCTCTACGGTATCTATTACAATGGCTCTTTAAAAAGTGTTTTGGCATCTGATGCAGAGATATCTAATTTAGCTGTCAACCAAAATTTAGAGAATAATACCTTTTTGGGTGTAGACATAGCTTTTTACGATCGCCTGCATGAAAATAACAGAGGTAAAGGCTACTGGAGCTATGGTTGGCGGGTAGTGAAAGAAGAAATAGATGGTGCTTTAGCAGTGTTTCGAGATGGTTTGACATTATATGTAGAACGTGATGCGCTGCAACTACCTGCTAGCTTAGGTGACTTGATTGCGATCAAAATGCCAAAAAATCTAGTGCAGAACGGATTTTATATGGCAGTTGCTGATGCAGGTGCATCGAAACAACATCAAACACAAGAGCAAACTCTGGTGCGTGTTTACTTCAACCTCACTCCAGATGGTGCGGTTGCAGTTATGGATAGTTTGACTACACAACTCAATGCTCTCTCTATTGCTTTTAGCTTTAAGGCTTTATACAATCCTTCCGATTATGGGCGCTACGATTCAGCAGTGCTGTATTTTGACAAAAATGACTATGAACAGGCGCTTCCTGTCTTACAAACGATTTATACAGAGCATCAATCGCATTTTGAAGAACAAGTTCCCCTATTTACTAAGCCTATCGCACCAGGGTTGGCGATCGCAGAAGAACCAAAGCATAGATTTGCGGAAACTGAGAGTTTTGGCACACACCGTTGTCAAATTGTCGCCAATGGTTTATTAGAAGCTTGGCAGCAGGGTAATGACACCCCAGATGGTAGGATGGCATCCATTCTCAAACATTTCGCTTCACTCAACATTGAGTTACAGCGTCCTTACCTCAATCCCAATTCTCAAGATATTTATCTTCCATTAAAAGGATAGTTTGCGTAGACTAAAAAGTCTTAGGGTGTGTTACGCTGTCGCGTCAACACGCCTTTTATTAGTTATTAATCATTAATTTAAAGCAGTAATTAATACCAATTTAATTGAAGAAGGCAGGAGGCAGGAGGCAGAGGGCAGTCCCAATGAAAAAATTTCATCACCATGAATGAAAATGTGGTAACTTCCAAGATAAGGCTGATACAAGCGAGGTTGTTTCCTTATTAGAGCATCAGAGCCTGAAGGGCAGTCTAACCTGGATATCGAGAGGAATTACCAATTGTCGCCACTGAGCAATTTTTTGGTTTTAGTGAGCACGCAAGTCAGAATCTACTATTTAGATATCCACGTATTAGCCCCCTATCAATTTTGAAAGTTGTAGTAGCTCAAGAGATATGCAGGTAGTCTACAATCGTTGTGCAGGACTAGATGTACACAAAAAGACGGTGGTAGCTTGTGTAATTACCCCGAAGTCTTCGTCCGGATGGCACAAGGAAATACGCACATTCACTACAATGACTCAGGACTTGTTAAAACTTTCTGACTGGTTAACAAGTCACAATTGTACTCATGTAGCAATGGAGAGTACTGGAGAGTACTGGCGACCTGTATTTAATATCCTAGAAGGAAACTTTGAAGTTATGTTAGTTAATGCCCGTCATATAAAAGCGGTGCCAGGACGCAAAACAGACATCAAAGATTCGCAGTGGATTGCCGAACTACTACAACATGGGTTGTTACGTGCGAGTTTTATTCCCCCTGTGGAGCAAAGAGATTTGCGCGATTTAACTCGTCATCGTAGCAATTTTATTCGCGAAAGAGTTAACTTAGTGAATCGAGTCCAAAAAGTGCTGGAAGCTGCTAATATCAAACTTGCCTCAGTTGCCAGTGACGTAATGGGTGTGTCAGGACGAGCAATGCTAGCTGCGATTGTTGAAGGTAGCGCTAGTCCTGAACTGATGGCGGACTTGGCAAAAGGAACCATGCGAAAAAAGCACGATTTACTGATTCAAGCACTTGAGGGTAGAGTTCGTCCTCATCAACGATTCATTCTTGCACAGCTACTGTGTCAAATTGATAGCATAGACGAAACAATTAAATGTTTTGACCAACAAATTGAGGAATATTGCCGCCCTTTCGACCAAGCGGTTGAGTTAGTTGACACCATACCTGGTGTTGCTCGTCGAACTGCTGAGATCATTGTCTCGGAAATTGGCACGGATATGAGTCGCTTCCCAAGTGCCGAACATTTGGCTGCTTGGGCTGGGGTTGCCCCTGGAAACTATGAAAGTGGCGGTAAGAAGCTTTGTGACGGCACTCGCAAAGGTAATCGAGTTTTACGAACTATTTTGGTTCAAGCTGCCCATGCTTTGGCTCGAACTAAAACTTACCTTGCTGCACAGTTTCGTCGTCTGTCGGCACGACGCGGAAAAAAACGCGCTGCGGTTGCTGTTGCACATTCTATTTTAACGATCGCTTACCATCTCATATCACGTCAAGAACCTTATAAAGATTTAGGAGCTGATTATTTCGACAAACATCGACATGTAAGTGTCAAGAAACGTTTGATTAAACGCCTAGAAAAACTTGGTTATCAAGTTAGTGTTGAACCTGTTCCGGTCGCAATTTAAACCTGTAATCAATATTTTGTTTCGGCTGTGTCGCCATTCAACGACAATAGCCACATACTTTCTTTAGTTTTTTACCAAAGTTTGATTTTCAAGTCAGAAGGTTTTGTTTAGAAGGGGATTCCGACCCCTCCTAAACAAGAGCCACCAAATTGAAAATTTGGTGGGGGTCTTAAACCCTTGCTCCCTACCCTGCGGGAACCCCTTCGGGGAATGGTCGCGGCAGAGGACAGAGGCCAGTATTCCTTCTGCCCTCTGCCCTCTGCCTTTCTTGATAAATGCTATTACAAATAAAAATTTTGTAGAGACGCGATTTGTTGCGTCTCCATGATTAATTCTTCGACTAATAACCTCTTTCAGATTATCCTTTTATGCCTCCTCCTGCTCCCTGCTCTCTGTTGCCAGTCACTGAGCGTAGTGGAGTTGATGCCCCTTCTTAAGCTGGTTGCTGTAGTTTTGGAGATAAGTGAGAATTATCATTGGTGGGTAAATCCGCGATGATTTCTACTGCATTTATTTGTTGCTGTAACCACTCGGTAAATAAATCTCTTAAAATTTGCATTCGTCGTTGTTCATCTAATTGAGGTGTAATAATTTCTTCAACAGTAATTATATGCACCCCCTTGGGAGTAATTATTGGTTTGAGAATCTGGGGAGGAGTAGCAGCAAAAATAGCAGATGCAATTTCTGGTCTAAAATCACGCCGATAGCGAATTCCTTGATAACCACCAGCACGACGAATTTCATGATTTTGGATATATTGGCGAGCAATTTCTTGGAAACTGATTTCCCCTTCTTGCAAGGCATAAAATAGTTCTAAAGCCAAGTCTTCATCATCTAAGATAACTTCATAAGTTACGGCTCCAGTATATTCAATTTTATGGGCGTAAAAAAATGGTTCAACTTTATCTGCAAATAAATGATTAGCCAATTTAGCAGATAATAAGTTAGTTTTAGCCATTTCTTCAAAATCATCTAAAGAGATGTAATGTTTATTCAGCCAATTCCAAGTATCTTCTGCTTTTAACAATTGGTTAGCTAATCGCATACTATCTGCTGCCTGTTGTAGTTCAGTAACACTGATTTCTATTCCTAATTTTTCGGCAGTTTCAGTAATTATTTCTTTGGTAGCGATCGCTTCTAAAATTGTCGGAACTTCACAGGACAATTTTAGATGTTCAATCATGTCCTCGGTAGAGATTTTAATGGTTTTTGACATGATATTACCCCCTAGTTTTTAATGAATTGGTGGCAGTAAATACTCTTTGCTAAAAATTGGTATGCAAATTTAGGTAAACATAATTAACTTTGGTAAATCAACATGATAGTTGGGTTTGGCACTCGCTCAACCCAACCTATCAATCATGTCTGAATTTTTCTGCAAAAATTAAAGCTCTAAACCGCCTTTTTGCAACTTTTTGAATGGGTCTAAGATAAAGTCAATGACTCGACGCTGACGAATAATTACCTCTGCTGATGCTGTTTGTCCTGGAGTTAAAGGAATGCGTTTGTTACCAGCTTGGATATATGGATTATCTATGGTGATATCCATCTCGTAGGTTTCTACACTGCCTTGATTAGTTGTTTGGATTTTTGAGTCTGGCGAAATCCAACTCACACGTCCTTGCAATACTCCATAATCTTGGAAAGGATAAGCATCGAACTTGATTTTGACTGGCATTCCTACCTGCAAGAAACCACTGTGTTGACTAGGCATTTGGGCTTTTAATATTAAAGGTGTATTGTTCGGTGCGATTTGAGCAACTAATTGTCCAGCTTCTACTACAGGCCCTGGTTTATCGATAGGTAACTCAAAAATTGTGCCATCAATAGGCGATCGCACTACCCTTTGCTGCAACTGAAGCTGGAATGATGCTATCTGGCTCTTAGTTTGATTAATTTCTGACTGTAAAGTAGCCAGCTGTGTTTGTAAGTCTTTAAGTTGTTCTTGGCTCTTTAAAACTGCCAGTTTGCCAGCTTGGACAATACTCTGATAACTATTTAGTTGTTCTTGTAAACGTAGTTTAGCTTGTTGGATATCTGCTCGAATTTGACTAATAGTAGCGTGATAGCGGCTCATTTCCTCTTGTAAACGCAGTTGCGCCTGTGCCATCTCAGATTGGGTTTGTAAAACAGAACGCTGGCTGTCTTCGGCGGTGTTTTCTAGTTCCACAATTTTGATTTGGGGAATGGCACCCTGTTTTAAAAGTTGGCGATAGCGTAAGACTTCTCTTAAATCTCTTTGCCAACGACTATGGGCTAACTTCTGGTTGATTTGGGTGGCATTGATTCTCTGTCTAGCTTGCTCTACTAAAGCTTGTTGTTCTAGTTTTTTTAAATTATACGTACTCTGTGTAGCATCCAGAGCTTGTTGGGCTTGATTCACCTGAGCCATTTTTTCCAATTCCTGGGCTTGGTTTTGCTGCTCTTGGATGTTAATCGCTAGCATCAGTTGGTTTTTGAGTAATTCCTGCTGTGCCTGACGATTAATCAGTCCTTCTAACCGAGTTTGTGCTTGTTGTAGCTCTGTTTGCAGAACGTCAGCATCCAGTTCTAGTAAAACCTGTCCAGCTTTAACGGTGCTGCCTTCGGAGACATTAACCATCCTCACCTTGCCAGGGACTGGAATCCCTAACTTTTGTGTTGCTCCTTGTGGTTCTAAGCGTCCCCTGGCGGTTCCTGTTTCATCAACTTTGCTCAACATCGACCAAGGTAAGACAATGAGCGCAAAGCTAATCAAAAAATACAGCGTGGCGCGTGTCCAACGTTGGGGTAAGGCATCTAAGAGTTCTTCTGTACCGTAAAACCAATCGTTGGAGTCCGCTTGAGAGTTTTCCTCAAGAAGATGATCAGGTTGTTCGACTGGTTGCAGCTGTTGTGGCTGTGGTTTAACGAGTACAGAGGATGAATTGTGGGATATTATCTGTGGCATAAATTATCTAACAGTGAACTGTTAACTGCTCATTTGCAGCAGATACGGAAAAAGTTGTCTCGGTGGTAGTCTGCACTCCCCAATCTGGGGGTGTTTCTCCGTATCTGTTCTGTGGCAATTTCCCAGTTACTCAACCTGTTGTTGCCAGCTGTTGTTGGTTGAGATAGTAGTAATGACCTTTTCTGGTAATTAACTCATCATGAGTACCGCTTTCGACTAATAAGCCGCGATCTAACACCAGAATCAGGTCAGCATGACGCACGGTGGACAGGCGATGGGCAATAATTAAGCTGGTGCGTCCTTGAAGAATGGTTCTTAGGTTGTGTTGAATAATCCGTTCGGATTCCGAATCTAGATGGCTGGTGGCTTCATCTAAAACTAATAGGCGAGGATTTCCCAATAAAGCACGGGCGATCGCTAGGCGTTGGCGTTGTCCCCCAGATAACATCCCGCCACCTTCACCAATTTCTGTTTCGTAGCCCATTGGCATTTTTTGAATAAATTCATCTGCTCCGGCTAATTGTGCCGCCGTGATGATTTCTTCTATGGTGGCTTCTGGGTGAGCAATGTTAATATTTTCGCGGATAGTGCCGCCAAATAAAAAGGTATCTTGATCCACAACGCCGATTTGAGAACGCAGCGATCGCAAGGCAATGCTAGTCACATCGTGGCCGTCAATTAACACTTTGCCATCTGTCGGCAGATATAACCCCAAAATCAATTTAGATAAGGTGGTTTTACCTGAGCCACTCCGCCCAACTACAGCCACCGTTTGCTCAGGCAGAATTTCAAAGCTGAGATTCTCCAGCACGTTAATATCACTTTCGGCATGATAACGGAAGGTGACATTTTCAAAGCGAATATGTCCGCGTAATTTGGGCAAAAACTGCCGGGGGTGAAGATGTAAATCTTCTTCTGGTTCGGCTTCTAAAACGTCGTTGATGCGTTCTGTGGAAATCACTACTTCTTGCAATTGATTCCACAGCACCACTAATCGCTGGAAAGGGCGAATAATGTTGCCCAACAACATATTAAAAGCAACTAATTGACCAATTGTCAGTTGATTTTGAATCACCAACCACGCCCCCAGCCATAGCAATCCTGTAGTTACCAGTGTTTCGATAGTGGAACTAAAAATCTGTAACTGATTACTAATGATCTGCCCGTTGAAGGTTTTTCTGATCACCTGATTGAGCAGTTCTTCCCACTGCCAGCGCACTGTCTGCTCAATCGCCATCGAGCGAATTGAGCGAATCCCCGACAAGCATTGAATTAAATAACTGTTTTCATTAGCTGTCGCACTAAAAACTTCCCGACTAATGCGGCGCAAAAACGGTGTAGCCACCAATGCCAGGATAAAAAACGGCGGCACAATGGCTAAACTCACCCATGCCATAGCCGCACTGTACCAAAACATCAATCCTACATAGATAAACACCGTCAGCAAATCCAAGATGATTGACAGGGCTTCCCCCGTCAAAAATCGCTGAATTTTCTGATTTTCCTGGACACGGGAGACAATATCGCCAACGTAACGCGACTCAAAAAACGCCAAGGGTAAGCGGAAGGTATGTTTAATAAAACCTACCAATAATGAGATACTAATGCGGTTGGCTGTGTGATCTAGCAAATATTGCCGCAATCCATTAACAGCAACCCGAAATAAACCAAAGATGACTAAACCTAAACCGACGGCGTTTAATGTCAGTGTGCTGCCTTGGACAATTACACGGTCTAGTAACAATTGGGTAAATAAGGGTGTAATCAGTCCAAATAACTGAATTAATACCGAAGCACCAAACACTTCTAGCAGTACCCGCGAGTGGGGTTTGACTAATTCCCACATTTGCCAAAATGGGGTACTGGCTTCTTCGGTTTCCTTCAGTCCAGATGTGGGTTGCAATAATAAAGCATAGCCAGTCCAACCAGTTTTAAATTCGCCAATACTCAGGGTGCGTTGCCCAATTGCCGGATCACCAACAATTACCCGCTTTTTAGTAATCTCGTAAACTACAATGTAGTGCTTATTTTCCCAATGAGCGATCGCTGGTAGGGTTTGTTGTGCTAATTTATCCAAACTAGCTTTTACTGGCCGGGTAGTAAAGCCTATGGTTTCGGCGGCTGCTGTTAAATGCCTGAGTGATGCACCACTGCGGCTAACATTGGCTAAATCCCGCACCCGATTGACACTCAAACGCTTACCCCAATAGCGACTAATCATCACTAAGCAGGCTGCACCACAGTCTGTAGCACTTTGTTGAGCAAAAAACGGATACCGCTTTGTCAAGCGTCCCCACCAATGACTCACCTGAACTTGCGGGCTGGGAAAATAGGCTCGGCGTTGTTTGGGTTGAGGATTGGGGATTGGGGATTGGGGACTGGGGATTGGGGAGCCAGCCGCGTGGGCGGGTTTCCCGACTTGAGCGGACTGGCGTGATTGGAGATTGGGGACTGGGAATTGGGGACTGGGGATTGGGGACTGGGGATTGGGGATTGAGGATTTGGGGTTTGTCCCTGTTTCGGAGTTGACGAGTTCTAATAACTTGGGCCAGTATTCTATGGCTATTTGCCAATTAGCATTCTTGAGAATGTAAATGACTGTTGATTGTGTTACCTGCCAGTTGTTGAGGTTGGTAACAATGGAGATGGTTCCGGGTGTGAATGTCTGCCCTTGATGATCAACTAATTCACCCCGACATAATAGCCACAGTTTGGCATCTGGAAATGGGTGATTTGGGGGGGAGTTAACTTCTAAGGAGTGTCGTTCAAATAAAAATAAGGCTTTGAGTGTGTCCTCAACTGAGCTATTTTGCGGTAATAAGGAGTTTTGACAACAGAATATCAGTAAGTCCCAAGTTTCGGCTTGTTTCTGGAGGCGATCGCGAATATTCGGGTGTTCGCGCATCAAATATGCTAAAACTGATTGACGCACATAAGCCAGTTTTAAGTTTGCAGAGGCTCTAGCCACATAAGGGCTAAACTCTACTTCTGGAAATAAAGTCAGTTCGCCAAATGATGATCCTGTTGAGAGGGTGGTAATTAAGTTTAAAAAACTATCTAGGAGTCTAACTTTACCCCCAAGAACGATGTAAATTCCCGCCGATGCTGTAGTAGCCTGCCAAAACTGCTTGGCGATCGGTGGTTCGATAATTTCTAGTGATTGAATACACTTTTGAATTTCTTGTTCTGACAAAGACTCACCCAAGGTTTGGGTGAGTTGTTGAGCTAAATATTGCTGAGAAAACCCTGATGGCATTTACCTACGTCCTTGCAAAACTGAAATGTATCCACCAATGGTCAGGATGCTGCACAATAATATTCTTCATGTTGAATTGATTATTGGTTGCTCTGCATCAAATTTAATGACCAATTCACATTGGTTTCAGACTTGGATTGCAAGTCAGAGATGGTAATGCTATTATCTGGTGCCGATTCAATTTCTTTGGGGGGAGAATTTTTGCGTTTGGTAGAAAGTCCCATTTGTTTGAGCAAGCGATTAATGTGGCGATCGCTAATAGTAATCCCTAGTTCTGATGCTAGATGTTTGCTTAACCATTGTGCTGTCCAATGACTAAAAGCATAGCCATAATCACGAGGGCTATTACTGACTAATTCTTTTAATCTTTCAATATATTGGTTATTGACAATTTTAGGTCTTCCTATGGGTCGCTCATTCCATTTGTGTGCTAAACCTGCCTCTGCTATACCAATCCAGTAACGCGCCATCTCTTGGGAGCAACCCAATTTTTCACAGATTTGAGTTTGTGATTTACCCATATCTGCCAGTAACATAATTTCAATGCGCCGCCGATATTCTGGCTGTAAATTAGCTTGTAAATTTTTTAGTAAAGCCTTGCGTTGAAACGGTGTTAAAAACTTACTTTCTTGCAAGTCATAACCGTCAAAAGCTAGATCGTGTTGAGAATAGTCTGCCATAGTGATTATTAGGTATTATCTAAATGAATTGCCTGATGTCTATACAAGAGAGAGTGTTTATTTTCTGCTAATTTGTCATTGATGAAAATTCATGATTATCAAAAAAATGTAGATTTTTCTATTATTTTGAAGCACAAAAATACTAATCATGAATTATTATTGTCTCTGATACTTGCAGAGTAAAAATATGTAGATATAGCCAGTAAACTTCAGTAAATATGACAACATCTGCTGTGAGCATATTATTTTATTTCCCTAGATAAACAGCAGTATCTAATAAAACACCTAGTATGATTGGGCGTTTTATCGATAAATCTCAAGAATCTAGTAAAGTTACACAAAGTTCAAAAATTAAAACTCAAAAGGACTCTTTCTTAGGTTTATTTTTGTTGGCGTAGCCTGCGCTGGCGCATAAAAATTCAGTACGCCTGATAATCTTGCTTACCTGTCACCTATCACCCTTCGGGTTCGCAGGTCGCTCATGGGGGAAACCCCCAAGACCGCGCCGGCTCACCTGTCACCTAGGATGTTACTGAACACTGCAAATAGGTTCAGAGGTAAATCTCTAAATATCTAAATTGGGTATACCTCAATTACCAAACAGAAAAGAGGTTAAAGCCTATTATGCACTGGAATATAGAGGGATATGTGGTTAGGTGTAATGACAAATACCTGCTTGCATCAGCCTAACACTAACTATCTGTCTCATCAGCAGACTAAGATAAATCTGCATTCACCTGGAAGAAATATTTAACAGAAAAGTGACATTCCCTCGGTTTCGTTTGTTAACCCACTGTTCTTTTTTTAGAAATTTTCTGAAATATAGTCAATAGTTTTTCCTCTAAAAAAGAAAAGTTAACCAAATCTTTATAATAGATTCACTAAAAATTTACTATCAATTTTATTTTTAGTAAAATCGTTAGAGCCTATTAGCTGTTTTGCAAGACGAATCAGTAATAGTCAAATTTACTGTTTTTATTTTTATCCGCAAAAACTCGGATCAAGTATTATGTAGTGATGAATAATTCTTCTGTATAAAACATCTATCTTCAGTTAGAAATTAAATCATTAACTAAAATTTACTTAATTAAGATATTCAAAGCATATTGTGTTTATTTTTTTATATTTTTAGGCACTAAAATACAGCAGGGCATAGGTAACAAGGAACAGGCTTGAAAGTCTCTTAGTATCTTGTTTTATTCTTAAATTTTGTATCTCATTTACCTGAAATCTGCTGTAATTAAACTCTCAACAAGTGAACAATGAATTCAGTCTAGTATTTAACTCTATATCCAGCCATTTATGAAACATATTATTGAGAAGTTCTCGATATTTTTCAGGAGTTAATTCAGCAGGTAAGAGTTCTTTGATCATTAACAGATGATAACCCTGCTCAGTTTGAAGCGGTCCAATTAATTCTTGAGGTTGTGACCTAAATACAACAGAGGCTATATTTAATTGGAGGTTAAAACGGTAAATTTTACCCTCGTAACCACATTTTTGTCTACGTGTATAATTAATATCATAAAGGTGAGCAGCTTCATAAAAGCTAATTTCCCCATCTTCAATTTGATAGTAAATTTCTTGTGCTAGTTTTTCAGAATTAACGATGATTTGATAGAGAATGACTTGTTCAAAATCTAGTTTATTTTTGATAAAAAAAGCTTCGACTTCCTCAGCAAACAAGACATGAGCTAATTTCTGAGACAATAAGCGATCGCGAATACCTATTTCCCAATCATCAGGAGTAACTAACTGATCCGCTAACCAAGCCATTGTATCGGCGGCTTTCTCCAAACGCTTCTCACGACGCTGGCGGTTAGCCTCAGCTTCTATTTCCTCTGTTGTTACAGTAATTCCGCGTTCCTCAGCTACTTGCCCAATCACCTTATTAAACAAAATCTTTTGATAAACTTCCTTGAAATTCATCTCTTGTTTCAGGAAGTTAACAATCTCTTCTGGTGCAATCAATGTTTTGCTCAAGTCACTCATCGATTTTGATAATTGTGTCGGTGCAAACAGAGGTAAAATTGATATTTTTGATTTCCCTAAACCAAATATCTAATATATCTTCATAAATCCATAAAATCGGTAAAATATATCCATTTCTTAACACATACATATCAGTTCGCTTTGATTTATATATCCCTGACGGGAGGCGTAGCCATATTTACTTGCGTAGTTAGGAGACTGGAGACTGGATATAAGTATGACGACTTGAAAAAAAACAAACTATGTAAAGTAATGTAAAAACATTGCATTTAGTTCCTAGTGAGGACTTTAGTCCTCTCATAAGGACTAAAGTCCTCACTACAAACCTTTAATTATTTACACCGTTCTATTTATGGTCTATTGAGTAGGTATAGCTGTAGACAAGGCGATTAGGACATGACTAAAAGCTCAAACTCATTCATGACATGGATTTTACTATTGCCTATTGCAAGAGTGCCTTCTGCTATAAATCCTGACAGAAAAAAGCTGGAGGCTAACCAAGTTTGTTCGCTTCCAGCTTTTTGGGATTGGCTGTATAAATTGTAAGTTTATCAAGTAGAGGTAATCCTATCTGGGAGGACAAGGATTACACACCATAAGTTCTATCAGCTATGACAATAATTAAACGATTACTGTTGCTCATTCTACTTTTACTGATAGTGCTAATAGTTGAGCCTATTTAGCTCTAGCAAAACCAGTTTTATGTAAGAAAGTCACCGAAATTTCCTCCACCACAGGGAAACTCGACATAGAGCATTCAAGTTAAAATTTGGAGGAGGCCAGCACTCCAATTTCTCTTGACTCTAACTTTCTCAAAGCCAGAACTACTAATAGTAATGGTTAATTTGTCTGGATTTCTGGAGGAGTCAATAACTCCTACAGCCACTGATTGCTTCAGCAACAGCAATCAGTTAGATAGGTCTCATAGTCAGATAATCATTGATGTATCATTGAAAATGAGTTTGCCAGCTAATTGCCCCTGTTTGAGTAGTTATCTTTAATGTATAAGATTTAATTGCTGCATATTTGCCATTTTGGCAGAATTTAGTGATCCATTTATTGAAAATTATAGGAACATCACTGAGAGGCGTTACATTTTAATCTGCTCATTCTGCTGTTCATTGGTGATGGAAAAGTGCTGTTAGCAGAGGGGCGTTAGCCCATGCTGTTAGTCTTTGCTGATTAAAAACTCTAGCCTCTAGCTTCTAGAGTAATCCGCTTTGATTTCTGAATCACTCGTAGAGATAGGGAACAGGGAACAGGTGACAGGGAACAGGGAAGAAAGAATAAATGTGTACTGAGTTTTGTATGCGCCAGCGCAGACTACACCAACAACAATCCAATAGGAATCCTATAGTTCCTTTTTAATTACTTATTGGTGTACGCAGTTCATGACGGCTACTTAATTATTAATCAGATTGAGTTCGCGCAATTTTAAGGAAGTATCTTGATTATTGATTGGTTGTGCCTCAAGTTCTATCGATTGATAATCATAAAGTTTCTGGGATAAACATTGCTCCAAATGACCACCACGAATTTCGGTTTTTTGCTTACCCACTACTTCAAAATAAGCCAGGTCTTTAATTTTACTCAAGCAACTGGATGAGGAATTAGTATCAGTTCTGTTGGCAACAGAGGGCTTATTTATGTTGATATTTTCATGATGCTGCTGTTGCACTCTGCTGCCTTCAGAGTTTTCTTTCAGTAATCGGTTATAGGTACGGTAAGGAATGTAATGTAAAGGATTATAACCAGCAATGCGTAGCATTAAAACACAAGCCCAAGAGTATTTTCCAGCCAGAATCGCCTCAACTACTTTGTCAAATTGCTGAGGATTGACTGCTTTATTGAAGTTGCTCATACCTGTAACGTCTTGATTCATAGTGTTTTTTGTTTGCGATAGTAATATTTCTGTTCTGCGACGTTGATGTTGTAATTAAACAAATGTGTAAATTACAACATTAAACAATAAAATTAGATAATTGAATAAAACTATATACCCAAGGGTTGATAATATCTGCCAAAAAGAGACTCTCTGTTGTGTAGTTAATACCTGATAAATGATAGATATGCCAATTTCGATATTTTTAGATATCTCTGTCAAAGCAGATATGGATGTTGCAATGTAATTACTGCTATTAATTGATGCCATCTCAAGAGCTAAATTGCAGTCAGGGTAAAAATTATCTTGTTTCATCTTTTAACTGCTCCTTGTCATTTCATTTGACTAGCAGACAAAAGTCTTCCTTCGGGTCTTGGTAGATACAGTCTTGTTATTTAACTGTGTATACGCTTCATTTATTTCCCCCTGATAGATTTATTGTATGATATTTTTCTATGACTTGGCTTTAAAAGGTCAGTGGTATTGAATGTGCTTTAGTATGGCTTAGAAAAACTATTCATCCACACTATATCAAGAGCAATATTCGTATTTATACTAATTCTCTTCATCAATGTCACCTACTAATCTGGAATATTAATCAATAATTTTACGGAATATTTCCAATGTTGACTTTTTTGCTGTACGGTTTTTCATTTTGACAATTTTCCGCTAGGTAATGAGGGGTCAGACCCCTCGCCTACTGTGCATTTGAGACTTTGAAGTTACTAAGCAAATTTACCACTAAATAAGTTGATAAGCAATCTTTCAAATAATAATTTGATCCTCATGAAAGCCTAAATTATCTGTGTGATGTGAATGGTAAAATGCCTTTACATTTTTTCTCTAATTTAGATCTGGAGAGTTGGCAGCAAATGCTTGATTGATGAGGATTGTAGCAATTGTGTATCTAGAATAATTACTGAAGCACGGTTATGAAGATTACGGAATAACAACTAAGCAATTCTCAGAAATGATTGTGAAAAATACAATTTTATGATAAATCTCTATCACGAATGTTATTTTGCAGAAAAATAAAGAAAACCTTAAGAGTAAAATTCACACTATTAATAATATTTCCGTAACTAAGGTTACTAAATTTAGCCAAAGAAATTATTGTAAATATATTGGGTTTTCACTCACGGATAGAAGTGAAAAAGTAGAGACGTTCCATGGAACGTCTCTACAAGGTTTCTGGAAAACGCATATTTAATTTCTAAAGATGTCTAGCGGATTACCACTTATAGATGTAGTTGTAATTGAGTTAAGTGCTGATATAAACCAGTCATGGCGATGAGTTCTGGGTGAGTACCTTGTTCTACAATCATCCCTTGGTCTAAAACCAGGATATAGTCGGCATGGCGCACATTAGAGATACGATGCGAGATGATAAAGGTAGTGCGCTTTTGAGTAATTAAAGCGAGGTTTTGTTGAAAGGTTTGTTCTGATTCAGCATCTAAACCGATAGTAACTTCATCCAAAACCAATATTTTGGGATTCCTAATCAATGCGCGGGCGATCGCAATTTTCTGTCGTTGCCCACCAGACAACCCTAAACCCCTTTCTGCTACTGGGGTGTCATAACCTAGAGGCAATGCTTGAATAAAATCATGTGCGCCAGCTAATTTAGCAGCCGCTACGGCTTGTTCCCGGATCAACTCTGGATCATATAAGGTGATGTTGTCTAAGATTGTTCCTGAAAAGAGGAAAGACTCTTGTGATACCAACCCCAACTGACTCCGCAACGACTGGGGAGACATCACAGATGTATCATGGCCATCGATCATCATTCTCCCCTGTTCAGGATGATATAAACCAGCTAATAAATTGGCTAAAGTGCTTTTACCTGAACCACTTTGACCAATAATGCCAATAATTTGTCCAGGTTGAACTCGGAAAGACAGATTTTGCAGGGTGTAACGCTCTTGCAGGTGACTATAACGAAAACACACATTTTCTAACTGCACCTCACCGCGAATGGGCGGCATAACCAACAGTGTGGTTTGTGAACTTTCTTCTGATGTAGAAGTAAAAACATCATTGAGTCGTTCCACCGAAATCAGCACTTGTTGGAATTCATCCCATAACCCCACCAAAGCTAAAACTGGATTAGTCACACTACCAATCAGCAGATTAAATGCCACAAACTGTCCCAAGGACATCTGCTTACCAATTACCAAACTTACCCCAAACCATAAAATCAGGGTGCTACCGACATGGTTAATTAGGCTGCGAGTTAGCTGCAAACGATTAGCCAGCTTCTGCCCCCGTAACCGCGCCTTTAACATCTTTAAGAAATGCTCCTCCCAGTATTTCTGTAAGGAGCGTTCCGCCGTGGCAGTTTTGACTGTGACAATCCCAGTCATCATTTCCGCGATCGCAGATTGTTGTCCTGCTGATTCTTTCCAGATTTCTCTAGATGCTTGCTTAATATACGAACTCACCCCCACAGTTAAAAACACAATTGGGAGAATCCAACTGATCACCAAGAGAGTGAGTTGCCAGTTGTAGTAAGTCATTAACCCCAGGTAAATCAGTACCATGAAGCTATCTATTGTGGCTCCAATGGCCCGCCGGGTAATAAATAGTTGAATTTTGTGATTTTCTTGAATCCGGCTAAGAATATCTTCAACTTGGCGGGAGGCAAAAAATTGCAGTGGTAACTGTAGGGTGTAGTTAACAAAACTAGCGACTAAATTCAGATCAATCCGGCTAGCAAAATAATCTAGTAAATATTGATGCTGTGCAGTTAAGACAATCCGCCAGATACCTAAACACAGGTAGCCGACTGCAAACATATTGAGGGTTTCCAGATTTCTTGCAGGTATCATTTGGTCGATAACTACCTGAGTACATAAGGGAGTTACCAACCCAAACACCTGTACTAATAGGGAGGCAAGAATAATTTGTTTGAGTAATTTCCGGTAGTGCCACAATGTTTGTCCGTAGCGCCCCAGAGATACTTTTTCACTCTTGAGGGTGTAAAAAATTTCCGTAGGGTTTAATAATAGAGCGTATCCTGTCCAACTAGCTTCAAATTTAGGACGTTTCAGCCAGCGTCTACCCAAGGCTGGATCAGAAATCAATAGGCGATCGCCTTTTACCTGCCAAACTACTACATAGTGAATTCCTTGCCAATGGGCAATCCAGGGGTTAGTTTGCCACTCTAACTTATCTAAACTGGCTCGTACTGGCAGCACTTGATAACCCAGGCTTTCGGCTGCTGTCGTTAATCCTTGGAGAGTTGCACCTAATCTATCTATCTGTGCTAAGTTCCGCAGAGTAGGCAGACTCAAACGTTTACCCCAGTATTGGCTAATCATTGCCAAACACGCTGCGCCGCAATCCGCTAAACTTTGCTGCTGAATAAAGGGATAAGAGTACCAAAACTTTGGTTTTATAGGAGGTTGCAATCCTCCTTGGGGAAAGTCTATTGTTTCTGTTTCTGATGTCTCTGATGTGGCTATAACCGAGGGGGGGTGATCTGCTTGGGAGTCACGTTGTGAGACATGAGTCAGCTGGGGTAGGCGGATCTCTGGCTTACTATTAATAGTCTTAACTGTTGGTTTTGTTTCTGTAGGTTTGTAGTTGGTGGTAAATAAATGAGGTGCGATCGCTTTAGCTACGTCCCAATTTTCCGGTGATAGGTGGTAGACTAACAAATCACTTTGGGCATTGCCATCGGGGGGTGTGAGATCAGGATATCCCCAACTATCTCCCCGCAAGGGCGGTGAACTTCCTACCGATATAGACTGGACTTGACCACTCGCTAGCCAAAAGCGTCCTTTTTCTGGTGGAGTCGCTTCTAATAGGGATGAACCAACTGGAATCTGCTGGGCGACAAACAAAGGTAGTAATTCTCGTAGTTTCCCACTGGTGAGAGATTGCAAATCGCTACAACTTTTAAAGAAAATCAATGCTTGTCGTTCATTAGTTAACTGTCGTAAATAATTTTTTAGTTGGGGTAGGCGTTGCAACCATTGTTCCAAGTCAGAAACTGTGATTTGTGCCACATAGCCAGGACTAGCTGCGATCGCCTGATACGCTAAAGGTTGATGAAAAAATAAATGATCTGCTCCAAAAGTTTGTCCAGCTAACAATAACTGAGTAGAAACTTCTCGCCCTAGCTTGGGATTAAAACCCAACAGGCGGACTCTACCTTGACAAACCAAGTAAATAATATTATTACTATCTTCAATTTCTTGATTCAAACCATAGCTAGTCAGCTCATCACCTAATTGAAACTCATGAATTACCCAAGCTTGGCTAAACTCTGGAGCTAGACTTGTATCCCCTGCAACTAGCCTCACAAGTTTGAGAATAGGTGCTGTTGGAGTGGGAAATGGCTGATCGCTAGCATAGTTTTGCAGCCCTCCCTGAACTCTTAACGACGAAGAGGGGTTCATGGTTTATTTCGGTTGAGTATGTAAAGTTTTGGGTTGATTAAGCTAGGAGTTGCAACACAAAAAAGTGGATGTTGATGACAATGATGGAATTTTGGATTATTCCAAAGCCTCTGAAAAAGATAATTATTGGTTCTTTTCAGCACCAATTGCTTCATGAGTACTTTTCAGTAGCTTTTCCTGTGCGACTATTTGACAGCAGTATCTACCTAGCAAAAAACAAGTTATTTTGACATCAGAGTTTTTATTACCTGTTGATGCACATCCATATGTAAAAACTTGATAATTTACCAGCAGTCTATATATATTTTGTTAATCAATCGCAAAGATATAACAATAGTATTTCTACTAAGTAGATAAGAACATTAATTGCCACACTCCCAAGAAGCTAATGATGAACTAACTTAGTCATTGTTTTGGATAGTCATATTCGCACTACTATTTAAGCGCAAAACATTATTTGCTTTTGAGGATTTAGAATTTTTCTTAATCTAGTTACTTTTTCCCTTAGTTGATTAAACAACCGGAAAATAACCCCAAAAAATGTTAACGCTTACTTTTTGTTTGATGCAAAATGCCACCCAAGAGACAGATACTAGAGCATCTAAAAGCATGAATATGTATTTTATGCTACAGATTTTCCATAGTTTCTTTCTAAAAAAAATCGCAATATTGCCAAGGTAGTTGACACCCCTCATTGGTATCGTAAACGTCTAAAACCTAGTCATAAAAAGCTACTCAGAGTAAAAATATTTTTATTAAAACTAAATTGAGCCATTCTCAACCTTGATTTTTGGTATCAGCATAGCTGCAAAATTTAAAAAAATTTTAGAGTCGCTAAAGTTAAGAATAAATGTGAGTTTTCCAAGTGGATTTTTCTTTCATACCTATCTCATCATGAAAACCCCGGTTTCTTCAAGGAACGGGGGTTTTCATGGTTCATAACTGTTTTGATTGAGGTTTATGCTAATTGAACTACGAAAAAATGATAATTGTTATCAGTTAGAACTACTATTTGATTCACCTTGTGGTTGCTCTATGCTTTCAGGTGAAGTGCTTGAAGAAGGATTAGCTGGTGTACTGGTTGCAGGGCTTCCCGTAGAAGTGTCGTTTCTGTTCTCTAGATTAGGAGTATTACTTTGACTTGGCTGCTGATTATTGGGTGTAACCGCAGGTGATCTTCCAGGTGTAGATTCTTGGGGTGGAACCGTGACGTTAATCTGTGGTGAAACTGGTGCAGATGTTGCTGTGGCTTGTGGTTGTGGAATCACAACAGGTACTTCTCTGGTTCTTTCAATGATTGTGGTTTGTGGTTGAGGAGACAAGCTAGGTGTGGGATTGGCATTAGTTGGTATAGGAGTTTCTACAGGTGTAGTGTTATCAATAGTTACATTTCTCTGATTAGAGTACCAAAACGCACCAATAGCCAAACCCACGAGGGATGTGAATAAAATACCCATCAATAAAGCACTAGCGGTATTTTCATTATCACGTTCAGCTAAATTAGCTTGCTGATATCTACGCTCAGTATAGCGACCATTGGCATAACCATTTTGGTAAGAATTATTGTCTGTTGCAGTGTTTCGCTCTAAGTGAGTATGATGACGACCAGTAGCATCTGTGTAAGATTCTTTTCTAACTTCTTGGTTATAAGTTTCACGTTCATTGGGGTTAGACATAGCTTTAAATTCCCTCCTCAACGTCATATCAACAAAATAAAGCTTTGTAACAATAAGAAGTTTTACCAGTGTAGAAACAGGTTTCTATACATCAAACCTGTGTAGTTTGATTTGTTACTGAGCCTGAGATATGTTTCAGAATAACTTCTGTATTGTTTGACAAGTCTCTATCTTGAGGAGAAAAACTTATAAATCAAAAGAGAGAATAAATGTTAATTAACCATTACTACCGCTATTAACAAGTTTTTCCCCTTTCAACATCCGCACTGCGGCTTCTAGGAGAGCTTCTTCTAAGTAGGGTTTAGTAAAGTAGCCACTAGCACCGAGTTGAATCGCCATTTGTCTGTGTTTATCTGCACCCCGTGAGGTGAGCATGGCGATGGGTAAGTGATTGAGATTGGAGTCTTTTTGAATGCGTGAGAGTAATTCTAGACCGTCACAACGGGGCATTTCAATGTCACAGAAGACAATATCGCAAGGCAACCCGGAACGGAGTTTGTCCCAAGCTTCCTGACCATCTCGTGCCTGTTCCACACGATACCCGGCTTTGTTAAAGGTGAGAGATAGCAATTCTCGGACTGTAATTGAGTCATCCACAATAAGTACAGTTGGATCAATTTTCTCAGCCGGAGTTTCTGGGACGCTAGGCGGAGCTGATTGTTGCCAAGGACTGCTACCAGTATGTTTAGACATCCGTCCTTGGAAGATGTCAATGAGTTCTAGCACATCAGCAATCGGCATGATGCGACCATCACCTAAGACTGTAGCACCCGCCACACCTATGGGTTTCGGTGCTGGGCCTTCAAATTGCTTAATTACTATTTCCTGTTCGCTTAAAACCTGGTCAATCTGGAGACCTAACAGCGTATTTCCCGATCGCACAACGACCACGGAAATCATATCATCATCTCTGTTACCACCGTAAACACTACCGCGACTTAATTGGCGATTGAAAGTTAACAGTTCTTTGAGGGGACGGAATGGTAGCACTGTATCGCGCCAGGAAATAAAGGATTGTCCATCAGCACTGTTTTGGACGTTTTTGCTGGGAATATCTAAGGTATCCTCAACACCATCCATCGGGAAGGCAATCCTGGCTTTATCGGAGACGCAACACAAAGCCTTACAAATACTTAGGGTGAGTGGTAAACGAATTGTGAAGGTAGTTCCCTTACCTAAAGTAGAATCTGTGTTGACTGTGCCGCGAATTTCGCTAATTTCGGAGCGTACCACATCCATGCCGACACCACGACCAGAAATTTCGTCGGCTTCATCTTTGGTGCTAAACCCAGCATGAAATAGTAGATCATAGATTTCCAGGCGGGAAATAGTTTTTGCCTGTTCTGGTGTCATCATCCCTAAATTCACAGCTTTGGTTTTGATCCTTTCGGTATCAATACCTGCACCATCATCACCGACAGAAATTACAGTTTGGTTGCCTTGGTGGAAAGCACGGATGGTAATGATCCCCACCGGTGGTTTACCTGCTGCTTCTCTGATATCTGGTGTTTCTATGCCGTGAGCGATCGCATTGTTGAGCATATGGGTCAAAGGATCGGTGAGATGATCTAAAATCATCTTGTCGATTAAGGTATCACCGCCTTCAATCACTAACTCTACTTGTTTACCGTACTTGATGGCATTATCACGCACACCACGGCGCAAGCGATCAATGGTTTGAGAGAACGGCACCATGCGAGCGCGTGTGAGTCCTTCTTGGAGTTGAGTTGTTACCTGACGGAACTGTCGTGCTACTCGTTCTGTTTCTTCTGTCACGAAATCAATGTCACTAGCTGATTCACGTACTCTCACAATCAGTTCAATCATTTCCTGAGAGAGCGTATGGAAGGGGGTGAAGCGGTCCATTTCTAATTCACTAAAACCCCTATCCAAATTAGAATCTGACATGGGGACAGGAATCTCTTTAGTTTTGCGACTAGCTAACAAAGATGCTTCTAAAAGCGATCGCTCATACAATTCTTGCATTCTCGCTCCCACATCTGAAAGCTGTTGCACCTGAATTAATAAGTTATCTAAAGACTGTCGCAACCGTTCGTGATCCTGTTCTAAGGTGTTGCGATTTACTACCAATTCCCCCACCAAATTGCTCATATCGTCCAGTTGCTTGACTGGAACTTTCATCGTTTCTTCAAATCTTGCCTGACGACGAGTAGAAGTACGTGGGGATCTGCCAACACTTGGTTTTACTGGTGTGGATTGGGATATGCTTTGATCCGCTTCTGCCAGTAGTTTTTCTAGATCACTAAATTCATCTTCTATAACTGGTAATGCAATATTACTGTTAGTAGTAGCTGGAATATATTGACGCACCACAGGTTGAATTTCAGCAGGCTGCTCATTAGTTGTTGTTTGTGCATTGTCTTCACCTAGTAATGCTTCTAACGAGGCAAAATCATCTTCCGGTGTAGAATTAACATTACTGCTAAGTGATGGTTCTTCCTCTAGTAATGCTTCTAAATCCGCAAACTCATCTAAGTTGGGAGTTTCTGAAGTAGGTTCAGGTTCATCAGCGATTTCTAAGCTACTGTCTTCAACCTCAGTATCTGTGAGTTCACTACTTACACCAGATATTTCTAGAAAACTCTCATCTAAATCCAGTTCTACAGTTTTCTCTACGGCTGTATCTAACAGTTCATCAGCGATTTCTAAGCTACTGTCTTCAACCCCAATAGCTGTGAGTTCACCACCTACACCAGATATTTCTAGAAAACTCTCATCTAAATCCAGTTCTACAGTTTCCTCTACGGCTGTATCTAACAGTTCATCAGCGATTTCTAAGCTACTGTCTTCAACCCCAATAGCTGTGAGTTCACCACCTACACCAGATATTTCTAGAAAACTCTCATCTAAACCGATTTCAGATTTTTCCTCTACGGCTGTATCTAACAGTTCATCACCGATTTCTAAGCTACTGTCTTCAACCCCAATATCTGTGAGTTCACTACTTACACCAGATATTTCTAGAAAATTCTCATCTAAACCGATTTCAGATTTTTCCTCTACGGCTGTATCTAACAGTTCATCACCGATTTCTAAGCTACTATCTTCAACCTCAATATCTGTGAGTTCACTACTTACACCAGATATTTCTAGAAAACTCTCATCTAAACCGATTTCAGATTTTTCTTCTACTGCTGTATCTAACAGTTCATCACCGATTTCTAAGCTACTGTCTTCAACTTCAATATTTTCTACTTCACTAATAGGAATAACCCATTCACCCATAGATATTGGTAATTGAGTGTCTACTGCCAGCAGATTATCAACTGAACTAAGCTCAGAAATTTCCTCAATATCTGCGAATTCATTATTAGTTTCCAGAGTAGGATCATTATTTAAAACTTCTGTAGTTTGCTCTGGCTGTAAATTGAGATCATTAGCTGTAGCGAATAAATCATTAACTAAATTATCTATGTTTTCTAGTAGTTGCTCGTTACTGTCATCGTCGCCACCATTGAATAAATCAAATGGTAATTCAGCAAATGATAGATGAGAATCTTCAGAAGCTGTTTCTGGAAGCTGATTGGTAAATTCTGGAATAAAGTCTAAAGCTTCTGGTGATTGGGAAAAACCGTGTATTTCTGGTGGAGAAATTTCGCGATCGCTAATACTATGATTGATTCTAGATTCACTTACTGCTAACTCTGCAAATAAATCTTCTTCAGTCTCTTCTGATGGCGGCATTAAATCTAACTGCTGCTCTGGCTGAAGGAAAGTTGCATCCAAATCTAGCAAATCTAAACTTTCTAACCCAGAATTAGCAGAATGTTGACTCTCATCAAAAATATCATCAGAGGCTGCACCAGCAAATAAACTTTCTTCTAACTCTTTGGCTAGATCATTCTCAACAACAGATGACAAATCGTTATTTGGTTCTACTAGATCGTTTTGATTCCAGAAGTTACCTAAATCATCTTCAGCAGCAAAAAATTCTAATACTGTTGTGGGTTTTTCATCAAATAAATCATTAATTTCTGACTCATCTATAGATACTGCTGTAGTTTCATCTACCTCAGCAAATAAATTATCTAAAGTCAAATCTTCAGATGAGTTTACCTGCTTGGATTCTGAGAGGTTACTCAGGTGAATTTCCTCCAAGCCATCTGTATTTAAATCGGTTTCTACAAATAAATCATCAAACCTATTAGATATTTGGGCAGATGCTTCAATATGAGAAGTGTGATCGGTATCTATTTGATTAATGGAATTTGTATGTGAGTGACTTGCATCAACTTTCAGGTGCAAAAACTCTTCTAAATCATCATCAGAATAATTTTCATTATATTGTGAATCTTCCTGTAATAATTCATCAGAACTAGCGATAGATTTTTGTATTTCTTTTTCTAAGAAGTTATCACCAAATAATAAGCTTAAATCTTCTGTTTTATTTTTGGTAATTTGTGGCTCATCAGTATCACCATCTACTGACAGAAAATCAGCTAAATCACTATCAAATTCTTGAATAACAGTTTCATGAATATCTACTCCTAATTCACTAGAGTCTGCACCTTCTAGAATTTCCTCTTGCTGCCAACTGTCATCTAGTTCTGGTGTTTCACCTTCAAACAAATCAGCCAGAGTATTTAACTCAGCTAATCCTACCTCTGGCCCACGTGCATCTACTTTGGCACTATGAACAGATGTGTGTACTTCTTCTTCCAAGAAAATATGAGCAGCAATATCATTTTCAGATTGAGTGCTTTCTCTATTTTCTTGAGTATCTGGCTGCGAATCAATTTGTTCGGAAACTTCAGTGAGGCTAGTTACACTATCTGCTGGCAAATCAACAGTAGTATTAACATGAAAACCCTCAGTTGTGACTGAAGATGCTGCCTGAATTTTTTCAATAGAATTACTTGTTACTGGTGCAGTTAATGATTGCTTCACCGCATCTGGGACATCCCCCAGTAAATCTTGAGCTACTTCTAACAAAGCAGTTTCTGGAAAACCCCAAAGTGCTTCTAATTGTTGGCTAATTGTGATCTCCGCTTCTCTACCATGCAGCACTAACTCTTGCGATTGTTTAATTTCAGTAATGACAATCTTAGCTAAGGTGAGATAGCTATTTTCAGAATTACCAATAGCGACAGATGCGGCTTTACACAAATTACACCAATTAGGTAAATTCCATGTTTTACCTAATTGCACTAATTGGTTACAACATTGCTGAAGATTTTGACGGGATGCTGGTGTTGCTTGTTGTTTAAATAATTGCAACATTTCCCGCAATGTTTGTAACACCTGGGTTTGAAATTCACCCCAATGATCGTTGGCTGTGGCGGTGACTGGCTGAGATGTAGTTGTTGGTGGTGTGTTTTCTGCGGCAGTCGGCACATCTTGGCGAAAGAAAATTTCTGTGAGTGTGCCAACAGTTTCTACCAATGCTGGTTGTATATAAGTCGCGCTGGTATCACCCGTTGCACCACCTTGTTGCACCAGTAATTCTAAATGCTGATTCAGCCATTGAAAGACCGGCTCTGTCTCTGACATCAAAGTATTGGCAGTTTCTTCTGATAGACCAAATGGCCCACTCAACTGCTCTAAAAGTGCCTTGAGGGTATCAGAAACACCAAGAAATAATGACTCTAATTTTTGATCAACTCGAATCGGATTTTCTTTGAGAACTTTAAAGCAATCTTCTAGACGGTGGGAGACGTGCTGAATGCTATTTAAACCCAGCATTGCCGCCCCTCCTTTGATGGAGTGAGCCGCCCGGAAAACTTCGTTGACCATTTCCGGGTCGTTCAAGGTACTTTCGAGATTTAGTAACCCCTGCTCAATAGTGTTGAGGTGGTCTCTAGCTTCTTCAATAAAGTAGCCTAAAATTCGCTGTTGTTGTTCCGGCAGCATAGTTTTTTAGTCAATAGTCATTATTTATTAGTCATTAGTCATTAGTCATTAGCTGTTAGTTGTGAGTCATCAGTTTACGTAAACTTTCGACTTTGGACTTTGGACTATTGACTAATTACTTTGTTTCCATAGTTTCCACCCGGAAACGTTCTACGGAAGCAATTAAGTCGCGGGATACACCTACTAAGTTTTGCAGTGCGCCTGACACTCTTTGTGCTTCTTGGGATGTTTCTTGGGCTGTAAGTTCTACGGATTGCATTACCTGAGCAACAGCGCGGGAGGTTTCCGTCTGTTCTACGGTATCGCTAGTAATTGAGCGCACCAAACTATCAATCCGATTGGCGACTTGAATAATATTTTCAAGCGATCGCTTGGCTTCTTCTGCTAGTTTTGTGCCTTGAATTACCTGTTGTGTACCTTCTTCCATTGCGGTCATTACGGAGCCGGTTTCGCTTTGGATTTGCATGACGATTTGTTCAATTTCTTTGAGGGATTTAGCTGATTTATCCGCTAACTGGCGGACTTCGTCGGCTACGATGGCAAATCCACGTCCAGCTTCTCCTGCCCGTGCCGCCTCAATACTGGCGTTGAGTGCTAGTAAGTTGGTGCGGGAGGCAATCTGAGAAATTAACGCCACAATCTTAGAAATTTCTTGTGATGATTCCGCTAGTCGTTTTACCTTGCGGGTAGTTTCTGCTACGGTTTCCCGAATTTCCAAAATCCCCGCCACGGTGTTTTCTACAGCTTCACCACCTTTGAGAGCGATCGCGCTAGCATCACGAGCTACAGCCTCTGCTTCCCGTGCTGCTTCTGCCACCCGTTGAATTGAGTCAGTCATCACCTGTACAGAATTTAAGGTGACTGCTAACTCTTCGGCTTGGCGCAAAGCATCGCTAGATAAGGCTGTAGCAAATGTTTCCGAATTAGTTGCACCTTTGGTTACTTCTTTGGCTGCGACTTTTACCTGTTGTACAATGTCCCGCAGGTTTTGAATTGTTAAGTTAAAGGCATCAGCCACTGCCCCCAATACGTCGGCTGTGACTTCCGCTTGTACTGTCAAATCACCTCTAGCTGCACCTTCTACATCATCCAGGAGGCGGATTACTTGGCGTTGGAGGTTTTCTTTGGCTTCCTCTTGTTCATCTGCCTTGCGTTGGGCTTCAAAGGTGGTAGTCAAAATTACCCGTGCCATGTCATTAAAGCTAGCTGCTAGTTGCCCGAATTCATCTTCGGAATAGACTGTAGCTTGTACATTCAGATTGCCTTGGCGGACGGCATCAAATTGCGCTTGCAGATCCTTGGTAGTGCGTCTTACTTGTTTGAGAGTGACATTACCCATAAAGGCAGCTGTAGCAAACCCTGTAATTCCAGCTGCCAGTGACATTGTCCAACCCGTGTTTCGCACTGTTTCCCGTTGTTCGGGAGGAGAAAAGTTGGTGGCAGCAAAACTAACTGTTGCTACTACCAAAGCGGAGAATACACCAACAGCACCCGCAACTAACCAAGGTTTGGTATCTAGAGTAGCGTTTTCTAATGGTGCTAACCAGCCTTGCTCAATGTTGACTTGAGGTTCTACCTTAGCGACATCCGTTTGGGTAAAGACGGGTACTGATTCTTGAGAACCAGTGATGGTGAATAGTTCCTCATCGCGATCGCTACTTGCACCACTAGGCACATCTGCGGCCTTACTTTGGGGAATACTACCAATTTCCGGAGAGCTGGAAAGCATGACATCACTGAAGCTAGAATCAGCTTCTGCCAAATCAAACCCTGGAATATTGCCTAAATCATCAAATTCATCAAAATCATCTAAAAACTCGATATTACTTTGAGCATTGTCTTTGTGGAGAATACTGCTGGTTTCTTCATCTGCTGCCACACTCTCTGAACCAAAAGCTGACTCAAAGGCTTCAAAGTCAAAACTTTCATCAACATCAAAGCTATGTGTCTCCTGTTGAGCAATCTCTGGATATGGCTGTTCTTTTCTAGCCATATTGCCGTTAAAAGCTGAAGGAGTTTCTGATAATTGCTCTTGCTCGGCTATTTCTTGTAACCAGTTATTGGCTTTCGACTGAGCAAAATTATCTGAGATGCTATCTAGAGAATTATCGGATGGCATGGGATCATTGCTCAGTTCTGCTGTTCCTATCACCAAATTCTCATCTGTTTGACTCTGGCTACTTGATGCCAACTCGAAATTGCTAGGTGGTTCTTTCTCTGTTGCTTGCAGAAATTCTGCCGCAGTATATTCACCATTCAGATTAGTGGATGGTTCAAATTCTGCAAATGGTGAATCAAGACTATTGTGATCATCACTTGAAAAATTTGTCCCACTGTCTAAAAAGTTAGTCTCCACTTCTGAGTGTGCAGAACTATTTTCTGAGGAATCTTCTTGCCAGAAAGCAGGTAAATCCAACTCTCCAGATAAATCTAGAGAACTGGGCTGATCATTTAAGGCAAAGGGATCATCACTTAAAACTGGTATAGATGCTGATGTTTGATTCACAGCCATGCTATCTGTTGAAACAGCAAAGGGATTGTCCACAGACAAATCACCAGTATCTAATGATGGTGTTGATTCTTCTAAGCCATTTAAATCAGAACTGTTAATATCAAAGTTTTCTATTGCTCCTAAATCTTCTAGTTCTGATGCTTGAGCTTCTAGAAAATCATCCGTGTCCGTGAAATTAATTGGCTCATGATGCTCAAGATTATCTGTTACTTCTGTTTCTGTTTGTTGATAGTGGCTAATATTTTCTAGACCATTGTGAGCAAAACCAATAATTTCCAGGTCATCGCTCAATTCCAAAACTTTTTGATATTCTACTTCTGCTATATCGTATTGCTGCAAAACATAGTAGATGTGACCCCGCAATAAATGACAGTTAGGGTCATCTGGAACATTCTGCACCACCTGATCGACTAAAGTAGCGGCAACTTCATATTTTTGTTGCGCGTAGGCTGTACAAGCCTGTTTATATGTTTCGAGGTAATCTTCTATACTTGCTGCCATTTCCTCCCTCCCAATATCATCCTGCCCACCGCGCACTCCGTAAAATTGCTATTTGGTCGAGTAGTCTTAGACATTGATGATTTTTAGTTTCTAATAACCACTCTCCACGCAAAAAAGGAGTCATCGTATCCGGTATGTTCGTCGGTGGCATGAGATTTTGTACATCTAGCCAATCCATACCGCCTACCGCTTCTACAGCCAAGCCAACTATTGTGTCTTGCTCTTGTACAGCAATCACCGGAATCTCTGCTCGGTCTGTGTTTAATGGAGTTGCTTCCCCTAGAAATTGACCCAAATCAGCTACCCAAATTACTCGACCTCGTAGATTTAGAGTACCCAAAAGTAAGGGAGAAGCATTAGGAATCGGAGTGATTCTGTCTGGACTAAGTTCCATCACCTCTCTGATACCAGTTGCGGGTAGTGCAAACTCCTGATGCGAAGGAATGTAAAACCGCAAATGTAACTCACCTTCAGGACTTTCTACTTGTAATTCAGGACGAAAGTGGTCTTGACCACTGCCACTTAAAAAGTCCGGTTTGCTAACCATGATGTTTTCATCCTTATCCTCGCAGCAGTTGTTTGACTGTTCCTACCAACTCAGTTGGTTGAAACGGTTTAGCTATATACGCGTCCGCTCCCTGTTTCATGCCCCAGTAGCGGTCAAATTCTTCACCTTTAGAAGAACACATCACCACAGGTACATTTTGAGTTTTGGGATCAGACTTTAACCGACGGCAAACTTCGTAGCCATTCATTCGGGGCATGACAATATCTAAAACCACCAGATCAGGAGGTTCGGTTTGAATTGCCTCCAATGCTTCTAATCCGTCAGTGGCATGGGTGACTGTTAAACCACTGGCTTTCAGGAGGTCTGTAATCATCTCCCTCTGTGCAAGACTGTCTTCCACAATCAGAACTGTACTCATAAATAGCTATCTACCTCCTGATGTAGACGTTCCTGTTTGGAACATTCCCTGATCTCCCCGTAAATAATTAGTGTATAAATTAAATCTAAAATTTCACGAAGTTTACTGGATAATAACTTTGTCTGAGAATTGGTTGATTCTGTGATAACATTTTTTACCCCATCTTCTATGGGATCAACAAGTGTTGTATCAGGTTTATTTCGCCACACAAGATCAAATATTGATGTATTTCTTAACTAGCATCAGTAATTCAGCTTCACTAAAAGGTTTTGTTAACAAATCTGTTGCCCCGAACATCTTAGCCCTAACTCGATCTATAAATTTATCTTTACTGGTCAGCATTATCATCGGTATATGCCGAAATGCTGGCAATTGTCGTAGCACGGCACAAATTTGATTACCGTCTAATTCCGGCATGGTCATGTTGCATAAAATTAGATGGGGCTGGAATTGAAAAATTAGACTCAGTGCTTCTAGGGAATTGGTGAGGGAAATTGTTTCATAGCCTTGTGGCTGCAAAATAGACTCTACAGTTTCACAAATAGCCTTTGTATCGTCAATACATAGTATTTTCACCTGCTGCTGATCCGTTAGGTTTGCGATGTGAGGATTGGTTGTTTCTGGATAGATGAGCTTGAACCAACCCTGCTGTACGTAGGGATATATTGTTTTAGCGACTGTTAAAATGTCTCGGTCGAGATAACGACTAAGTTGACGCAAAGTGGTTTTACCATCGGCCCAGTGCTTAAGTTTATTGACGGTTGTCACTGGCAGTGAAGAGTATAGATGAGCTGTGTCAGCTAGGATGGGTAGTTGTTCTGGAGATTGGATGTATGGAGATAGCTGCTTCCACTCCTGTAATTGTTGGGTAATTTTGGAAATTAAAGGAGAAATTTCCCAAGTAGTTAACTGCGGTGCTAGTGCTATATCTTGATGGAAAATAAAACTACCTCGGTTTAAACTCAGCAAATCAAAAAGCGTCTCACAAACCAAACGATAAATGAGATCAGCAGCTTTATTGGGATTGATAATATTCTTCTCTAAAAGCATCCAAAGATAGCCATATTCTGAAGAATTTAGTTCACCTAAACGATCCATTTCCTGTTGATCCAAAGATATTTCCTCACGATACTGACGTAAGTAATCGTCAATGCGTGACAAATTATTATTCCCTTCTTGGCAATAAATAATTTGACCATTGAGAAAAAAGATTAACCACCCTGAGAGGTTGCATTCCCCAGTATTTTCTCTAGCTCCTTGCTGGTAACTGTAAAAATCGCTTTCTATGAAAAGTTGCCCAGTTCGCTGCCCTAATTCAATTAATTGCAGGATACTGCGAAGGTCAATTTCTTGTAAATTTCCCTGCATTTAGTTTTGAGTAGCTCCTTTTGATGCCCTTGTCATGATAAAAATTTGGCACATTGCTTTTCCCATGTTTATATTAGGTACGCAAGGTATGGAGTATTAAAAATATATTTTCTTTACAATTAGTTTTAAACAGGAAATATATTCCGCGACAAACCGTAAATTTTCTTAATAGTCTTTGACAAAGTTAGTGATAACACGGAAGTCATCATCACTGTCATCAGTACAAAATATAAAGACGCGACAAAATCGCTGCTTATAAATATCAAGACGCACAATGTAGCGTCTATAAATAGTTTTGTTTGTCTTGGTTGCCGCAATTTTAGGTAAATCAGACAAGTTAGCAGAATTATATAGGTATATTTTCAAACATGGTCATTAAGTACACAAGAGGACTAGCGGTGTGCTGTATTTAGCAGAAGTACAAAAGCAGAAAGGCGGCTTACTGGGTGGTAGTTCCAAAACCGAACTGAAACTGCTAGCTTGTCAGCGAACCGACCAGAATTGGAGTCCTGTGTCGGAAGATGTAATTGCTGCGGAGGAAGCCAGCAAGTTAAATGATGGTGCGCTGGTATTGGTGGAACTGACTCCTAATCGTCAAGTGCAGCGAATTCAAGAAGCTGGCAGACCACTTGTTAATATTTTGCAAAATTTTTCCCGTCAGGTAGAAAAATATAAGCTCAAGGAAGACGAAATTGATCAATGGAAGGAATCGCTGACATTTCAGGCGCAAGAGTTAAATCGCCGGGAAATGGACATGGAAGTGCGGTTGGAACAGTTGCAAAATATGGAAGAGGAGTTTCAACGCCTGGAAACACAGCAACAGGAAGTTGATACGTCTCGCACACAAATTGAACAATTACAAGCAGAAATTGAGCGCAATCGTCAAGAATTAGAAGGTGCTTGGGATCATCTGCGGGGTGAGCAGCGTCGCTTGGAGGAGCGCCTGCAAGAAGGGGGGGTTTTAGATGAAGAGCAAAGTCGTAAGATGAGCGAATTACTCGATCGCTTGTCTAGTCGCATTGCACCTACGGAACAAGTGCGTGAACATCTGCATTTGGCTTGTGAATTAGTGGAAAAGCAGCAAGCCGTTCTCAATCTCCACTGGGAAAAACTTGAACAGCAAAAAGCTGTAGCAACTCAACAGCAACAAGAAGTTGAGGGACTGGTGCAAACCTATAGCGATCGCCAAAACGCTTGGCAACAAGCACAACAGACTTGGGAGCAACAAAACGCTCAATTAAAAGTTAATACGGCAGCGATCGCTTGCAAGCAAGAATACATTAACCTACTTAAAGCCCAGTTACAATCTCAAGATGAGTTATACCAGCAAATTTACTCTTTGGCAGCGAGTTCTGGTGATGCGCTCCCCGGTCAAAAAGTTGATTTGCAGGCTCTAGAAAATATGCCTCTAGGTGAGCTGCAAAAGATAGTACAAGACTTAGTAGAAAAGTTAGAAATAGACTCTACCTTTGTTCATGATCAAGAACAAGAACTGAAATATAAACAAGAAACTATAGAAGAACTGCAACAAAAAATTAACCAAGCATCTGATCAAGATTTAATCAATTTGCAAATGGAACTTGCTGATGAGCAAGACCTTTATCAGATGCTTAACCAAACTTTGGTAGGACAAAGACGCAATTTGTTAATGCGGCAGAAGTTAATCAAGCAACATCAAAATGTGCTGCTAAGAAGACAAGGACAAACAGTTACTAATCTTGAGGAAGACAATAGCGTTGATTTCGCCCCAGTTATTTTGCAACTGGAAAATCAACGACAGCAACAATCCCAAGAACTGCAAAAATTGGAACGCGAGCTTGAGCAAATGCGTGCTGCTATTGAGCTAGACCAAGGTATGATTGATAACCAAACTCATGACCTCCAAGAACAGCAGCAAGAACTCAAAAAAATGGAGGAAAATCTAATTTCTCTGCGAAGAGCCAATGCTGAATGTTGGGGTCGCGTCAATCTCTATCAAGAAGCTCTACAACCTATTCAAGATTGCTTAGATGGGTTACGGCAAAAGTTGCAAAGTCTTGGGGAATCTGTGGCTCAAATCCAAGAAACTGGCGATTATCAACTCCAAACTATTACCGATATCCGCCACACTATCCACAGTTTGATTTCTCAGCCGGAGTTACTAGCTTCTTGAAAGTGCTGTTAGCAGTAGCGCAAGCTGAGTTTGTGGGTACTTCACCTCAGCACTATTGTATCGCCCTGAACTTGAGCGATCGCACCACCAGGAAAAGGATCGGTTTGTGAACGGTTGGGTGCGGAAATTAAAGCTGTTAATTTCTCGATATGCTCAAAATTAGGAGCTTCAGGAAGTATTTGTTGTAAAACTTGACGCATGACACGCCGTTGCAGAGCTAACGGTGCTTTTTGCAATACCCGGCGATTTAACCGCAGAAGGTAGGAGGATGAGGGAGACAAGGAGGAATTGTTATCCAGTCCCCAGTCCCTCATTGACTCTTCCCGCAACTCCTGGGCAGCTTGTTCTAAATATTCAACTTCTGCTTGCAATAGTTCAGCAGTTTGGGCTAAGGCTAATTCGGCTTGGGGATTAAATTTTGCTTGTAAATATGGGATTAGTTCTTGACGGATACGGTTACGGGCGTATTTTAAGTCTTGATTGGTGGAATCTTCCCAAATTGGCAAGTTAAAATCTTGACAAAATTCCTCTGTTTGTTTGCGGGTAATTTCTAACAGGGGACGGACTAAGAAAATATGATCACTCAAGGGACGTTGCCAAGTCAGAGCTTGTAAACCATCAGCACCAGTCCCACGAATTAAGTTGTAAAGGAGAGTTTCAGCGCGATCGCTGGCGGTGTGACCTGTAACTATATATTGATAATTATGAGCTTGAGCGATCGCACTTAAGGCTTGATAACGCCAATCACGGGCTGTAGCTTCACTATTTATCACCTCAGTTGCTGTTTTTAGATAAAAAGATACACCCCAATTTTGAGCTAAATTTTCTACATGATGGGCATTAGCTTGAGAATCATCACGCCAGTGATGATCGCAATGGGCAATACCTAACTGCCATTCCCATTTAGGTTGTAAATCTAACAGTAATTTAATTAAACACAGTGAATCTTGCCCACCAGAAACTGCTACCAATAACCGTTGATGACGCTCAAATAAGTGGCGTGATCGAATAGTCCGATGTATTTTTGCGTGGAGAGCAGTCCAAACCATTGTGTGATTTTTAAGATGTTAAGCGGTAAATCAGCTTAACTATATTTACGACGTTACTTACGAAATTTTGTATGGAATATTACCATGTTGAATCATTGGCAATTTGTTGGAGTTGCTGATGAATCTCATAAATTTCATCTAATGGTGAATCAGGTTCATCAGGACAAAACTCTAATGCTAGTCTAACTTTTCCCTTAATCCATCCTTGGGCGCTAAATTTCAAAACTTCACAACTTAGTCCTTCAGTATATAAGTTTGCTTCCGTTGTCCCTTCTGCCCCAATATATTCTTTAATGGCTGTAATCAAATCACGGACTTTAAAAGTTTTGGCAATCTCTAATTTATTGAAGGTGTCTGGTGGGATCGCCACAACTTCATCATGATTTAGTCGCTCAAATCCGTCTGTCATAATCTTCTCCCGCAACTAAATTTATAATTTCTGCTGATATAGTAGTTTATCCGTAATAAAATTATGATTTTCTGAATTGACCATGATTTGGTCTAAAATTTATAGCAATTTGTCTAATTTATCTATACTTTTGAGTAAATTTGATACATTTAATATTTGTAAAATTGCTGTAGTGTTATATCTGGAAAAAACTATAACTATCTATTTTTAATTTTGCCCCTCTCCACAAATGAAGAGGGTAATAATACTGTTAAAAAAACCATCCGTAGGAATGTAAACCTTTACCTAAAAGGTTCACACCTAGGTAACAAACCCAAACGACAACAAAACCACTAGCAGCTAAAATTGCTGGACGACGGCCTTGCCAACCACGAGTAATTCTAGCGTGGAGATAGGCGGCAAATACTAACCAAGTAATTAGCGCCCAAGTTTCTTTAGGGTCCCAACTCCAGTAAGAACCCCAAGCTTCGTTTGCCCAGACAGCACCAGCAATAATGCCAATTGTTAATAGGGGAAATCCTAATCCAATGATGCGATAGCTGATATTGTCAAGGGTTTCAGCAAGGCTGAGGCGTTGGGGTGAAAGGGTTTCGCTAGATGTGATAGTTGTAGATTGAGAGGTAGTGACTAAGTTTAAGACAGCAGTGCTACCTTTACCGTTACCGTTGTTATTACTTTCTAAACGAGCAACGCCATTATTTTCTACGGATGGTGTGGCAGATGCGGAAATTAGTTCACCTGCTTTATGCAAGCGATAGCCATTGGTACGATAGCCGCCGTTACCTACAGAACTACCCTGTAATTGTATGTTTTTTCCACGGGTGACGATCAGAAAAGCGATCGCCAGCAATGAACCTACCATCAAAGCGGAATAACTCAACATCATGACGCTGACGTGCATCATCAACCAATTGGACTTCAACGCAGGTACTAAGGGTTCTGCTACTTGCATTTCTGATGGGAGTGTCAAGGTAGCAAAAGCAGCGATCCCCATAGCCACAGGCGCTGTAAAAACTCCTACTAGGCGACTGCGGCTAGAATTTTCAGCAATCAGATGGATGGTGGTAATTCCCCAAGATAGGAAAAATAGAGATTCATACAAATTGCTCAAAGGAAAATACCCAGCTTCTAGCCAACGCGCACCCAAAAGGGTAGCTATACACAAATTAGCGATCGCCATCCCTGTTGTTCCCAACGCATGAGCTGCTGGTAAACTCGGAAACGCTGCTCCCACCCAATACACCAGCATGGTGAGAAACAACACAGCAAAAGAAGCATTATCCAACCAATTCTGGAGTAAAACCAGATCCATAAAGTGTTCTCCGCAGGGTATTTTTGAAAATATTTATTCTGACTTTTCTGATCCTATCTGCTTCAGGAATTCAAAATTCAAAATTCAAAATTTAAAATTGGGCATTGGGGTAAAAATTTCTCCCCTGCTCTCCTGCTTCCTCTACCCACTACTAAGCTACTTATCGGTTTTTTTCAATTTCAGAAAAATGTCATAGCGGGTACTGCGGTTGTCGCTGACAGCAGATGACACTCCAATAGTACGTATGGCACTTAGTAAGGTTGTTTGCTGGGGAATTAGTTTTGGTAAAGGAAAATTTTTCGTTGTCTGTTCTACATCTAAATAGAATTTACTATTGGCTGGATTGGTTTCTATAGGTACTGTCTGTTGAAATTCGAGATTACTAGCGAGGGTATTACTAGGTTTAGGTAAGATTTTATCGGTGATGGGAGCGCCTACTATCAGGAAAGCCACATTTTGCTCTAACCAACCGTGGGTAGCCGTGAGAGTACCAAATGGACTGATCCAATTAATTACAGGTTTACCTGCTACTGTTGCTGATTGGATTTGGAACTGGTACTGAGTTTTCATCACATCATCTAGCTGTTTCATTGATGCTTCAGCTTTTTGGCGATTGCTAGCTTGAATCATGAATACTAAAGCTGCACGAAAGTCTTCTGGCTTTCCTGGTTTGGGATGACTAGGAATCACGGATACAGCAAACTCACCTTGCATCCAACTGAGTAAATCTCGCTCTAAATCAAGATTAGTTAGAGATTTTATATTACTCCGCAATTGTTCTGGTGGAATTGGTGAAAGAGGATTACCTTGAGATGTTAAAACGTATTCACCCCATAAACGCCTTAAATTAGCACCCGATAGCATTATCAGAGTTTCTGCCGGTAGTCGGTTTTGCATACTTCCGACTTTGTTTTCCACCGCCAAGACTCGCTGACTATTAGGTTTGAGCCAAGAAACTCCTTTGATGCGTAACCCTTCTGACTCTAAATTCACACTTCCTGCTAAACCCTGGTTATTTTGCAGTTGGGTTAAAACTTGAGCGGGTAAACGACGCTGGGGAGCAGAAGCAGCTATTTTGGCAGCTTTGGGGACATTGATGTAAAACTGGGCTAGGGGTTGATAACTGGCAATTTTGGGGAAATTTTCTGCAAAGCCTCCTGTGGTTGCTAATGATGTTTTGCCTTGATAAGCATCAATTGTACGTTCTGTTGCTTTAGGGTTATCTGTAATTACAAGAAAACGTCCATCTATGAAGGCAGCAGAAAAAGTTTCTCCTTGATTTTGTTTAATTGTAATCCCCTGATAATTACGATCAACCCACGTACCTGGTTTCACAGTTTTTGGTTGGGCAAAAATACTTTTAGCTTTGGCTGGGTTTCTTACTGGTAAAACCATCACCATTGACTGCTGATTACTTGCAGTCTCTCTAGTGCTTGAAACTGGTTTGGCTGGTGATTTCGTGATCTCAGGGGCTAAAATTGCCAAGGTAACTTCATCGCCTACCCACGGTTGGATGTCTTTCTCGAAGTTATAACCGTGATTAGTGAGAAAGCGATCGCGCAACTGTACTAAGTTTTGATTAAGTTGTGCTTGAGTTTCTTTTGTGCCGAATTCCTGCAATTTTTGCCACTGCTTCGGATCTGTGGTGAGGGAAACAGCAAACAAAGCATCATGCGGAATAATATTTGCACCTGCTAATAAATTTCTGGAAAATAATTGCCCTTGGTTGAAAAACCAATATGCTCCTACACCACCACCAATCAATAATCCTGTAGCCGAAAGTGTCAGCACTAAAGATGATTGTTTAATTTTCTTCATGGGAACAGACAAAATAGGCGGTGTCATTGAGCCTTACACCTCACACTTACAAATTCGTGATAATTTTAATTAATTCTATAAAACTAAGGGTGTCTGGTTTCCAGCTAGCTAATTAGATATATTTTTCCGTCGTATATAATTTTGATACTGCGGTAATATACTGCTCTAGCTATTACTTTCTAAGTTGTATTTTTACTTTAAGATATATGGCAATCCGATTTAATTTCTGTATCCCTCACGGAAGGCGTAGCTAATTTACTTGCGTAGGTAAGTGACAGGTGATAAATGATAGGTGACATGAAGAAAGTAAGAGTATCAGGTATACTGAATTTTTTGCGCTAGCGCAGGCTACGCCAACACAAATCAAATACGAATTCTATATAACTACCTATTTATGACACTTTTATGACATCTACTTGCTTTAATCTCTGTAAGAGAGAATTAATTAAAATTTTTTAAGCTAAATTTAAGTTGATATTATGTAACAGTTTACCAAAAATTTAACTCATAAGACATAGGTAAAATTAAACACTCAAAGCTCTGTAATTTTCCCAAAACTTCTAATTAATTCATCGCAGTTTCTAATAGCACGAGGTACACTCTAGCTTCTCATCCTCACCAAAGCGAAAAACACTGTATATGTCCAATTAGTTTTAGACTTTACTATGGTTGCCACTTAGCTGCATAGGTCCCAAATATTTAGTTAAATAAGGTGAAAATACCTCATAAATTAATGTTAAAGGCTCCCCATGATGCCAAAACAGGTAATGGCGACCCCAAAAAGGCCCATCTACACCGAACCCTGTTTGTAGGGCATCTGAGTAACCATAGTGAATGCCTCGTACATCTCGATATAATTCTGTGCGGAGACGAGCTAGGCTAGCCCAAATAGTTAATGAACGATTTTGCAAATACTCATCTATGTGGCTAGCTTCCCACCATGAAGTAGCATAAGCCAATCGCTGACCTGATGCTGTGCGTAGCCACACTTGCCGCCGCAGTCTAGGACCAGGCACAGATTGTATTAATTCAGGAGCACTATCTAAATCCATGCCAATCAACGACATATCGATGACATCTACCTCTGTAGACTCACCTGTGAGTAATTCTAAGTGCCTTGTGGGTGAGCCGTCACCAAGTAGTAGTAGTTGCCAAGTTGGTGCTAGCTGTGTGTGAGGTAAACTTTTTTTGATTACTTCTTCCCCACCTTGCCAAATTGGCGTGAGGCGATGCCACGCTGCTGGCAGTATTGATTTGTTCCCTGAACTAAAAATGGCAGTCAATGTTCTTTACAAAAGTTTACTTATCTCTATGAAAGCACAAAAAATTAGAATTATGTCCATAGCCACTTAGTTGATAGTCAATAAATAAGTGTTTTAGGGGCATAAAGCTATAGGGGCAAGAAAGGATGTACCTCTATCTCCCCCACTAGCCCCAAAAATATCTATTCCAACAATCTCAAGCTGTTGACTATTGACTGGTAAAAAATGCGGATGGCGAGACTCGAACTCGCAAGGCAAAGCCACACGCCCCTCAAACGTGCGCGTATACCAATTCCGCCACATCCGCATGAGTTTCACGAATATTAAATATAGCATAAAAATGACTAATAAATAAAAACAAGCAGCAAATTAGCCAACTTTATCAAAACTTTAATTTTGCTGTATCACAAATTTCCCGAAGGCGGATACCAGACTGACAGAAATGTAGTATCTCCACAAGTGATATTAAAAGGGGTGTAGTTAGTGCTGAGTTGTGAGTCAAGATTACAAAGTGAATAACCCCACTCAGAACGCTGCTCACGCCCCGCTCTGCTGACAGCACTCTTTACTCAGAACTACGGTTGTGCATTCTACTCTAGTTGAGGCTGGTAAATCTCCTGTCATAATTTGAAATGAAGCAATCGCGCTGTTGCAAATTAGATGGGTGACAATTTCTATCTACTGGTACTGATATCAAAGCTCGAAAATGAAGTTTGACAAAATATTAATTGCCAATCGGGGAGAAATCGCCCTTCGCATTCTCCGCGCCTGTGAAGAAATGGGAATTGCGACGATCGCGGTTCACTCCACTGTTGACCGGAATGCGCTCCATGTCCAACTTGCTGATGAAGCAGTTTGTATCGGGGAACCTGCTAGCGGTAAGAGTTATTTGAATATTCCCAATATTATTGCTGCGGCTTTAACACGCAATGCCAGTGCCATTCATCCTGGCTATGGTTTTTTGTCGGAAAATGCCAAGTTTGCAGAAATTTGTGCCGACCATCATATTGCTTTTATCGGCCCGACTCCCGAAGCGATCAGGTTGATGGGGGATAAATCCACTGCTAAGGAAACGATGCAAAAGGCAGGTGTTCCTACTGTTCCAGGTAGTGATGGACTGGTAGAAACAGAGCAAGAGGGATTAGCGATCGCTAAAGATATTGGCTACCCAGTCATGATTAAAGCCACAGCAGGTGGTGGTGGTAGGGGTATGCGCTTAGTGCGATCGGAAGATGAATTTGTCAAACTGTTTTTAGCTGCCCAAGGTGAAGCAGGTGCAGCCTTTGGCAATGCTGGCGTTTATATCGAAAAATTTATCGAACGTCCCCGCCACATTGAATTTCAAATTTTGGCGGATAATTACGGCAACGTCATCCATCTAGGTGAACGGGATTGCTCAATTCAACGCCGCAACCAAAAGCTACTAGAAGAATCTCCCAGTCCTGCACTTGACTCAGACCTCCGGGAAAAAATGGGACAAGCCGCAGTGAAAGCTGCCCAGTTCATTAACTACACCGGAGCAGGTACTATTGAGTTTCTCTTAGATAAATCCGGTAACTTTTACTTTATGGAAATGAACACCCGGATTCAGGTGGAACATCCTGTGACAGAGATGGTAACTGGGGTGGACTTGCTAGTGGAACAAATTAGAATTGCCCAAGGGGAAAGACTGCGGCTAACTCAAGACCAAGTGGTTTTGAGGGGTCATGCGATCGAATGCCGGATTAACGCCGAAGACCCCGATCATGATTTTCGTCCCGCCCCTGGACGTATCAGTGGTTATCTCCCCCCTGGCGGTCCCGGTGTGCGAATTGATTCCCACGTTTACACCGATTACCAAATTCCCCCTTACTATGACTCACTGATTGGTAAATTAATTGTTTGGGGACCGGATCGCGCAACTGCGATTAATCGCATGAAACGCGCTTTAAGAGAGTGTGCCATCACCGGACTACCTACAACGATTGGATTCCATCAAAAAATCATGGAAAACCATCAGTTTTTAGAAGGTAATGTTTACACGAATTTTATTCAGGAAATGAAACTTTAGGGACTGGGGACTCGGAAGTAGAAAGGTAAAGGGTAAAGCGTAAAAGGCTGAGATCTTATTTTCAGGTGGGGTTGCAAAGTCATTTGTAGCCCCTTAACAGAAGCGTTAGTCCGTCCATCAAAATTAGGGGTTTGATCCATCACACATCCATCACATAATCGATCTGGTAGACTTAAGGCATTGATTGGGCTAAGTTGACCTATGACTATTACGATCAACCAACCAATACAACAGAAGCCACTTAGCTTTGACGAGTTTATCGGCCGTTATGGTGGTGATAACCGCTATGAACTCATCGATGGAGAAGTGTTTGACTTGGAACCAACAGGAAAGCATGAAGAGGTTGCAGCCTTCATTACCGCAAAGTTATGTGTCCAGATGGACGGAACAGGCTTACCTTGGTTTGTCCTTCAGCGAGGACTATTGCGCCCTTCTAACATTGGTATGACAGCATTTCGACCTGATGTTGCAGTTGTTGATCGAGATGAACTTAGCAAAGAACTGCTTTGGTCTGAGCAGTCGATCCTGACCCTGGGCAGTTCGATTAAATTTGTGGCGGAAGTTGTTAGTAGCAACTGGCAAAATGATTATGCCCGTAAGGTTGAAGAATACGCGGTTTTAGGCATTCCCGAATATTGGATTGCAGACTACGCAGGTAATGGTGGTACTCGATACATTGGGAAGCCCAAACAACCGACCCTCTCTATTTGTGCGCTAATGAATGGGGAGTATGACATTCAGCAATTTCGGGGAAATCAAACCATCAACTCTTTAACCTTCCCAAATTTAAAACTTACGGCTGAACAGGTTTTGAGGGCTGGTAGGTAAAATTGCCATGTTTGATTAACCTCAATGTGAGATCGATATGTATTAGAGCGATCGCTGCTTCTAAGCGATTTGCTCAGGCTGATCCTCTTCATGCAGAGAGTGATCGCCGCTTCTGTTGAGAATAAGGCGATCGCTTTGTTACCTGCACTAAGGCATCATAGCCATTCTAAAAACTGATGCCCAGTTTTTAACTGACACGAGACATCATAGTCAGTAAACCTTGCTGACCTAAGAGAATTTCTCGTAGCAAACTAAAGATACCCACCCAAATAATTGGGGTAATGTCAACTCCACCTATGGGGGATACCAATTTTCGCAAAGGAATTAAAAATGGTTCGGTTGGCCAGGCAATCAGATTAAAAGGCAACCGATTCAAATCCACCTGGGGATACCAAGTGAGAATGATGCGGAAAATGAATAAGAACGTCATTAACCCCAGCAAAGGGCCGAGAATCCAAACAGTCAGGTTAACAGCAGTCATGGACTTGATCTGAGCTACTATTTGTGGACAGAGAAAAAACTGCGAGCAGAAGCTGAAAGTTTTAAGCTTTGTAAAGCATTCTCTCTCTAAATTTTAACCAAATACTGTCACTGATCAGCGAGTATCAAAAAGCGACTAAACTCAAGACTTCATTCAATCTGGCATAGTTTTCCCTACTTTCTCTAAAACTATAGCCTGTAACCTGTCCCTATTCCCTTGCAAAATCATAGGCTTCTCAAGGATGTGATACACCATTAGAATTATGATGAAGTGTGTAAAAAAAGGTTGAGATCCATGACACCATCTTTAGCAAACTTTCTTTGGAGTCTAGCTTGGGGTACTGCTATTGTTGTTATCCCTGCCACCGTTGGTTTAATTTTCATCAGCCAAAAAGATAAAATCCAACGTTCCTAGTGGTGGTGAGAGTTTTGTTGACTCTCTCCAGTTTTTGTCTGTCAGCGATCGCCTGTACCAAAAGCAAAAATTTTGAGCATCGGGAGCAGGATATACTAAGCTGACAGACTTCAGCATTTTTAGCTTGCGGTAAATAGCTTCAGAGCTTCTTTGCCAGATGCTTTGAAGCTTCAATATTATTAATGTGATTGTTTAGAGTAGTGATTTTAAGTGTGACTCGTTAACATAGATTTGATATTGGGAAAAGAACAATGCTAAATTTTGGGCTGAACTCAGCCAGTGTTCTGGCTCAGGTGAATTTTGGGACGAACTCAGCCAGTATTCTAGGAATTTTCCTGGCTGTGGCTGGGGCAGCACTGTATTTTCTCCGGACTGTGCGTCCAGAACTGTCAAGGGATCAAGATATCTTCTTTGCGGCTGTGGGCTTACTGTGCGGCTTTATTCTCATCTTCCAAGGATGGCGCTTAGACCCAATTTTGCAATTTGGCCAGCTGCTATTAGTGGGGACAACTGTATTTTTTGCGGTTGAAAGTATTCGTTTGCGAAGTATTGCTACCCAACAAGCCAAGCGTAATACTCCGATTGTGGATGAAGAACGTCCAGTCAGCAATCGCTATTCATATAATCGGCGTGGATACGAGGCTGAAGTTGAATCAGACTTAGAACCACTGCCTTATCAAGAGGAAGAAGAGGAAGAACGACCTGTACGTGCTAGGATTCGCCCTAGTAGAGATGACCGCTCCTCTCGTGATGACTATTATGAGGAACAACCCCCACGTCGTGATCGCCGCCCCAGTAGTGACAGACAACCACCAACAGATAAAAGTCGTCGCCGTTCTAGCCGTTCTGCCAGTCGTCCTACTGACAGGTATGAACAAGAAGACTGGGGTGCTTCTTCTAGGGAAGTAGTGGATGATTGGGAAAGTTCCAGTCGAGAAAACAGAAAACCTTCTCGTCGCACTAATGACACTTCCTCACGCTCAGACATGAACGAGGATACCCCACCCAGACCAAGAAAACGCCGTCCACCAGCTGATACTACTCCTCGCAGACCCATAGAAGATGATGATGCAATCCCAACTGATTACGTACCGTATAAACCGATAGATGTATCAGATGAAGAATCTGATAATTCTACCGATTTTGAGGATGTATAAAGTGGTCGGGATAGATGTAAGCTTAGAGGCGATGGCAAAAAATAAATAGTTGAGGTGAAAAAGTTTACTTCTCAGTTTTGGCTCCAAAGACCAATTCATTGGAGCCTGGTTTTTACCTTGGTAGGGTTACTAGGCTCTTGTGGCTCAGGTGATATTCCTCTTGGCCCTACTTCCCTCAATAGTCGCTACACAGAAGAGCAACCAGCCTTAAGTGGTAATGGTCGCTTTTTAGCGTTTATTTCCAATCGCAATGGTAGTCATCAATTACTGGTGTATGATTTACAACAGCAAAGTTTTATGCCGACACCAGGGTTAAATCGGCGCGAGACAATTATTGAAAGTCCAAGTCTCAGTTACACGGGGCGTTATATTGCTTACCTTACCAGCGACCAAGGTAGGCCAGTAGTAGCACTTTACGATCGCGCCACACAACAATCACAAATTGTCACCCCAACTTATCGCGGTTGGGTCAGAAATCCTGGTATTAGTCCAGATGGGCGTTATATTGTTTTTGAAACTGCCGCCCGTGGACAGTGGGATATTGAAGTTCTCGATAGAGGGCCGAATGTTGAGTTAGATATTCCCAATGGTGCAACTGTAACTCCTGCTGAGTAGGGGAGTGGGGAGTGCGGGGAGATGAGGAAGTGGGGGGAGATGAGGGAGAACTAATAACTATTGCCTATTGCAAGAGTGCCTATTGCCTATTATTGACTAATGACTAAACGTATTTTTATTCCTATATTTGCTTGTGCAACTTTATTGAGTGGTTGTTTTGGCTATCCCCGGTTGGTGAGTTATCCCTTTGATCCGGGAGGGAGGGGTATCAACAGCCTTGCTTCGGAACTCAATCCACAAACTTCTGGTAGATATATTGTGTTTACAAGCGATCGCCGGGGTAGCCAGGATGTTTATATGTTTGATACCCTGACGCGCAATTTAATTGATTTACCAGGGTTAAATGCTTTAGATACAATTGCCTCTCATCCTAGCGTTTCTGATAGTGGTCGTTATATTGTGTTTGCGGCTAGTCGTCAGGGGCGATCGGCGATTTTTCTTTATGATCGGGAAACACGCCAATCACGAAACTTGACTGCTAACCTCCAAGCAGAAGTTCGCAACCCTACCATTAGTGCTGATGGTAGTAGGATTGCTTTTGAGTTTAGCAATAACGGACAGTGGGATATTTCAGTTTATGACCGTTTTGGGCAACCCCTGAATATCCCTCAAGATCCTCGATGAGGCTGGGGATTGGGGATTGGGGATTGGGGGCTGGGGATTGGGGACTGGGGGAAATATAATCTACCTGTCTCCTATGCTGTGGGAAGCTGACGCTACATCTCCCTACTCTCCACTCCCTTCCACCTGTTTTACAGCTTCAATAAGCGATCGCACTTGTTCTGTTCCCTCAGATGGCTCAAATGAGAGGGGGAATTTGCCTTTGGCAATCATGCGTAAGCCTAAAGGAACAAGACTGAGTAAACCTCTCAAGTCTTTGAAATAGTTACCGACTACTTGTACACCAAATTGTCTTTCATCAATCCAGCCACCTGCTTTGACTAACTCTACTAAGACTTTGCGGTGACGAATTGAGCGACTGTCACTAGCTTGCTTGTGGGTGAGAATTTCTTGTTTAATTTTGGTGATTTGTTCTAATGGTGCTACTTCCATTGGACACACGGCATCGCAGTAGAGACAACGGGTACAACCCCAAACTCCTTTAGTACCTTCGTTGTAATTTTCTAGGCGATTGGTGGTATCACTGTCCCGGGAATCGGCAACCATGCGGTAGGCTTTGGCGAGGGCGTGGGGACCGACAAAATCAGGATCAACTTCACGGGCATTGCATTCAGAGTAGCAAGCACCGCACATAATACAGTTACCAGTTTGATCCAGAAGCGATCGCTCTTGGGGTGTTTGCAAAAATTCTCTTTCTGGGACTTGTCTGGCGGCTGTACTCACATAGGGAGCCACGGCTTCTAAATTATTCCAAAAACTATTCATATCTACGACTAAATCCTTAATCACCGGCATATTGCCTAGGGGTGCGATCGTAATTTCTGGAATAGCATTTGTGGATTTTCGCAATCTGGCGAGTTCACTGCCGACATTTTCCTTACAAGCTAAAGCAGAACGGCCATTAATTCGCATCGCACAACTACCACAAATGGTATTACGGCAATTTTTGCGAAATGCTAATGTTCCATCTTGCTCCCACTTAATGCGATTGAGGCAATCCAAAATGGTATTGCCTGGTTCTGTGTCTAAGCGGTAAGTTTGGACAACAGGGGCAGAATTTTGTTGTTGTCGAATAATTTTATAAATAACTTCCATTGTCACCAACCAAAGTCTTAAAATTGCTTCATCAGCCTCATAAATCTTGAGTAAAGGCTGGTGGTTGCCAAAAATGAGCTATACTTGTTGCCTCTAATTCCCAGACTGGTGCTAATAGGCTGATCATCAAAGAGCAACTGATTATAGTCTAAGGATAACCATTAAAATTTTAGTTGTATTAAGTGCGGAGACAAGATTTATATTTCCATATCAGTCAAGATCCAAAAAACCATCGTCGATTGTGATTTAGTTCACTTGTTGAGGAGCCTCAGTAAAGAGAATTTACCAGACCATGAATATACTTTTATCTGCTATATGGGAACTATAGCCAAAATAAATGCTGTTTAGGTTAGCCTGACAACGTGCATCCAACCTCTGCGATCGCCACAGGTTGTAAAAAACCCTTCAATAGTTGCTAATTGCTAATTTTTTGGTTCTTCAGAAGCTTCAAAGCTGATAATAAACTTCTGGTCATCGAATCAAGTCCTTGACAGATGTGGAGAATTTTATTCTTCCCACAGACAGACGTACATAAAAGACAAAAGCTTTTGAGCTAGGGATAATCAGCCAGAAGGTTCATACCCATAGTTTTTTCTCTGGACTCAATCAAGAAAATCACAGGATATAACTCATTCATCAAAACTACTCATCTCAATTTTGATTAATTTTTATAAAAGTCATACAGCAATCATCACTAGAGTCATAAACTGCCAGGAAAATCCTCACCGCTTTTTGTCTCTAGGAGCTAGTGGATTTAGATAAAACTTTACCTGCAAGTTAAATTTAAAAATAAACAATTATTTTGCTATTATTAGTCCATGCTAGTATTTAATATAAAATTACGAAGTAACAAAACCAGAATCAATAGTCGTACAAGTGCGGCTAACACTGCTTAGTTTCTTCGTAATCTAGAGGCAATTTCATGTCTCGACAGGCAGGACAAAAGGGTGTATGTCCGTAAGACCATATTCAAATACCATGCTGTCCTCCGCTTAAGAGTAAGCTTAGGGAAAACCTGACACCTCAAAGGCGATAAAGGCAAGGACTGCAAGTGGGAAAGCTGCAATTTCTTTGGTCTACAACTTATTTGTAAAAGTAAGACCAAAAGAGAAAATAATCGCATTTTCCATAGTGAATCATGGTTTAAAATGCCGTAATATCACCGAAAATAATAGCTGTTAACCTCCTGACCTTTCAATTGTTATGGTCATCCATAGTAAAGGTACTTGGGGTTAATATCAGCAGAAATTCACCCTGAATATGTAAGTCCCCAGTAGCTTTGTACAGATGCGAAAAAGTCAAATACTGGTGTGAAACGACATAATTTATCAGTTTGGAGAGAGTAAGGAAAATTTGAGCATAATGACTGAAACTGCAACCGCGCCTTTAACTGGAAAAGCACTGCTGGCTAAGGTAAAAGAACTTTCTAATTTACCGCGTAGAGAAAGAGCCAAGCAGTGTGGCTATTACACTGTTACTAAGAATAATCAAGTTCGCGTCAATCTCACTGATTTTTATGATGCTTTGCTATCGGCTAGAGGAATTCCTCTCAGTCCAGAAGCACCAAAAGATGGTCGTGGTCGTGAACCGACATATCGCGTTAGTGTTCATCAAAATGGTCAAATTGTCATTGGTGCTACTTACACCAAAGCAATGGGACTAAAACCCGGTGATGAGTTTGAAATTAGATTGGGATACAAGCACATTCACTTGATTCAACTCGGTGAAAGTGATAAGAAAGAAATTTCAGCAGATATGGATGCTGAAGAATCCGAAGAAGATTTGGAAGACGAAGAGTAAATTTTCTGATGGTAGGGGTGAGTTGCGGCTGAATGCTGGATAACTTATCCCTAACTTCCGAGAAAACTTGTATTCCCAATTAAATAATTTTATCTAACGCAAAAATTACGATTAGACCCCTTGCAGAAGTCCCCAGTTTTGGTAGAGTCTTGATAAGTAAGCAAGACATTTATTCTGCAAGAAGTCTATCGTGCTTTTTTTGTATAGTCTGACAAATTTATTGCAGCCATCCATCAACAATCTACTGGCATTGATGCGAAATGCACCAGTAATAGTTGTATTGATGGCGTTTTTTATTGGCTGGATAGGTTTTTGGCTACCAATTGCCGTAATTTCCCTAAAACTCCTGCATTGGCAACCAATAAAACCGTTACAACCAGAGCAAAAATTACCATTAATTGTTTCACTATACCTATTAGCGCCTTTTATTCTGTGGGGAGTTATTTGGCTGACTAATAGCTCTTTTTCAGAATATGGATTTGCTGATCATCTTGCTATGGTCAGTTCCTTCGCGCTAGGTTTCAGTTTAGGGTTACTTAGTATAGCTATTTTATTTACTTGCCAATCTTGGTTGGGTTGGTGCAGTTTTGAAAAACCAAACATCAAGCAACTAGCAGCTATCTGTTTACCTATTTTATTGATAGCCTTGTTGGTTGGAGGTATAGAAGAATTAGTTTTTCGTGGTTTTCTGTTAACTGAACTCGAACGAGATTATCCTCTATGGTTAGCAGCAGTTATTTCTAGCCTGATTTTTGCCGTTTTACACTTGGTTTGGGAACAACGAGAAACTATCCCACAGCTACCGGGATTGTGGTTATTGGGAATGATGCTGGTGTTGGCGAGGATCAGCGATCGCAATAACTTAGGTATAGCCTGGGGATTACATTCAGCTTTAGTATGGGCGATCGCATCTATAGATACAGCCCAATTAGTCACTTACACAGGTACAGTCTCCGAGTGGTGGACTGGTAAAAATAAAAAACCCCTAGCTGGGGTGACAGGAATTATATGTATTTTAGGAACTGGTTTAATTCTGTGGTTATTATTTTGAATTTTGTATGATGCGACGATGCTCCGCCCTAGGCGATCGCGTCCTAAAATTTATCAACGCGATCGCTAATTTGTTCATTTCCTAACTAATTAAACCAATGACTGCATTAACCATACGATGGGTAATGGGCAAACTATCTACTACCATAGCCAAACATAACAGCATCATGTAAGAGATGGAGTAAAGAAATACATCTCTAGCTACAGTGCGATCTTCAGGGTTGTGTAACAAACACCAAGACTTACGGATAAATAATCCTCCCAATCCAGCAGCAAATGAGGCGTAGACAATCCCGCTAGCGTGTAGAGGAAAAACCAATAACAGTGTTGCTACTACTGTAATTAGTGTGTAATACCAAATTTGCTTGACGGTGACTGTAGCACCTTCCACTACAGGTAACATCGGAATGCCAACCTTAGCGTAGTCATCACGAATCATGAGTGCTAAAGCCCAGAAATGGGGCGGTGTCCACAAAAAGACGATTGCAAAAATTAACCATGCTGCCCAGCTTAAAGTACCTGTAACGGCTGCCCAGCCTACTAATGCTGGAATAGCACCAGCTGCGCCACCAATGACAATATTTTGGGTACTATGACGTTTTAACCAATGGGTGTAGACCAAAACATAAAAAATAATGCCGGATAATGCCAGCAAAGCGGCTAGGAGATTGGCAAATACTGTGAGGAGGGTAAAAGAAAGTATGGCCAGAGCGATTGCAAAAATCAGCGCATCACGGGGCTGAACCCTACCGGAAGGCATAGGACGATGGCGCGTCCGTTCCATATCATAATCAATATCCCGGTCATAGATACAGTTAATGGTTTGGGCGCTAGCCGCGGCCAAAGTCCCGCCAGTCAAAGTTACTAACAATAACAATGGATCTACTTGCCCATTGGCAGCAATCCACATACTCCCAGCAGTAGTAATTAACAGCAACGGGATAATCCGAGGTTTAGTGAGCTGATAATAGCTGTGAATTACCTGTAGAAAGGTTTCGTGGTGGCGAGAGACATTAGTCTCAATCATTTTCGATGTAATTCCTTATTTTTCAAGAACTTATGTACAGCCCTTGTTTGAGGGTTGCAAACCTTGCCTTTGCTACTACCATGTAGAGAATGTGGAGCTGAAAAAGGCAGGGGGTGATACCAATTCAAAATTCAAAATACTCCTACGGAGAAGCAAGCTACAAAATTAAGAATTTCAGATGCTATCTAGGTTTTACAGTTCGCATCTGTTGCTTGATTTTGGTGAATTGGTATGAGGGTTTTGTAGAGAGGGGTAGGGAGTTTACTTCTTCCTACTCCCTCTTTAGTTTTTCATGTTTTTTTGGTGTGTGCAGTTCATTAAAAACTGACTAGAAAAAGTTATAAGTGGTGAGTGGTGAGTCCTGAGTAAAAATTACTAGCCTCTAGTCTCTAGTCTCTAGCCATTTCATTACAGCACTAAATAATGAATGGCTAATGGCTAATTGCCATTAGTCATCAGTCACCATAGCGGTAATATCTAGGATGCAAACAAACATGAAGGGAGTTATGAGTTCGAGCCATTCGCTTGTGTATTGGTAGCAGTTGCTGTTACACCCACAGAGTAAGCATTGATTTCACGACTAGCAGTCCAGTCACGTAATGCTAGAACTGTAAAAGCCACTAAAGTACCCAAAAGAGCAGCTCCCACAGATTGGTGAGATACGGTTAGAGGCTCAACTTGCAAATGTAGCCTGAAAGTCGCAATTCCCAGCAAAATTTGTAAAATTAACAAGATGCCAGCCATATTAGCCAACCGTCTCAAAGCTGGGTGTAGTGCTGGTGTCCGCCAGGAAATCAATACTACTGCCAAGGTTGCCACTGTTGGCGGTACTAAGCCAAAAATATGGCTATACATGACACCACAAAGTTGAGAACCTGCAAAACACTGATGTAGCGCCCAGCGAGAGCCGACTAAAGCACCTAAGAGACTTTGCAAGTAAACTAAAATCGCGGCAGTTAAACCTATCCACGGCAGTTTACCAACATTTCCTGTTCCCTGGTAGGGAGTCAGGGCGATGCCAACAATCAGCAGAGTAGTGAAGAATAGCAACGCCGTTCCTAAGTGGGCAGTCACGATATCAAACCTTAACAATTCCGTAACAGTGAGTCCCCCTAAAATGCCTTGGAAGACGATGAGAAATAGGGCAAATGTCGAAGCCCAAGGCAACCAGTTTGGTAAAGCACGACGATGCCACCAAGATAAAACACAAAGGGCGATCGCACTCACACCAATCAAACTTGCATCCAAGCGGTGAAACCATTCCAGGAAAACTTGGAGATTCATCTGTTTGGCTGGCACCAGTTCCCCATAACAAAGTGGCCAGTCTGGACAAGCCAGCCCAGCATTCATCACGCGGGTAGCACTGCCTATCGCCATCAAAATCAAGGTAGCTATACACATCCGCCATACCAAGCGACGAATCACTTCCTTGGGCTTTTGCTGCTCTGCTGCCGATTCATTTTGTTGTTCTAGGACAAATTCATTCATGAAGAATACCTTCAGCCCGCTATTGGTGAAGCTTCTAAAATTTCAATTTTCTTTACTGGCCCATCTCCACCCTAGCTTATAAAACAGGGTTGATTGATTGGCTGTTACTTAATACTTTGAATCACTCTAGCCATTAATAGCCAGAAGCTTTAGGTATTTTTTAAGTTGTCAGGAATTGATGAATATTCATCAATTGGAGATTCCTAAATTTTCCTTAAATTTTCCTAATTATTTGATATCTACTTTTGACAAGTATCGAATACTTATCTTTTACTCAAGATTATTAATGTAATCGAAAAAATTAATAAAAATTTCAGACCTGCCGCTTCCATATCTAATAGCCTAGACTACCGTAGTAAGTGAGCTGCTTTTAGATAACGTAATCAATTCATTTAAGTGAGCCGTGAAAATTCCAAGTTCCATCTGGACATTACTAATTGGCATTGGGCTAACTCTGACAAGTCTGTGGTACGGTCAAAATCACGGTCTGTTGCCCACAGCCGCCTCGGAGGAAGCCGTGTTGGTAGACGGTCTATTCAATACAATGATGACCGTTTCAGCAGGTATATTTTTGATTGTTGAAGGTGTATTAATTTACTGTGCAGTTAAATATCGTCGGCGGGCTGGTGATCAAGAAGATGGCCCACCAATTGAGGGAAATGTACCTTTAGAAATACTCTGGACTGCGATCCCCGCCATTATTGTTATCGGTATTTCTGTCTACAGCTTTGAAGTTTATAATGACATCGGTGGCTTTGATCCCCATGCCATTCATGAAGCCCCAATTATGCAGGAATCGATGACAATGCCTGGGGCTGCCATTGCCGCAACTTTAAACGATACCCCTGCCACCAATGCACCCAACCTCAATCAAGAAAAATCTGATGAGGCCATGCAAGATCCAGCTACAGCCGCAGTCCGCAATGCTGATCAAATTCCGCAAAAGCAGAATGCCCCCGGTGTAGGTAGCGTTGCCCCAACTATTGGTGCTAGTCAGGATCGAGTTGGGCAACTACCGGAGTTAAAAGTTAATGTCACTGGTTTGCAATACGCTTGGATTTTTACCTATCCCGAAACAGGTATTACCACTGGTGAACTGCACGTTCCCATTGGGCGAGAAGTGCAAATTAATATGACAGCTAATGATGTTATACACGCTTTTTGGGTGCCAGAGTTTCGCCTGAAGCAAGATGCGATCCCCGGTAGGCAGAGTGAGATTCGCTTCACACCAAAAACAGAAGGCGACTATGCCCTCATCTGCGCTGAACTGTGCGGCCCCTATCACGGCGCGATGAGAACACAGGTAGTAGTTGAGTCACAAGCAGCATTTGAGAAATGGATGCAAGAACAGGTAGCTGCCAATTCTGACATCCTCAAAGAAGCGATCGCTCTCAACGCAAATCACCAATCTCCAGATGAATTTCTTGCACCTTACACCAAGGACATGGGAATTCACCCAGAAATGTTACATCACATTCACAAATAGTCAAAAACTCCACAGTCTACAGTTCAAAGTTACAACCCATAACTAATGACTAATGACTATTGACCATTGACTATTGACTATTGACTCTGAACCATGACACAAGCTCAGTTACAAGAAACTGCCAACATTCCTGCTCAGATTGAAGAACCAGGAACCAGAAAATGGCAAGACTACTTTAGCTTCAATACCGATCACAAGGTCATTGGACTGCAATATCTAGTCACTGCGTTCATTTTTTACTGCATTGGCGGCGTTTTAGCTGACTTAGTGCGTACAGAACTGCGAACCCCAGAAGTAGATTTTGTCAGTCCAGAACTTTACAACAGCCTGTTTACATTGCACGCCACAATTATGATTTTCTTGTGGATTGTGCCAGCTGGGGCAGGGTTTGCGAACTTTCTGATTCCCCTGATGATTGGGGCAAGAGATATGGCATTCCCTAGGCTGAATGCTGTAGCTTTTTGGCTCATCCCTCCAGCCGGATTGTTGCTGATTATCAGTTTAATTATTGGAGATGCCGCCGAAGCAGGTTGGACTTCCTACCCTCCCTTAAGTTTGGTGACAGGACAGGTAGGTGAGGGCATTTGGATTATGAGTGTCCTGTTGTTGGGTACATCGTCGATTTTGGGGGCGATAAATTTTCTCGTCACCCTGTTGAAGATGCGTGTCCCCAGTATGGGTGTTCATCAAATGCCCTTGTTCTGTTGGGCAATGTTGGCGACTTCCGCCTTGGTTTTACTGTCTACACCAGTATTAGCCGCCGGTTTGATTCTCCTGGCTTTTGACTTATTGGCAGGAACAACATTTTTTAACCCCTCTGGTGGCGGTGATCCGGTGGTTTACCAGCATATGTTCTGGTTTTACTCCCACCCGGCAGTATATATCATGATTTTGCCGTTCTTTGGGGCAATTTCAGAGATTATTCCTATTCACTCCCGTAAACCAATTTTTGGTTATAAAGCGATCGCCTACTCATCTTTAGCCATCAGTTTTCTAGGGCTAATTGTTTGGGCGCACCATATGTTTACCAGTGGTATCCCCGGCTGGTTGCGGATGTTCTTTATGATCACTACCATGATCATTGCCGTACCTACAGGGATTAAAATTTTCAGCTGGTTAGCAACTATGTGGGGTGGCAAAATCCAGTTCAACAGCCCCATGTTATTCGCGATGGGTTTCGTCGGGACTTTTGTCATCGGTGGGATTAGTGGCGTGATGTTGGCAGCCGTGCCTTTTGATATTCACGTCCACGACACTTATTTTGTCGTCGCACACTTGCACTATGTGCTGTTTGGTGGTAGCGTCCTAGGAATTTTCGCCGCCATTTATCACTGGTTCCCGAAAATGACGGGACGGATGTTCAATGAGTTTTGGGGTAAAGTGCATTTTGCCTTGACAATTGTGGGTTTGAATATGACCTTCTTACCCATGCACAAACTAGGACTCATGGGGATGAATCGCCGTGTAGCGCAGTATGATCCCAAATTTGCCTTATTAAATGAAATTTGTACTTACGGCTCTTACATCCTGGCTGTTTCCACATTCCCCTTTATCATCAACGCTATTTGGAGTTGGTTGTACGGCGAGAAAGCTGGCAATAATCCCTGGAAAGCACTCACCTTAGAGTGGATGACCACTTCACCACCAGCGATTGAGAATTTTGAGACTCTGCCAGTATTGACCACAGGCCCCTACGATTATGGGGTACAACACGCACCTGCAAACGTCTCCCCATCAGAGAATCCTGTCTTCAGGGCTGATCCTGATGAGCCATATCCCAGCATCGAGTCCGATATAGAGACTAGAACCTAGGAAGAAGCAGAGGCGCAAGGGAGCAGGGGAGCAGAGGAGAATAAATATTACCTAATCCCCCATCCCCAGTCCCCAGTCCCCAATCCCCAGTCCCCAATCCCCAATCTATTAAAATTCATGCAAAGTCAAACTATTGACCCAGCGAAAACGGAACTGAATCACCACCACACAACGGCAGTTGCTCATCATGAAGAACATCCCGATCACCGTCTGTTTGGGATATTTGTTTTCTTGATTGCAGAAGGAATGATTTTTATGGGGTTGTTCGGAGCTTATCTAGCTTTCCGTTCAACTTTACCTGTGTGGCCGCCAGCCGGAACACCAGATTTAGAACTACTTCTACCTGGAGTTAACACTGTCAATCTGATTGCCAGCAGTTTTGTCATGCACAATGCCGACACTGCCATCAAAAAGAATGATACCAAGGGTATGCGTATCTGGTTGGCAATTACTGCCGTGATGGGTGCGATTTTCTTAGTAGGACAGGTTTACGAATACACGCATTTAGAATTTGGTCTGACGACTAATTTATTTGCCAGTGCATTCTATGTGTTGACTGGGTTTCACGGTTTACACGTCACTATCGGCGTTTTAGCGATTGTAGCTGTGTTGTGGCGATCGCGCTCTCCCGGTCACTACAGTAGCGAAAAACACTTTGGTGTAGAAGCTGCGGAAATCTACTGGCACTTTGTTGACGTAATTTGGATTATTTTGTTCGGATTACTGTATTTACTGTAGGTATTCTTTATTAGTTGTTCACTCCACGCGGACAACTTAAAATTCTGCCCCCCCTCTGGGGGTTTTTTTATCGTAAATTCAAGGGTTTAAGACCCTTCGTCTACACTTAGTATCGGTTGAGTTAGGGTTTAAATCCCCGACTCCAACTGTCTGTAATTTTGAAGTAATGAGTCATAAGTACTGGGTATTACTCATTACTCACTACTCATTACTCATTTAATTACGCACCAAGATCGCTGGATTACCCCAAATATTTACTATCCCATCAAATCCGCCACTAGCCAGCATTTGTCCATCACGACTAAAAGCGATCGCACTCACCCAATCACTATGTCCAATCAGTGTAGTTAATAACTTCCCTGTGGTCACATCCCACACTTTAATTCCATCTCTACCAGCACTGGCTAGAATTCTGCCATTGGGGTTAATTGCGATCGCATTTACCCAATTGTTGTGTCCGGTGAGGGTGTAGACTGGTTGTTCAGAGGTGAGATTCCACAGTTTGATAGTGCGATCGCGACTGGCACTAACTAAATTTTGCCCATCGGGTGTAAAGGCAGCATTCGTAATAGCATCAGAATGTGCCGTAAATGCCCGAATTAATTTCCCGGTATTTAAATTCCATAATTTAATCACGCCTCTTTTGTCGCCACTAGCGATAGTCTGACCATCAGGACTCATCGCTAATGTATAAATCGTATTATCGAAGCGGACTAGGGTAGCTAGTGGGCGTTGCTGGAGTAAATCCCACATCCGAATTCCATCTAAAGCACCACTGACAAGCACTTTACTGTCAGGAGATACAGCCAAGGACAAGACACTAGCACCATGTCCCACAAAAGAACGTGTAAATTTATTATTTTTGAGATTCCATAGATTAATTGTGTGATCACTACCACTACTGGCTAAAGTTTGTCCATCTGGGGAAATTACCAAAGATTCCACAGTGTTGGTATGGGCTTTGTTAATATCACCTACTTTTTTGCCAGTGATGGGGTTCCACATTCGGATTATCCCCTCATTGTAAGCACCACCACTAACCAGAGTTTGACCATCTGGACTAAAGGCTAAAGATTTTACGGTTCCTCGATGTGCCATGAGGCTGTGGATGAGGCGGGGATCAGTAAATACTCCGGTTGCTTCTGGAGAGCTGACGACTGGGTTAGCATAAGCAGGCTTAATTTTTAACTCTTGCCAGAGGCTAATCGGTAGAGCGATCGCTGCAATGTATACCAAAATCAAATATGGGCGTAAACCATAGCCTCCATCGGTTCCCTGACTCCTCACTGTTCTTCCTCACCTAATTCAATAAACTGATCAGTAGTTATTAGTCATTAGTTTAGTAGGCAATAGGCAGTAGTTTTTCTCCTCTACACCTCTATTCTCCACTCCCTATCTTCCTTAAGAACGAGGTTTCTTCTTATTCACAGTCAACATGGGCAACGTTGGACTAGATGAACGAGAAGGCAAGTAATGTTGTACTACAGGCTCTTCCTCTATGGGAGGACGCTGTTGGCTGCTACGCCACAGCTTAAAGGCGAGGGTAAAGCCTGCTGTTCCCAAACCAACAGCGAACAATGACCAGCTATCATCTAACCCACCGATGAGAGCATCTACTACGCCCATCGTGATCAATACACTAATGATGGGTTCTTTTCTGTAGGCTGACTTCAAAAAACGAGGTAATACAGCATTCATCACAGCTTGGTTTGTCCTGTTCACCTTTTATATCAATTTACCTAGAATACCTAACCAGGGAATTGTTCTCTATAAACAAGGCACTTTACAAAGATTATAATTTTCTTAAGTATGAGAGTACGTATAGTAATTGGCTCTATTGCATAAAGTTTTTGCAAGTTTAAGATATCACTAACCCTCTCTAGTGTGCCTCATATTGATCAAGAAAAACTCCTGTGAGGTATTTCATTATTAATGAATACAGTCAAAACCAGCTGGATGTTCCAGCTGGTTAAAACTCTTCTAATTACTAGCTTACAACTTCAACACTAAGAACTACTTAAGGCCAAGCCAAGAGAGAACACCTTGATTGGTAACATATTCAATCACTACCATCAACAGAAAGCCAATCATGGCAGCTCGACCATTCAAGCGTTCAGCATATTCATTAAAGCCAAATTTCGGCTCCTCTAGTTTGGGGGTGACAGTAGGTTGTGTTTGTGACATCTTTGAAAAACCTCTTTTCGGCAAACGGGACTTGATAACGAGTTTTGAGCTGATTGCAAAGCTTGAAGGACAAGATAACTGGAAAAATCTAGTAGCTCCTTCATTAAAGAGCTTTGCAAAGGCTTTTTAACAATTTGTAATTATTCTTTATATATTGTAGAAATAATGCAGCAATCGTCAAGGGTCAGTGCTTTGAGGCTTAATTAATTTCAATTGGGAAACCTAATGTTGTAGATAGCTATCCCTAATACGGAAGTGTCAGTCTCAGACTGGCAGGCTAAATTAAACAAAAATTTATCTGAGGCGTTACATGGAAATCGGCGTTCCCAAAGAGACTAAAGATCAAGAGTTCAGAGTAGGTTTAAGTCCTTCTAGTGTGCGGGTATTGCGAGAAAATGGTCACACTATTTTCGTTGAGACTCAAGCTGGTAGTGGTGCTGGGTTTACAGATGAGGATTATCAAAGTGCAGGGGCTGAGATTGTCTCTACAGCAGAAGCGGTTTGGAATCGAGAGCTAGTTGTTAAAGTTAAAGAACCACTGGCTAGTGAGTATAAATTTTTGCGAAAAGAGCAGATATTGTTTACTTATCTGCATTTGGCAGCCGATCGCAAATTAACAGAGAATTTAATTGATTCTGGCACTTGTGCGATCGCCTACGAAACCGTAGAGCTACCTGGAGCTAACAGACTTCCTCTGCTTACCCCTATGAGCATCATCGCCGGTAGACTAGCCGTACAATTTGGCGCACGCTACTTGGAACGTCAGCAAGGTGGTAGAGGTGTACTTTTGGGTGGTGTTCCTGGAGTAAAACCAGGCACAGTAGTAATTTTAGGTGGTGGTGTAGTTGGTACAGAAGCCGCCAGAATTGCTATAGGCATGGGTGCGGCGGTACAAATTTTAGATGTTAACGTTGAGCGTTTATCTTATTTAGAAACTTTATTTGGTTCTAGAGTTGAATTGCTTTACAGTAACTCTGCCCATATTGAAGCGGCTGTGAAAGAAGCGGATTTACTGATTGGTGCTGTTTTAGTATTAGGACGCAGAGCGCCAATTCTAGTCAATCGTGAATTGGTTAAACAAATGCACCCCGGTTCTGTAATTGTTGACGTTGCCGTTGATCAAGGTGGTTGTGTGGAAACCTTACACGCGACATCTCACACTCAACCAACATATATAGAAGAGGGTGTAGTACATTACGGCGTTCCCAATATGCCAGGAGCAGTACCTTGGACAGCCACCCAAGCACTTAATAACAGTACACTACCTTATGTTGTGCAGTTGGCGAATTTAGGAATTAAAGCATTAGATGTCAACCCAGCTTTAGCTAAGGGTTTAAATGTCCGGAATCATCGCTTAGTTCACCCGGCTGTGCAAGAGGTTTTTCCTGATTTAGTGAGTTAAGATTTTTGCAATTCTGCCAAACTGAAGTTTGCAGTTCCACTAAACTTAACTGTGTTCGCGTAGCTTCCTGTAGGTTAATACATTGTGATAAAACATCAACCTACAGGAAATCCTTTAACTGTTCAGATTCAGAATTTTACTTTTAATTTGCTGCATTTATATAATCTTATAATTAAGATTTGAAATATTGCTCCACTTACTTCAAGCAAAAATTATAATCTGTCATAGTACATTATTTGGTATATTAATTATGTAGATAATAAATTATTGACTTCACTGAACTATTGAATAAAGATGAAAGGTGAATGCTCACAAACATCAATACAAATAGAATTACCTCTACGATTAGTAATTCACCAAAGTAAGTTCTCCTTTGTTGACTTGTTTGCTGGTATTGGTGGATTTAGAATTGCTTTAGAGAAACTAGGTGGTCAATGCTTGGGCTATTCCGAAATAGACAAACAAGCTATTCAAGTATATAAACAAAATTTTATCAGCTACCTAAATCAAGATGAAATAGAGTTGGGAGATATTACAAAAATTCCTGAACTTCCAGCAAATATAGATATAGTTGTTGGTGGTGTTCCCTGTCAACCCTGGTCAGTTGCAGGTTGTTTAAGGGGTTTTGATGATCCCAGAGGTAAATTATGGTTTGATGTAATTCGACTGGTTAATCAAAGTCAACCCAAATCTTTTATATTTGAAAATGTTAGTGGATTAGCTAGCCCTAAAAATCGAGAGAATTTAGAATTAATTTTACATGAACTAGAAAATATAGGATATTGCGTTAAATGGAAGATACTTAATGCTTATGATTTTGGATTACCTCAAAATAGAGACAGAGTGTTTATTGTTGGAATTAGAAAAGATATAGAAAAATGTCAAGAGTATAATTTTCCTGAATCTTTAAAAGTACATCCCAAGGTTTTAGATATTTTAGATGAATTGAAAAATATTAAAATCGTAAAAAAAGCTAAATTAGATGCAAATACCTTATTTAAAGGTGTGATTCCACCATCAAGGACTAGATTTCAAAAAGATGATGAATTAAATGATTTTTTCATTTTTTCAGATTTAAGAAATGGACATACAACAATCCACTCTTGGGATATTATAGACACTACTGATAGAGAGAAAATAATTTGTTTGACTCTTCTAAAACATAGAAGAAGTAAAAAGTATGGAAATAAAGATGGTAATCCTTTATCTTTTCAGAATTTTCAAGAAATTATACCTGATATCAAATTAAATGAATTAGATAATTTAGTAGATAAACAAATCTTTCGTTTAACTGATGATCACAAGTATGAGTTTGTGAATTCTAAGAATATGACAGGTATCAATAATATTTATAGAATTATACTTCCTGCTGCTGATATCGTACCGACTTTAACCGCTACTGGTGCCAAAGACTACATAGCAACAGTCTCGATTTCTGCAAGTCATCCAGAGCAATATAAAAGACTTTTTTTAGAAAAAATATATAAAAATAAACAATATATACCAATTACTGCAAAGCACGCTTGTAAATTACAAGGGTTTCCTAAAGATTTTAAATACCATGAAAAAGATGATATTGCCAGAAGACAGTTTGGTAATTCTGTTCCTATACCTGTTGTTGAGTATGTCGCCAAAGAATTACTTAATATTCTAAGAATCTAGTTTTTAGGTTTATAGAAAATATCATGAAATTCTGCTGCAAAGTCCTCTTTACCTAGTTCTACAAAAAGTGCTTTAAGATGTTGAAATGTATTTTGTTTTCCAGAGCAGAAGTCCCAAAACTCATTTTCAACCCATAGATCTCTAGTGATATCCAAGGGAGAACTAGACAATTTACTTTTTTGTTCTTCATACCAAGATTTTGAAAAAGGATTAAAAGGAATAGCAATACGAGCTTCTAAACTTGTATCAGGGTTTTCAGTATACCTATAAGCGTACCATTCCAAAAGCTGCTTATTAAATTTTTTAAAATCACCTTGATTTGGCTGTGTAGTTTTTATATCAAAAATATACTCAATTCCGTTTTTGCAAAAATGAATATCAACGCCAGTTCCAGATGGAGGAGATGTATATTGAATGATATCTTCTTGATTAGTTTTTAAAGCGGCCTCTTTTAATCTTTGAATACATTCTTCCGTGGGAACTCTCTTATTATTAGGCTTATTTTCACGTTCGGTAACTAATTTATTCAATTCATTCTCTAAGTCTCTAGGAAATGGTTCAGGACGTAATATTTTTTTGGTGACAATTTCAAATCCATTTATTTCTGCTAATGTTTTAGCTATAGGTTCCCAACAAGTTGTTCCTAAACTTGTTTCTAAACCACCAATCAAAGAGCGTATTCTTCTTTCAATTGGAAAAATATCATCTAACACTTGGTAATTTTTTACTTGTTTATTTTTAAAAAAATCTCTAATTGATTTTTTCAGATTATCCTTGATTTTTTGCTTAGTATCTTTATCCATACTTGACTTCAATTATTTGAATCTGGATGACAATTGGCAAATAAATCAGGTATGGATATATTTAGAGCGTTAGCTATTCTTTCTATATTGTCTAAGGAAACATTACATTTTCCTGATTCAATACTTGAAATGTAAGTACGGTGAAGTTCCGCCTTTTCAGCCAATTCTTCTTGAGATAAATCTAGTTCTCTCCTTCGCTTTCTTACATATCGACCAAAACGCCACTTTATATCTACCTCTTTCATTTGCTCTAGTTAGACATAATTAACAAAGTAAGAATCTAAATCTACAGATTATAATTTACATTTTGTGGATTATACTGGACATATTGAAGTTTTTTAAAAAATAGTTGATATTTTTGACATTTTTATGCACTATAGGAGTGATATTTAATTTTTGAAAAAAAAACTTAATATAACTCATAACCCTTTATTCTCTGTTACCTGTTACCCATTTCCTCTGTTCGCAAGTAAGTTTAAAACCCAAAACGGATTCCTATACAAATATTTAGAATATTTGCATCTGATATAAAATCTTAATCATCAATTAATTAATCGGCTAAATAATCGAGTGATCGCTGATTCCGCTTCAGTAATCCGAACAATATGATAGAATTTCCTCTGGAAAAATTAATTCACTAGGTAAGCGACTAAATGTCTGTTCCTGAAATTACGCAAACCCTACTAACAGCCAAGAAAGAGAAAGGACTAAGCTTTGCTGATCTAGAAAAAATTCTCGGACGCGATGAAGTCTGGATTGCTGCTGTATTCTATCGTCAAGCCAGTGCTTCTGAGGAAGAGGCGCGGTTAATTATAGACGCATTGGATTTAGCCCCAATCTATATTCAAGAATTGACAGAGTACCCAGTCAAAGGATTAGGGCCTGTCGTCCCAACCGATCCATTGATTTATCGGTTCTACGAGATTATGCAGGTGTATGGCTTCCCTATTAAGGAAGTTATACAAGAAAAATTTGGCGATGGGATTATGAGTGCCATTGATTTTACCTTGGATGTGGAGAAGGAAGAAGACCCCAAAGGCGATCGCGTTAAAATTACTATGTCTGGTAAGTTCCTACCTTACAAAAAGTGGTAGTCTTTCAGTCATTGAGATAATTTTAGATATCGCTTGAACTCACAGAAAACAACAACAACAAAATTAATCAAGTTAACACCCTATTACACACAACAGCACGGCCAAGCCTATTTGGGTAACAGCCTAGAAATTATCAGCAGTATCACAGACAATAGTATTAATTTAATCATCACTTCACCACCCTTCGCTTTAACGCGCAAAAAAGAATACGGTAACGAAAGCTCGGATAAATATATTGAGTGGTTTTTGCCCTTTGCCTACGAATTTAAAAGAGTTTTAGCAGAAAATGGTTCATTTGTTTTAGATTTAGGTGGCGCTTATCTTCCTGGTAATCCTGTACGGAGTATCTATCAATACGAATTGCTAATTAAATTATGCAAAGAAGTTGGCTTTTTTCTGGCGCAAGAATTCTATCACTACAATCCAGCAAGACTCCCTACTCCTGCTGAATGGGTAACAATTAGAAGAGTTCGTGTCAAAGATGCAGTCAATACAGTTTGGTGGTTGTCGAAAACGCCGCACCCTAAAGCCAATAATAGAAAAGTTTTAAAGCCATATAGCCAGAGTATGGAAAAATTACTCAAGAATGGCTACAAAGCTAAAATTCGTCCTAGTGGACACGATATTTCTGATAAATTTCAAAAAGATAATCAAGGTGCAATTCCACCAAATTTGATAGAACTTGCTAATACTGAATCCAATAGTGCTTATCTACGACGTTGTAAAGCAGCCGGGATAAAACCACATCCAGCTAGATTTCCTCAAGGTTTTGCTGAATTTTTCATCAAGTTTTTAACTGACGAAGGTGATCTAGTATTAGACCCGTTTGCAGGTTCTAATACTACTGGGTTTGTTGCTGAAACTTTGCAACGCCGATGGATATCGTTAGAGATTAATGAGGATTATGTGCTGGGAAGCCGTTATCGATTTAGTGAATAATCAAGAGTCAATAGTTAACTATTAGCTGTAGACTCTAGACTACTTAACTCTAGAAAGCAGATTTAAATTTCACCATTGACTTGCATTTGGTGAACTTGATCTGCTAACTCTTGACGACTTTGATCATCAAGTTTATCTATCGCTAACATTCCCATCAGAATTACCTCTTTTAGGGTTAAACGTGTTGAATGTGCCTGTTTTTGCACAATCTCCTTAATAATTGGACTGACTCCAATTGCTGTACTAGCTCTAGCCACAAAATTACAGGGAAACATCAATGACTTCGGATAAATCTTAGCATTTCCCACGGGCTTATTCTATATAAATTGCACTAAATTTAATTGGGTGATAACACATAAACCCTAAGTGTTAACCTATGAACGTGTCTAAGTAATTAGTAAAATTTATCACATTTACTCTCAATGTAAAAAAATATGAATGTTTTTAGCTAAAAACCTTCTTCCTTCCATTCATACCGACTCAATTAATGATCACAGTACATACTTTAGTATGGAAGCACTGTTGAGCGTCTTGGGAATTAGTCATGTGTGACATTACTGTTCCAATTAGTACAAAATCTTTACCACTCAAGATCATCCTAGCTTTGTGCTTACGGAGTCCATCACTTGGTAAAAAATGCTTCATAAATATAACCAACCCAATGGCGCTTCTGAAATCTGACATCAAGCTAGTCTATATACTAGAAAAGTTGGGTTTTAAAGAATTTGTAAATTGTCAAAGATAATCTTGTTAACCTAGTTTACAGAAATATACATTCTCAATAAGAATAATATTTAACCACAGTAAAATTTCCTGAATACGGATAATTAACGCTGTCAAAGAAAAAAGCAGTAACTTAGAGGAGAGAGAAAGCGATGAGGGAACCTTATCTGTTGGCAGCAGGCTTGTTAACAGGATTGGCAATACCAGCATCAGCTCTTCCAGAGATGTCACATATCTTGCCAAAAAAGCACATATCACATTTGGATACAAAACAAACTTTGCAGACAATAACAGATGTAAAAAACAATCTGAATAATGAAATATCTGCACCTGAATTTAGTAATCAAGTATCCCAGCCTGTAGAAAAATTACAACCAACATTAAGCGAAAAATTTTTCCCTAGGCTTTTGCATCTCTCCTTATCAGAATTGAGCAGCCAACTGTTACCCTCTTCAGAGGCTTCTGAACCAAAAACCAGTGAAAAACACCTTTCCAGTGAAGATGTTACCTTAAGGCGATTTAACACTCAAGAATTACCAAACCCATTAGAATCATTATTTAATCCCAACAACCAACCAACTAATCTGCCATTAACATCTGGTAATCAACTTTACTATCAAAGGTTATCAGCACTGAGAACAGGCCAGATTTATACACGTACAGATATTGATAGTTTGCAATTATTGCGAGAGTCAGGTCAAAAGCAACAATTAACTTATGAAGATTGGAAAATTTTATTAGCTTTAGAAGGGAAAGCGATCGCTCAAGGTCAAGGCAAAAATCGCTTGAGTATCTTAGTTGGTGATTCCTTAAGCTTGTGGTTCCCCAGAGAAAAACTACCTACTGGTAAATTATGGCTCAATCAGGGCATATCTGGAGATACATCTGGTGGTATCGCCACCAGATTGGCAGCCTTTTCTAAAACGCGACCAGATGCAATTTATATTATGGCTGGGATTAACGACTTAAGAAAAGGTACAAACGATGAAGTAATTTTGCGTAATTACCGCCGAATTATGCGGAGCTTACGACAAACTCACCCTCAAGCTCAGATATTTGTTCAGTCTATCCTACCGACTCAAATCTCAACAATTCCTAATAGCCGCATTCGTCGTTTAAATACGAGAATTGCTCAGATTGCTAAACAAGAAGGAGCTAATTACTTAAATATTCATCACTGGTTTGCAGATGCTGATGGTAACTTACGCTTAGATTTAACCACTGATGGATTACATCTGTCACAAGATGGTTATGATGTTTGGCGATTTGCCCTCCAGCAAGTAGAATTCAAACTCTCTCAAACTAGAAATTGAGCGATAGGCTTCACTCTGATATAGACGATCGCAAATTACAGGTTTTATGGAAGCTACTGAGAACGATTTTATTGCCATACGCTCTGTTGTAGAATGCCAACTAGCAGCATTTCAAAAGGATGATGCTCAAGCAGCTTTCACCTTTGCTAGTCCTGCAATCAAAGAGCAATTCCAAACCGCAGAGAACTTTATGCGAATGGTGAGCCTGAGTTATCCGGCAGTTTACCGTCCTCGCTCTGTATTTTTCGATAAAATTACCACAATCCAAGACAACATCACTCAGCCAGTATTGCTGCTATCACCTGATGGAGTTCCCCTAAAAGCCTTATATTTTATGGAAAAACAACCTGATGAGACTTGGAAAATCAATGGTTGTATTTTAGTCTCAGTAGAAGCGGAAACCATATAGGGTGATTAATAAATTCTGTAGTCAGAACTAAGCACGCGGCTCATCGCCCCGAAGAAAGCTAACAGCACTTACTCATACTTTAGCTCCCAAGGCTTCCCGATTTAAGACTTGGTTTAATTTGCCACTGCGATAACCTTCTAAATCAAGAGTTACATAGATAAATCCAAACTCTTGGAATGCTGTCACTACAGACTGCAAGTCTGTCATCATGACGAAATCTTTAATTTTTTCGGGTGATAATTCGATGCGTGCGGTATCGCCTTCAGAACGAACACGTAGATTCTGCCAACCTAGCTTTCGCAGATAAATTTCTGCTCTACCTACGCGTTGTAACTTAGCGACAGTAATTTCTTCACCGTAGGGAAAACGGGAACTGAGACAAGGTTGTGCTGGTTTATCCCACCAAGGTAAACCTAAGTGTTGGGAAAGTTGCCGGACTTCTAACTTGGTGACACCGACTTCAGCTAAAGGCGATCGCGCTCCTCTTTCTTTCGCAGCTTGGATGCCTGGGCGATAATCGTTTAAATCATCAGCATTCACCCCATCCACCACATAGGGATAGCCCAACTCTATAGCTAGAGGTTTGAGGTTGTCGTGTAATTCGCTTTTGCAAAAATAACAACGGTTGACAGGATTAGCTGTGTAATTAGGATTTTCCATCTCGTGAGTCTGGATGATTTGATGAGGAATCCCAATAGTTGCGGCTTGAATTGTGGCATCTTCTAGTTCTTCTGGTAACAGCGAAGGTGAAACAGCTGTCACAGCCAAAGCGCGATCGCCCAACACATCATAAGCAATCTTGGCAACTAAAGTGCTATCAACGCCACCAGAGTAGGCAATCAACGCCTGTCCCATCTCTGCAAATAAAACTTTTAATTGCTCAAGTTTTTCTGTCAACATCATTTCCCAATTCCTGCCATAAGCCAATAGCACCAGATAGATTCTATTGTAGTCATTGCCCATTGACCAATCACCGATGCTTTAACTCGGTTGACTATACTTTGCTACCAAACTAGCCAAAAGTGATAAGTCGATTGGTTTAGAAATATATTCATTACATCCAGCAGCCAGACAGATTTCGCGATCGCCTTTCATAGCCATGGCAGTTTGGGCAATAATAGGAATCTGTTGATATTCAGGTTTTTCTCGTAACTGCTGCACCAGATCCAAACCATTGGCATCTGGCAGAAAAATATCTATTAAAATAACTGCTGGCTGTTTTTGGGTGAGTGCTGCCCACATTTCCCCAGGATTTTTGACACAATTTACTTCATATCCCAACTTACTCAGATGAATTTGCATCAGTTTCGCGTTGGGTAAGTCATCCTCCACCAGCAAAATTTCTTGGCTGGTGCTGGGAGTTATAGGCAAAGATTTTGAAGATGTTGCTTCTTTATCTTCCTCCATATCCGTTGATAAAACTGCGCTTGTAGGTCTTAGCGGTAAGATGATAGTAAAATGGGAACCGCAATCAGCTTCTGATTCCACCTTCACAGAACCGCCATGAATTTCTGCCAGTTTTTGCGTTACTGTTAACCCCAAGCCAGTACCTTCATTTTGGCTAGCTGAGGAGTTAGAAACTTGGAAATAAGGATGAAAAAGTAGAGTTTGGTTTTCTTTGGATATACCAACACCTGTATCCCAAACCAGAAAATGCAAGCATGAGTCCTGCCGTGTCACTTTTAAACCTACAGTGCCTTGACTGGTAAACTTGACGGCATTGAACAGCAAATTTAAGAGCATTTGCTTGAGCCTTAAGGGATCTGCTACTAAGTTTATGACATCAGAATCTATTTCTAAAGATAACTTTAACCCCTTATTACTAGCTTTTTCTTTGATCAGTGCTAGAACATTGCGACACAATTCTGGCACATCAACTTTTTCCCATTGCACTTCTAATTGATTAGCTTCAATTTTAGAAAGATCCAAAATGTCATTGATCAGAGCTAGTAAATGCTTGCCACTAGACTGAATGATATTTAAATATTCACGATGACGTTCTCTAGTTGGATCGTAGCCTTGAGCTAGGAGCAGGTGGGTAAAACCAATAATGGAACTTAATGGTGTGCGAATTTCATGACTGGTGTTGGCTAAAAACTGATTTTTTAGTTGATTTGTTCGCTTCAGTTCTTGATTAGAGATCACTAAATCCTGAGATTTTTGTTGTAAAGATTGAAGTTGTTTAAGTTGCGTCAGTGTTTTAACACACTGCTCTGCTGCCTTAGCCATTAATAGCGGACTAAGTTTAACTTGTGATGTTGTTAACGTTTGGCTGTGAGAGTTTGGGGTAAGTGTAGCCATGAGTAACCAGCCAATTATAGTCCCGACTGCATCAGTTAATCTCCAAGCTGTTGGCGGCTGTTGGGTTTCTAAATCTTGTAAATCTTTAAGTTTGATTTCTGCTTGCAATTCCAACCGCAGTTTTCTACCTTTTTTCAGCCCCACCTCTGGTAGCAGAGATTGTGAACCAACAAGTAAAGAATGAGAAATATAGTAAATCTTACCAACTGCGTCTTGTGGTTGAAACAGGGCAATACCTACGGCAAAATGTGCGATCGCCACTCTATTCCCATTTAAAATCAGGTCGAGTTCATTCACCACAGTTTGAAAAATTCCAGTTTCTGTGGTTCTTTCCTGTGAGACATTGGTAAAAACAGCAAATAGACAATCATTCAGCCGAATTTGTAGCTGGTTCAAGCTGCGCTCCAGCCATAACTCAGCCTGAAGTTGTGAAGTTGTGGTATCTACCTGTGAGTTCTGTTCTGGTAAGCTTGAATACTGCTGCATGGTCAACTAGACCGTTGAACAATTGTGGTGTCGCAAAAAAAATGCGAACAAGATTCTATGTATATTAGCTCACAATTCTTTTTTGTTGACAAATTATCACCTATAGTGTCGAACAACACTGCAAAACCAGAAATTATTAATTGAAATCAGCCATTAAAAGTGATTAACAGACAATTTATTTAGGTGAAACTATGGACACACAAATAATTCAGCTAATTGTCAACGGTATTGCGGTGGGGAGTATCATTGCTTTAGCCGCAGTCGGACTCACACTTACTTACGGGATTTTACGGTTATCTAATTTTGCTCACGGTGACTTTTTGACGTTAGGGGCTTACCTGACTTTACTCCTCAATACCTTGGGGTTAAATATTTGGGTGTCAATGGTTTTGGCTGCCGCAGGTACAGTCTTGGCAATGCTGTTATCAGAAAAATTACTGTGGTCAAGGATGCGCTCTATCCGTGCTAATTCCACGACGCTGATTATCATCTCAATTGGACTAGCCTTATTCCTCCGCAATAGCATTATTCTCCTGTGGGGAGGTAGAAATCAAAATTACAACTTACCCATTACCCCGGCACTTGATATTTTTGGCATCAGAGTACCGCAAAATCAATTGTTGGTGTTGGCATTGGCATTGTTAGCCATCGTGGCGCTGCACTACCTGTTACAAAACACTAAAATTGGCAAAGCGATGCGAGCTGTGGCTGACGACTTAGATTTAGCCAAGGTATCTGGGATTGATGTTGATCAAGTAATTTTTTGGACATGGTTAATTGCTGGTACACTCACCTCCTTGGGTGGCAGTATGTATGGCTTAATTACAGCTGTACGTCCTAATATGGGGTGGTTTTTGATTTTGCCCTTATTTGCTTCCGTAATTTTGGGAGGCATTGGCAATCCCTACGGAGCGATCGCCGCCGCTTTTATTATTGGTATCGTCCAAGAGGTAAGTACACCCTGGTTGGGTTCCCAGTATAAGCAAGGTGTGGCGCTATTAATCATGATTTTGGTGTTGCTCATTCGTCCCAAAGGTTTATTCAAAGGGACGATTTGAGCAACACCATGAAGCTGCTAACTATTCAATAATGTGGAAATAGTATGCCGCTACTAAAAAGTTAACAGCCAGTAGTAGAATAGCCCAACCTGTGCGGAAAGCATAGGGTGGTTTAGCTCCAGAATCAGCAACTGCGGGATTTTTAACTTTAGCCATATGGCGGTTCTCCTAATGTCAGACTTTTTCAGAAATACCAAACAGAGGAGCCAATTATCAAAATTCTTTAAAAATATTTGTGAGAATTTAGGAAATTGGGGACTGGGGACTGGGAAACAGAGGAGCAGAAGAGAAAAGTTAATAACTATTGGCTCTTATCGGGCTACGCACCGCTACACTAACAGCACTCACTCCTCCCCCGCATGATATGAACTACGAACCAAAGGCCCGGAACGGACATGACTAAATCCCATTTCCCAGGCGAGTTTGCCGAGTTCATCAAATTCCTCTGGTGTCCAATATTTTTGGACTGGCAGATGTTCTAAGGATGGACGCATATACTGACCTAGAGTGAGGCGATCGCACCCTACAGCCCTTAAATCCGCCATTGCGGTGACGATTTCTTCCCTAGTCTCCCCATGTCCTAACATTAAACCGGATTTGGTGGGAATAGTCGCATCGAGTTCTTTGACTAGAGATAATACCCGCAAAGAGCGATCATACTTGGCTCCTCGGCGGACTGGCCCCGTTAACCGTCGTACCGTTTCAATATTGTGGTTAAAACAAGCTGGCTTGGCTGCCACAATCAACGCGATGCGATCGCGTTGTCCTACTTCTCCAGCACCTGCTCCACCCCAAAAATCTGGTGTTAGCACTTCAATTTGGGTGTTGGGGTTCAAATCACGAATAGCTGCGATCGTTTTCACAAAATGACCTGCACCCTGATCTGGCAAGTCATCACGGGCTACAGAAGTCAGTACCACATAACGCAATCCTAAAAGCTGCACTGCCTCCCCTACCTTTTGTGCTTCCTCTGGATCAATAGGCATTGGTGCATGGCCTTTATCTACTTGGCAAAAGGCACAAGCACGAGTGCAGGTTGGCCCCATCAGTAAAAATGTCGCAGTTTTTTGGGCATAGCACTCACCCCGATTGGGACAGCGACCTTCTTCACAAATTGTATGGATTTGACGTTGCTTGATAATCCTTTGTACGGTGGAGATTTCACTAGCTTTGCCAATAGGACGGCGTAACCAGCTAGGCATTGCCGTAATTTCTGACTTGATTTGGGCTGATTGTGAAGAAGTCATATCACTCCAAGCAATGGTACTGTAAGGCTTTAAATATCACCTTGACATAAAATTTTAAATACACAAGTAGAAGTTTTGTAAAGCACTACCTGCAACGACATTTATACCGAAATATACTATCCCCCAATTAATAACAATGTTGGATATAGTGGGAGCATTCTCACGGTCAATCGGCAAAGCCGTTATTTAAACTTAGATATTCTTTAAGAGCAATCAGTCGTGGTAAGTAACAAAATTCTAGTTATCGATGACACTACCGTCGTCAGGGTGAAAGTACGAGAAATGCTACCTCCTGGCAATTTCGAGGTATTGGAAGCAAAAGACGGTTTAGAAGGATTCAATTTCATCCGTCAGGAAAAACTCAGCTTAATTATGTTGGATTTCCTCTTACCCAAAATGAGTGGTTGGGAAGTTTTCCAACAAGTTCAGGCTAATCCTGATTTAAGAAAGATTCCTTTAGTCATTATGTCTGGCCGCAAGGAAGAGGTAACTGAAAAAATCAGTGAACCTTTTGAATATTTTGAATTTTTGGGTAAACCTTTTGATCAAAAACAGCTAATTAACGCCATTAAGTCAGCAATGACCAAGGCTAAACTACCACGCCCAGAACCTGTTGCCGTGGGTGTTGCTGTTAAAAATGGTACAGTAGCAACTGCCACTGTCACCAATGGGGCGATAGCCACCCCTACTGTTGCTAAAACCGCTACAGTACCAACTGCCGAGCCAGAAGTAACTTCAGCAGCAGAAATTCAAGCGTTGAATGACAAGATTGCCAAAATGCAAGCAGAAATTGATGGCTTGAAGAAACAATTAACTCAGGTGGTAACTTTTATTAAACAAAAAATCAAGTAGCATTGACGTTAACTATGATTATTGCCACCACTAAAAACAGCTATCTGATTCAATGTGGCTAAAAATAGTTAGCTTAAACAACATCAAAAATTTTAGTCCAAGTCCGCTCAAGCGGACTTATTTTATATTGTGGTGATTTTTAAGAAATTTTACTCCCCATATTGTCCACCAGTAACTTTACCCCGAAACACAATGTACTGGTAAAGGTTGTAAAACAGCATTACCGGAATCAGGAAGCCAATAAATATAATCATAATTACTAGGGAACTGGGGTCAGCTGATGCTTCATAAATTGTGATCTGAGTAGGAATAATGTAGGGAAAAACAATTAATCCCAATCCTATAAATGTCATTACAAATAACAGAATTGTCCAGACAAAAGGCGTTCGTTCTTCCTTACGTTCAAGACTTTGCAAAAGTTGCCAAATCAACCACACTCCCAACACAGGAATAGTTGCAAAGATATAAACTAGGGGTTGCTGAAATAAACGTGATCTAGCACTTTCATAAATGATTGGTGTGGTAATTGTGATCAAAATCGCACCAATTAGTGTTGTCCAAGCAGCAAGTTTAGCTGTTTGATAGTGCGTTTCCTGTAATTCTCCTGTAGTTTTCCAAATCAAATATGTAGAACCAATCAAAACATAGCCTTGAATTAAAGTTAAAGCTACCAACACCGACGGTATACTGAACCAATCCCAATTGCTACCGATAAAGTGTCCTGTTGCATCAACTTTAATACCTTTTAATACTGCACCCAACGCGAAACCTTGACCAAGTGCAGCAGCAAAGCTTCCAGCACCAAAGGCGAAATTCCAAAAAAATTTACGTCTGGATAATTCTCGAAATTCAAATGCTACACCCCGAAAAATAAACCCAAATACCATCACAAGAATAGGGATGTACAAAGCATTCAAAATTGTGCCGTAAGCCAGAGGAAATGCACCAAAAAGCCCTCCACCCATGAGAACTAGCCACGTTTCATTAGCATCCCAAATATTGCTCAAGCTAGTCATTAATATGCCTCGCCGTTCCTCATCAGAGGAAGTCAGAGATAAAATACCAACCCCTAAATCAAACCCGTCTAGCATTACGTAGAGGAATAAAAAGAGGGCTAAAATTACAAACCAGACTTGGGGGAGAAAATACTGTAGCGTCTCCATATAGTCTCCTATCAGTAAAGTAATAGGTGGTAATTTTTCCTAAATATTATGAAGAAGCACAGATAAATACAGACGATTTATGCTTGTTTCTCTGTGCTTCTTTGGTTTCAATCTTATGAGATTTTACGGTTTCAGTGACTTATTGTTGTGCCTCAACAGGACGTTCATCGGGAAGAAACTCACCAGGCGTTGTTTCTACTGCGGGTTTATTAATTTCTGTTCCTGGTATTAGTAGTTCCAGGTTTGGCCCTGTGCGGATAATGCGGCTACCAAAATACATAGCCGCTACAAATAAGATGATATAAACTACAGCAAAAGCAGTGAGTGAAGTTAACACATTACTAGCAGGTAAACGAGAAGCCGAATCAACAGTACGAATTTGTCCGTAAAGTGTCCAAGGTTGTCTACCCACGCATCGCACAATCCAACCTGATTCAACGGCGATGTATCCTAAAGGCGCAGCAAATACCCAAGCCAGCATTAACCAACGTTGCTGGGTAATGTTTTCTGCTGAAAGTTTGCCACGTAACCATTGCAGTGTACTCAAAAGCATTAAACCTGCAAAGAAAAAACCAATGGCGATCATTGTCCGGAAGGCATAGTAAATCAAACCTACCATGTGGGGACGATCCTCTGGTTTCCACTCTTTTAAACCTTGCACTGGTTGAGAAAGATTCTTTTTAAATTCCAGAATGTATCCCAAAGCATTAGGAATAGTAATTTCCCAATCGTTTTTCTCAGCTTTCTCATTAGGTATGGCAAGTAAACTCCAGTCAGCAGGTTGTCCGGCTGGTGTGCTTTTCCACTGGGCTTCCATGGCGGCTAATTTTGTGGGTTGATAGTGATAAACTTGTTCGCCGCTTAAATGACCAATGTATATTTGTAATGGTGCAACTGCGATCGCCGCTGCTAAGGCAATCTTTAAAGATTGACAAAAGAATTCTGTGTGGCGTTGTCGGAGAATGTACCAAGCACTGATTCCCCCAATCACAAATAAAGAAGTCTCTAGTGTAGCAAAGAACATATGCAGCACACTGTTGACCATAAAGGGATTTAAAATGGCTTGGAAATAATCGTGAACCACAAACTTGCCATTCACCAATTCCCCACCTGCGGGGGTTTGCATCCAAGAATTAGCTGTCAAAATCCACAGGGTTGAAAGATTTGCACCCACAGCCACCAAAATAGTTGAGAGATAGTGAATTGCAGGATTCACCCGTTCCCAACCAAATAACATAATCCCTAAGAAAGCAGCCTCTAGCATGAATGCCCAAGAAGCTTCAAAACCAATTACACTGCCAAAAAAGTTACCTACTGCTTCCGAAAAGGGAGCCCAATTTGTCCCAAACTGAAATTCCATTGGGATACCAGTAGCTACACCAATCCCAAAATTCAGGACGTAAAACTTTGACCAAAAGCGGGCATGAAGATAATAGTCTGGATTTTTAGTTTTTAGCCAGAGTCCCTCCACAATGACTAAGTAAATCCCCATCCCTGTAGTCAGAACAGGCCAAAGCATATGAAATATTGCAGTCAGAGCAAATTGCATCCGTGATAGCACAACGGAATCGGATAAAAATTCCACGAACTTTCTCCATTAGCTAGCCACAATATTTAGGGTATAGTATCACCCATTAAATTGGAATCTTCATACTCAAATCCAACCACCCGGACTGAGTAATCGGCGCACTACTAGAAATATAGTCAACCCCTGTCTCCGCTACAGCACGAATAGTTGCTAGAGTCACATTACCAGAAGCTTCGATTTTTACCCGTTTATCTTGCTGGCGAATTAGATGCACCGCCTCACGCATTAAATCCAACGGCATATTGTCCAACATAATGATGTCAGCTTTATACTGCAAAGCTTCTTGCACTTGATCTAAACTTTCTGCCTCCACTTCGATTGTCAAGGGATACGGAATTTTGGCACGAATACGTGTAATAGCTTCTCCAACTCCCCCAGCAGCAGCAATATGATTATCTTTAATCATCACCGCATCATCCAAACCCATGCGATGATTGATCGCGCCACCCACAGCAGTTGCATACTTCTCCAACAGTCTCAATCCTGGTGTAGTTTTGCGCGTATCCACCAATTGAGCTGATAAATCTGCAATTTGATCAACATATTTATTAGTTAGGGTAGCAATTCCACTTAAACGCATAGCCAAGTTAAGCGCCACTCGTTCCCCCATCAGTAAGGCATCCAAAGAACCATCAATTTCAGCTACTACTTGTCCTGCTTCACAGAACGAACCTTCATTAGCAGTAGCCACAAAGTTCACTTTTTCATTCAGAAGCTGAAACACCCTTGCAGCAATTGGTAAGCCAGCGATTATTCCTGGTGCTTTCACTATCCATGTAGCTGTTCCTGTAATTGCATCTGTGGCTAATAAGCTGTTGGTTGTGCGATCGCCTCGACCAACGTCTTCCAACAGCCAACTACTCAATAACGGATCTATTACCAGCCAAGGCGGCAAAACACCATATTTGCTCACGATTTAATCACTTCCCTATAACTTTCAGGAACACTATAGCCTAAAACACTGATTATCCAAGCTTTGTAGGGATAGGGGAAAAAAGAGGAGAAATATTTTGTGGAAAGAGTTGACACTGTGTTGAGAGTTAGCTATATTGGATAAGTGCCTGAGAGACGAGCGCGGCAAAGCGCAGTCCGGAGGCGACCGAACCTTGAAAATATTATAGTTTGAAAGCCAGTATACAACAAGACCCTGCGTCAAGAAAAAATCACACCAGGCTGGGGTGGATAAAGAGCAGCCAAAGAAAGAGCTAAAAACAAACGATTCAAAACGGAGAGTTTGATCCTGGCTCAGGATGAACGCTGGCGGTATGCTTAACACATGCAAGTCGAACGGTCTTTTCGGAGATAGTGGCGGACGGGTGAGTAACACGTGAGAATCTGCATTCAGGTCGGGGACAACCACTGGAAACGGTGGCTAATACCGGATGTGCCGAGAGGTGAAAGGCTTGCTGCCTGAAAATGAGCTCGCGACTGATTAGCTAGTTGGTAGTGTAAGGGACTACCAAGGCGACGATCAGTAGCTGGTCTGAGAGGATGATCAGCCACACTGGGACTGAGACACGGCCCAGACTCCTACGGGAGGCAGCAGTGGGGAATTTTCCGCAATGGGCGAAAGCCTGACGGAGCAATACCGCGTGAGGGAGGAAGGCTCTTGGGTTGTAAACCTCTTTTCTCAAGGAATAAGATATGAAGGTACTTGAGGAATAAGCATCGGCTAACTCCGTGCCAGCAGCCGCGGTAATACGGAGGATGCAAGCGTTATCCGGAATGATTGGGCGTAAAGAGTCCGTAGGTGGTTGTGAAAGTCTGCTGTTAAAGAGCAAGGCTCAACCTTGTAAAGGCAGTGGAAACTACACAGCTAGAGTGCGTTCGGGGCAGAAGGAATTCCTGGTGTAGCGGTGAAATGCGTAGAGATCAGGAAGAACACCGGTGGCGAAAGCGTTCTGCTAGGCCGTGACTGACACTGAGGGACGAAAGCTAGGGGAGCGAATGGGATTAGATACCCCAGTAGTCCTAGCCGTAAACGATGGATACTAGGCGTGGCTTGTATCGACCCGAGCCGTGCCGGAGCCAACGCGTTAAGTATCCCGCCTGGGGAGTACGCACGCAAGTGTGAAACTCAAAGGAATTGACGGGGGCCCGCACAAGCGGTGGAGTATGTGGTTTAATTCGATGCAACGCGAAGAACCTTACCAAGACTTGACATGTCGCGAATCTTCTTGAAAGGGGAGAGTGCCTTCGGGAGCGCGAACACAGGTGGTGCATGGCTGTCGTCAGCTCGTGTCGTGAGATGTTGGGTTAAGTCCCGCAACGAGCGCAACCCTCGTTTTTAGTTGCCAGCATTAAGTTGGGCACTCTAGAGAGACTGCCGGTGACAAACCGGAGGAAGGTGGGGATGACGTCAAGTCAGCATGCCCCTTACGTCTTGGGCTACACACGTACTACAATGCTACGGACAAAGGGCAGCAAGCTAGCGATAGCAAGCAAATCTCACAAACCGTAGCTCAGTTCAGATCGCAGGCTGCAACTCGCCTGCGTGAAGGAGGAATCGCTAGTAATTGCAGGTCAGCATACTGCAGTGAATTCGTTCCCGGGCCTTGTACACACCGCCCGTCACACCATGGAAGCTGGCAACGCCCGAAGTCATTACTCCAACCATTCGTGGAGGAGGATGCCTAAGGCAGTGCTGGTGACTGGGGTGAAGTCGTAACAAGGTAGCCGTACCGGAAGGTGTGGCTGGATCACCTCCTTTTGAGGGAGACCGAATCCACTCACAAATCGAAAGCGAAAGTGAATAGATTTGGAGATGGTCTACTCTAGGTCGGTCGCAGAGATTGTTGAAGCTTTCAAACTATGATTTGGTTCGAGTACGGGCTATTAGCTCAGGTGGTTAGAGCGCACCCCTGATAAGGGTGAGGTCCCTGGTTCGAGTCCAGGATGGCCCACCTGAAGAATTTTAGGTTGGCGATTTTAGATTTTAGATTGTATTTTGCAATCCGAAATTGCGAATCCAAAATCCAAAATTCGGTTGGGGGGTTTAGCTCAGTTGGTAGAGCGCCTGCTTTGCAAGCAGGATGTCAGCGGTTCGAGTCCGCTAACCTCCACCTGGAAAGACAAAAACGAATGGGGAAAAAAGTTCAGCAACTAACTATGGAGTTAGACTGCTGGGTGAGTACCAGCCAGAACCTTGAAAACTGCATAGAAACGCGATTGAAAGCAGGCAGACACAGACATCCGAAGGATAAAAGTGTTTGCAATGGAGAAACCAATGAAATTGTGGTCAAGCTAATAAGGGCTCATGGTGGATACCTAGGCACAC